>JAKAQM010000021.1:3264-30124 GCA_021822565.1 Actinomycetes bacterium | reverse complement strand
CCTACACCGCACCGACCGTCCTCGTCGTCGATGACGTCGGGCTTCTCCCGATCGGGGCCGAGGGGGCCGGCGTCTTCTTCAACGTGATCAACGCCCGCTACGAGAACGGCCACCCCACCCTGGCGACGACCAATCGGGGGTTGCCGGCCTGGGGGGAGGTCTTCGGGGACGCAGTCGTCGCCTCGGCGATCCTGGATCGCCTCATGCACCGGGCGGTCGTGTTCAACATCAAGGGTCCCTCGTGGCGGATGCGCGAGCACCAGGCCCTGGCCGAAGCGGTGAAGGCGTGATCGTCGTCATCCTGGTCCTCCTCGCGCTGACGGTGTGGGCCACCGCCGGCATGCCGGCGACCGGCGCCGCCCCATCCGCTCACGGTGACGCCGACGTCGTGATCCCAGCGCCCGAGGTCCGGAGCCGGGGACCACCGGCCAGCTCGGTGCGACTCGCCCGGCCGACGGCCGAAGTGCCCGTCCTATCCGTTCGACCCGCAGTTCCACGCAGTGTCCGCAGTGCCAACGATGTGCCGTCGGCCGGGCCGCACCCGACCGATCCTTGACCCGACAACCACGACCGACTACAACACCAATCAACCCAACGCCTTCGGAGGGCGCCACCGGCCAGGTCACCGCGAATTCTGTTGATCGCAGAACGCGAGAATCCCTGATCGCCCACAACTTCTGTAGATGCGGTCATAAAGGGCGTGGAAACGCCGACCCGAAGACTGCTTGGCCGCAGCCCATAGCCGGTTCTGGAGGCGTCGAACTTTCTCCGGAGGCACATGGTGCCCCTGGGGGTAGATGGCCGGAGCGGTCCCCGGCACGCCCTCGCTCGTTCTTCCGTTCCCGGCGTGACCGAAGTCGGGGCCCTTCCCTCCTGCCGGGTTGCTCCCGGCGATCGGCAGTACTACGGCCCCGTCGGACTCCCGCTCGCCTCCGTCGAGTTTCACCACTGGCTTATCCCGACGGTCTTTGCTGACGAGGCTGGCAAGACGGGCCTCTCCTGTTCCGAACCACCCCGTGCGTACGTGCCGCTCCCCGTACCCCGGAGGGACCAGGTGGTGGGCATGTCCGGAACGCCAGTCCACCCGATGCTGCCTTCGCCGTGACATGAGCGGCTCGGCTCCCCCGTTGTGCATTTGACGAGGCTGCAGGACTCGGCCCTGGTGGACCTACGGCCCGCACGCTTGCTCCCTCCAAAGAGGCTCTTGACGCCCCGCTCAGCCCGCCGCCTCTCGACGACGGACCGGGGCCTGCTACCGGGCTCTCCGGCGATTACCCGGACGGGACTTCCACCCGCTGGGCTGGTCCAGCTTTCAGGACGCAACATGCACTCATGGTATCGCGACATCGTGACATCAGTGCTCGCGTGCCATGCAAGTTCGCGCCCTGGAAGGCCCGACGTGATGAAGGTGCTGGTAGCGGGCGTGGCGCCCCCGGCCTCCCACAATGCGAACCTCGAGCCTGTGGTGGAAGGGCCGGCCATCAGCTTGGCGGCTCGGAACACCAAGGACCGCCGTGCCGGGTACTCGGCGTGAGGGGGCTCCTCCGGGTCGCCAGTGCGCTCGCCAACACCCCTGCCAGCGGGGTCGCCAGTCCTGAACGGATCACCCTCCCGGGACCGAAGCACCAGCGTGTCGCAACTTCACCCCCGCCAGTCGCGAACCCCGACTCCTTGGGGTTGAGGATGAGAGGGTCGGCGGACGCGACCTGTTCGTCACAGGACAGACGCGCTCCCACCTCCTCGCTACTCCCTACTCCCTACGCCGCTTCCGCCCGCAGCACCGCCATGCAGCGACCGGTGATCCACTCGGCGACGCTCGGCACGACCGCGTTGCCGAGGCCGGCGATCCGGTCGCGCCGGGTGCCGAGGAGCCGGTAGTCGTCGCCGAAGGCCATCGCCCGCTTGATCTCGGGCTCGGGCTCGAGCATCCGGAAGCGCACCGACCCGAGCTCCTCGTCGCTCACCTCCCCGGTGCGCTCCGGACTTGCGACGACGAGCGAGTGGCGCAGCCGGGTCGTGATCGTCGCGATCTGATCGGTGACGAGAGTCGGCGCAGAGCGCCACTACTCCAGGCACGGGAGGACCACGAGCGCCGTCGTGTCGCGCGCGGTGATGGTCCCGAGCGGGTCCGTGACCGCGTGCCAGGCCGTGTCCGCCGGGCCGCCGTTCTGCTTCGCGAACGCCGCGGACGCGACGACGAGGCCGTGGTGCTCGCCGGCTTCGTTGGCGCGCCGCGACGCCGCCTACCAGATCCCCGGGTCGACGACCTTGCGCACCCGGTGGCGGTAGACGGCCTCGAGCATCTGGGTGCTCGTGTGCCCGAGCAGGTCGGCCAGGGTCTCGATCGGTACCCCTGCGTCACTGAGCAGGCTCGCCGCCGAGTGGCGCAGCTCGTAGGGGGTCACCCGCTCGATGCCCGCCTTGGCGCACAGCCGGGCGAGCCGGTGGTTCATGGCAGAGGGCTCGAGCAGCCGGCCCGTTGGGGTGGCGAAGACGAGCGCGTCGGGCGGGGCTGTCGCACGCTCGAGGGCGCAGAAGGCGGCTGCGAGCCTCGGGGGCATCTTCACCACCCGGGCGGAGCGACGGGTCTTGGTCGGGCCCACCTCGTAGCCCCGAGGCGTCCAGCGCCGTGCCCGCACGACGTGGAGCACCCCAGCGTCCTGGTCCACGTCCCCCCACCCGAGCGCTGCCGCCTCCCCCGGGCGAAGCCCGAGGAGCAGCATCGAGAGCCACAGCGCCTCGTCCTTCTCGCCCGAGAGCGCCTCTTCGAGACGGGCCGCCTCTTCGTGGCCGAGCGTGCGGCGCTCCCTGGGCGCCCTCGCCTCTGCCGGTAGGCGCGCGGCGCGCGACGTTTCGGGTCACAAGATCGGTGCGCTCTGCGTCACCGAGCACGCGTGAGAGCGTCGCGCGCACGAGGCGACAGATCGTCCGGGAGTACCCCTTGTCGGCGAGGTCTGCGAGCAGGGCCTCGGCGTCGCGCACGCCGAGGGAGCGAAGCGGGATCGAAGCGAGAGGGGCGAGGGCCCGGGCGTGCTTTCGGTAGTCCGCCTTCGTGCGCTCGGAGATGCGCAGCCCCGGCAGCACTGCTGCGAGCCAGTGCTCGAGCCAGGCGCCGAACACGACGTCCTCCTCCTCCCGCGCTCCCTGGGCGTGCTCGAGGCGCAGCGTCGCGAGCGCGAGCTCCGCGTCTTCGCGCGTGGGCGCGCGTTTGGTCGCCCGGTGCAGGCGCCCCTCGCCGTCTCGCCACGAGAGCATCGCCCGCCAGCGATCCGCTGCGGCCTCATAGGAGATCGACCCCTCGCCCCGGCGGCGCTTCGGGCGTTTGGCCACGAGCGGAGCGTAGAGGGTGGTGCAATGTGGTGCAACAGCGTGCGGATGAGGGCAGACGACTACGGACCAATGAGGGGTAGATCATGGTCTCTACCAGGACTTTTACCCATCGTTCCTGGTCAGAGGCTCGCGCGGCCCGGACAGTGCTTCTGAGCTGGGGAAACGAGCGCCCCCGGCAGGATTCGAACCTGCGTAGTACGGATTAGAAGTCCGTTGCCTAAGTCCACTCGGCCACGGGGGCTCACGCCCGGTCGTCGACTGTAGTTCCTCGACGTTTCCCGACAGTCGTTCGAGCTGCGTCTTCCCCAGCACCGGCCCTGAGGCGGCTGGACTGCCCAAGTTACGACGAGAACCACACGCCTCGCGATCTCGAGGATTCGAAGCTCGCGGGCGAGTATCCTCTTCCTGTGCCGTCGCTGAGGCGCGCGATGAGCAAGGTTCGATGCGATGCCCGACACCCTCACGCCCAACACCGCGACACCAGGCGGATCGACCAAGGTCAGCCCTGTCCGTCCGGATGTGGCGTTCGACGAAGGCGATCACGAACGGATGGCGCACATCGTCCTCGAAGGCTTCCGTGGCAAGCGAGGCAAGTTCTTCCCGGCAGGGACGAACATCGTGGAGAGCATGGTGACGGGCACGCCCGTACGCGCGCTCTGCGGCAAGGTGTGGGTACCCAATCGCGATCCGAACCGCTATCCGCTCTGCCCCACGTGCCGGGAGATCGCCGAGGCACGAGGCTGGAAGACGCCCCACCGCTGACCGGGAGACGAGCTGAACCGCAGGAGGGGCTTCTCCAACGGCATCTCGTCATCCAGGGGAGCGAGGTCGGGCATCCGCGCCTGGGTACTGCCAGACGGGTCGCGGCTTCGTGGGTTCTCCACGCCTGCGTAGGCCCAGCGGTCCTGGCGTGTGCCAGACTATCCAGTCTCGGTGGGCGTAGCTCAGCTGGTTAGAGCGCCAGGTTGTGGCCCTGGAGGTCGGGGGTTCAAGTCCCCTCGCTCACCCCGAGCCCGAGCAGCCGGCTGAGGCGCCGCAGCCCACCGCGCCGCAGCCCACCGCGCCGCAGCCCACCGCGCCGCACGGATGGCGACGCGGGGTGGCATGCGGTGCGCCATCCCGAACCGCGTCACAGCCGCCTTGCAGAATGGTGAGATGCCCGACACCACTTCTTCCCCGATGCTCCCGCTGCATTGGACCGAGTCCTCGGCGAGCTGCGCCGGCCACGAGGACGGACCCCTGTCGGACCACGAGGACGGAGCCCTGTCGGACCACGAGGACGGAGCCCTGTCGGACCACGAGGACGAAGCCCGGCCCTCGGACCGTGATCTCACGCACCCGGCCGTGGTGGTGCGAACGAGCTCGCGCCGTCGTAAGACCGCCACGGCGTTCTGGGAGAACGGCCAGATCGTCGTGGTGCTGCCCAGCCACGTCCCGAAGGCCGACCGGCCGGGGCTCGTCGATTGGCTCGTTGCGCGTGTCATGGCCAAGCGCCCACGAGCATCCACGTCCGACGATGCCCTCGCGGCACGTGCCGGAGTGCTTGCTGACAGGTACGTCGAGGGCGTCCGGCCGACCTCGATCCGTTGGGTGACGAACCAGGGGAAGCGATGGGCGTCGTGCTCGCCGCAGACCGGGGAGATCCGGATCTCTCACCGGCTGCGCACCGTCCCGGGTTGGGTGCTCGACGCAACGATCGTGCATGAGCTCGCACACCTGCTCCACGCTGACCATTCGGCCGACTTCCATGCCGTTGCCAACCGGTTTCCACGCCAGCACGACGCGCACGTCTTCTTGGAGGGGTACTCGCTCGGCCTCCACACAGCATCCTGATGTCGGGCGGGAGCAGGCAGACCGGTGGAGGGACCGCGAGCAAGCGAGAACGAGCAAGGGAAACCGGACGACCCGATAACGTCGGCGGTCGTGGCGCCGCACGCGAAGATCCTCACCGTCTCGGAGTCCGTGCACGCAGGCACCCGAGAGGACCGCTCAGGGGCGGCGCTCGCCGACCAACTCACCCAGAGCGGCTTCGAGGTGATCGAGCGACGGACCGTTCCCGACGGCGTCGAGCCTGTCGCCTCTGCCGTCGTCGACATGGCGCGTGGCTTCGGCGGGCTGCTCGTCACCACCGGAGGAACCGGCTTTTCACCCACCGACCTCACGCCCGAAGCGACGCTGCGCGTCGTCGACCGCCAAGCGCCAGGGTTCGCCGAGGCGATGCGCGCAGTCAGCCCGCTGGGTCGCCTCTCGAGGGGTGTCGCGGGCACGCTGGGGAGCTGCCTCGTGCTCAACGTCCCCGGCTCCCCATCGGGTGCGACCGAGTCGCTGGCGGCAGTCCTCGACGCTGTCCCCCATGCGCTCGACCTCCTGAGCGGGGGCAGGCCGCACTGAGCCGCGGCAGCACCCCTCCCAGTGCCCGAGTCGGATGCCTCCAGGCATTGCTCGGCAGTGGCCTCGGTAGACTGTCGGCAATGCGCATCGATCCGGCGCTTGGCTGCGCTACGCCGAGGAGTGCCGACTCGTCGGGGGTGTCAGCACCGTGACCGCGGTGCGCATCGCGATCTCGGGTGCCCGGCCTAGCCCGGCGGCCTCGCCGGACGTCGACGTATCCGAGATGCCCACCGAGGGTCCGCTCGTCGACCGCTTCGGACGCGTCCATGACGATCTCCGCCTGTCGGTCACCGATCGGTGCAATCTGCGCTGCGTCTATTGCATGCCGGCCGTGGGGATGACGTTCCTGCCCCGTGCCCAGATCCTCAGCTTCGAAGAGATCACGCGCGTGGCCAGGATCGCACGAGCGCTCGGGGTCAGGTCGGTCCGTCTCACGGGCGGCGAACCCCTGGTGCGCCGGGGCATCCGCGATCTGGTCGAGCGGATCGCCGCGCTCGGGTTCGATGACGTGGCGCTCACCACCAATGCGATGCTGCTCGCTCCTATGGCCCAGGGGCTTGCCTCGGCCGGGCTCCGGCGCGTGAACATCAGCTGCGACTCGCTACGACCCGAACGGTTCTCGACGATCCGGCGACGCGGGAAATTCGACGTGGTCCTCGACGCGATGGAAGCCGCTGAGGATGCTGGGCTCGCCCCGATCAAGGTGAACGTGGTCCTCCTTCGGGGGCAAAACGATGACGAGATCCTCGACTTCGCCGCCTTCGCAAGGGACACCGGGCGGGTCGTCCGCTTCATCGAGTACATGCCCCTCGACGCCGACGGCACGTGGGACCGCGCGCGACTGGTGCCCGGGAAAGAGGTGGTCGAGCGCGTCAACGCGGTCTGGCCACTCGAAGCCGTACAGCGAGACGATGACCCAGCGCCCGCCGATCGCTACCGATTCGCGGATGGCAAGGGGGAGATCGGCGTGATCTCGACGGTCACCGAGCCGTTCTGCGGTACCTGCAACCGGCTCCGGCTGACCGCAGACGGCGCCATCCGGAACTGCCTCTTCTCCGACGCCGAGCACCCCGTGCGCGACGTGCTGCGAGGCGGCGGGAGCGACGACGACCTGGCGCTGCTCCTACGGCGAGCCGTATGGGGGAAGCTGCCGGGCCACGGCATCAACGAGCCGGGCTTCCTCCGTCCTCGCCGCTCGATGTCGATGATCGGCGGGTGAGCGCCCCTCGCCACGCCCCGGCTCCGGCACGCCGCTCGAACGCCAGCAGATCTGCGACGGTGTCGACATCGGCAGGTTCGCCTTCGCAGGCTACTGCCGCCACGAGCTCCGGCCTCCGGCGCATGAGCGCTCGGGCTCCTTCGTCGCCCGTGTCGGGGAGAAGAGGCCAGACCTCCCGGGCGAGACGCACCGGGGGGCGCCTGCGACCGCCGAAGTCCGCCGACACGATGGGCGCCGCGGCGGCTGATGCCACCGTCCGCCACGCAGACGCTGGGACCAATGGCTGGTCGCCCAAGCCCACGACCGCAGCGTCGAATCCGGCCGCGTCGCACCACGCGATCCCCGCGCGAAGCGACGTCGCCTGACCCTCGTGGGCACGGGGGTTGTCGAGGACCACGATCCCGGAGTCGAGCTGCGCCAGCGCATCGGCCAGGTCCACCTCGCCACCGACGACCACGAGGGGAAGGCCGGCTTCGAGCACAGGCGCGACGGCCCACGCAAGGAGCGGCCGCCCACGGAACTTGGCGAGCAGCTTGGGACCGTCGGCGAACCTGGTGCCCTCGCCTGCGGCGAGCAGCACCGCAGCGACCCGCACCTCTCGAGGGCTGCGGTCCGCGGCCGTGCTCACGGCCCGGACGCGTCGGGCAGCGGGGCCTCGACCAGACGCGGCGCCTCAGGCACCTTCGCGTCAGCCAGCCCCGACAGGCGCCTGCATGGCGGCATCGTGGATCGGGCCCGTACGGTCGCGCAAGGACGGGGCGGGCTTCCCGGTCCGCCGGGCGATGATCTCGGCGCAGATCGCGACCGCCGTCTCCTCCGGGGTCCTCGCTCCGATGTCGAGCCCGATCGGCGACATGACCCGGGCGAGGGCCTCGTCCGAGACCCCGGACTGCCGCAGCCGCGCGACGCGGTCCTCGTGGGTGCGGCGCGCGCCCATGGCGCCGAGGTACCCTGCCGCGGTCTGGAGCGCAGCGACCAGCGCGGGGACGTCGAACTTCGGGTCGTGGGTGAGCACACAGATCGCGTCGCGTGGCCCGAGGGAGGTGCCGATCGCCCCGAGGTAGCGCTCGGGACGTTCGGCGACGACCTCGTCGGCCATGGGGAAACGCGCCTTGGTCGCGAACACGGGACGGGCGTCGCACACCACCACTCTGTAGCCCAGGATCTTGGCCACCTTCGCGAGCGCCGCGGTGAAGTCGACGGCCCCGAAGATCACCATGCGCGGGGGCGGCGCGAACACCTCGAAGAACACCGACACCTCGCGCTGGCGCGCCTCGCCGCGCGGTCCGTAGTGGCGGGTGCTCGAAAGCCCGCTCGCGAGCGCTCCCCCACCGTCGCGCCGGACGACTGCGTCCAGCTCGTCCACCCCGAGCGTGCCAGAGGAGGTGCCGTCCTCACGCACGAGCATGCTCGCCCCGAGCCGGATCCCCTCGATGCCGTCCTCGGCGTCCACGACCGTCGCGAGCACGACCGGTGTCTCAGCGACGAGCGCGTCGCGCAGCTCCTCGTAGACGTCGGGAAGCGCCGGGTCGACGAGCACGTGAACCGTGCCGCCGCACGTCAGACCCACCGCGAACGCCTCGTCGTCCGAGTAGCCGTAGGTGCGTCGACGGGCGCCCCCGCTCTCGAGCGCAGCGAGCGCCTCCGTCACGACGGCCCCTTCGACGCAGCCGCCCGACACCGACCCGGCAACCTCGCCGCGCTCGTTCACGGCCATGGTCGCGCCTGGATCTCGCGGTCCCGAGCCCTCGACTCCGACGACCCGAGCGGTCGCGACCCGCATGCCGTCGCGCCGCCACCGTTCGATGTCCGAGAGAACCTCTTTCACGCCGCCTTCACGCTCCGATCCCTGGGTCTCGCTGGGTCATCGACGAGCAATCGGGCCAATGCCTCGAGCGACTCGACCGAATGGCCCTCGACGAAGTCGTCAACGTAAGGAAGGGCCGCGGCCATTCCCCGCACGAGCGGAGCGTAGCCGGGCGTCGCCTTGAGCGGGTTCACCCAGATCACTCGGTGCGCCACCCGCGCCAGGCGAGCCATCTGCTCCGCGAGCACCTCCGGATCGCCGCGGTCCCAGCCGTCGGAGAGCACGACGACGAGCGCTCCGCGAGCGAAGCCTCGCACACCCCAAAGGGCGTTGAAATCGCCGAGCGCGTCGCCGAGGCGCGTCCCGCCCGACCAGTCCGGCACCGCCCGGCTCGCAGCGGCGAGCGCGGCGTCGGGGTCGTGCGCCGACAGCATGCGCGTGACCCTCGTCAGCCGGGTGCCGATCGTGAATGCCTCCACGCGGGGGCGCCCCGTGACCGCGACGTGCAGGAAGCGCAGGAGCGCCCGGGCGTACGGCGCCATCGACCCGCTCACGTCGCAGAGCAAGACGACGCGTCGAGGACGCTCACCCGTCTCGAGCCAGCGGCGCCGAAGCGGCTCTCCGTCGGTCCGCAGAGACTCTCGGACCGTCCGTCGCAGGTCCGGCCAGTCCCCGCTTCGCCGCGCGCGCTGCCGCCGCCGGGAGGCCCGTCGTGGCCCGCCGATGCGGATCCGTGCCATGAGCCGCTGGGCCTCAGCGAGCTCCTCGGGGGTGCATTGGGCGAAGTCCTTTCGTCGCAAGACCTCGGCCGCGCTGTAGCGCAGCTCGCGCACGACTCCGGGCTCCTCTTTCTCCTCGGGCTCTGGAGGGCGGGCATCGGGATCGTCGTGCGCGAGCGCCACCGTCTCGACGACCTCGTCGGCGTGCTCCGGCCACCCCTCGCCCCCATAGAACGCGCGGAAGGCCGTGTCATAGACCTCGACGTCCTCTGGCCGGCGCACGAGCGTCGCCCGTCCCGCCCAGTACACGTCCTGTTCCGAGCCCAGGCCCACTGCCGCGAGCGCCTCCGCGTAGCTGGCGGGTGCACCGCCGGGAACGTCGAGCCCCGCCGCCCGCAGCACCCTGGCGAACGCGACCGCGACGCGGGCTGGGTCGCCGGCCCCAGCACGTGCCGTCCCCCGGCGCAGTGACCCTTCCGGGGGGCGTGCGCACGTGCCTGGCGCGCCCGGTCCCGCCATGCTCACCCGGCGCGCTCGACTGCGGCGCGCTCGACTGCGGCGCGCTCGACTGCGGCGCGCTCGACTGCGGCACGTGCGAGCGCGGCGATGCCGGCTTCCCGAACACGCTCGGCGTCCTCCCTGTACTTCACCGCCGCTCCAAGGGTGGCAGCCACGCTCGCCTCGTCGAGCGTGCGGACCCCGAGCGCGGCGAGCGCTTGCGCCCAGTCGATGGTCTCGGCGACGCCGGGCGGCTTGTAGAGCCCGAGCGCCCGGATCTGCTCGACCGCAGCGGCCACCTGTCGTGCCAGCACAGGGAGCACTTCGGGCGCTTGCACCTTCACGATCTCCACCTCACGCTCGAAGTCGGGGTGCTCCACCCAGTGGTACAGGCAGCGGCGCTTCAGCGCGTCGGCGACGTCCCGGGTCCGGTTCGAGGTGATGACCACCACTGGCGGATCGACGGCGTGGAAGGTGCCGAGCTCGGGCACCGTGACCGAGTAATCCGAAAGGACCTCCAAGAGGAATGCTTCGAACTCGTCGTCGGCGCGATCGACCTCGTCGACGAGCAGCACCGGAGAAGGCCGGTCCTTCGGTGCGGCGATGGCCGCCAGCAGCGGGCGACGGACCAGGAACCGCTCGGAGTACAGCTCATCCTCCACGGTCCCGGGCACGGCGCGCCCGGACCCCTCCGCACGTGCCTCCGCCGCACGAAGGTGCAGGAGCTGACGCGCGTAGTCCCACTCGTAGACGGCCTGGCTGACGTCGATGCCCTCGTAGCACTGGATCCGCAGCAGGTCGCTGTCGCGCCAGCCCGCGAGCACCTTGGCGACCTCGGTCTTTCCGACCCCCGCCTCACCCTCGAGCAGCAATGGGCGATGCAATACGAGCGCGAGGTAGATCACCGTCGCGAGCCCTTCGTCAGCGAGATAGCCGTGCGCCCGCAGCGCGGCACGCACGTCGGCCGGACCGGCGATCCCCGCGGCCGGACCGGCGACGCGGTCAGCCACGAGTTGCGGCCGCCTCCACGAGTGCACGCCGCACGAGGACCGTGGCGAGGTGGCGGCGGTACTCCGCGCTTGCATGCAGGTCGCTCGAGGGCTCGAGGCCGTCGGCGGCTCTCGCGGCGGCGTCCGTGGGGTCCGCTCCGGCAGCGAGCGCCTCCTCGGTGCCTCTCGCCCGCAGCGTGGTCGAGCCCATGTTGACCAGCGCGACACGCGGGTCGCCGTCGAGCACCGCGGCGACGCCCACGATCGCCCAGTCCTGCGCCCTGCGGTTGAACTTCTGGAACGCCCAGCCGCTCGGGGCCTTTCGCACGCGGATCTCGGTCAGCATCTCGTCGGGCTCGAGCGCGGTCTCGAGGAACCCGCGGAAGAAGTCGTCCGCCGCGATCTCCCGGCGTCCGCGCGGGCCGTCGGCGACCAGCGTGGCATCGAGGGCGAGGACCGCTGCCGGCAGGTCCGACGCGGGGTCGCCGTGCGCGAGCGACCCTCCGATCGTGCCTCGGTGTCGGACCTGGGGGTCTCCGACCTGGCCCGCCACGTGCGCGAGGAGCGGGACCGAGGCGCGCGCCACCTCGGAGATCTCGAGGTCACGGTGCCGCGTCAAGGCGCCGATCGCCACGTGGTCGCCGGCGTCGCGCACGTAGGAGAGCCCGGGCACCCTTCCCACGTCCACGAGGACCCCCGGCGTCGCCAGGCGCAGCTTCATGAGTGGCAGGAGGGAGTGGCCTCCGGCCAGCAGCTTCGTCGAGTCGGGGTCCTCGGAGAGCCAGCCGAGGGCCTCTTCGACCGACCCGGCGCGGCGGTACTCGAAGCTGGCAGGGATCATCTGGCACCTCCTGGCACGGGCGCGGCAGCGCCGATGGACCTCCACACACGCTCGGGCGTGACCGGCATCTCCAGATCCTCCACGCCGAGGTGCGAGAGCGCGTCCACGACCGCGTTGACGACCGCAGGGGTCGACGCGATCGTCCCCGCCTCGCCGACGCCCTTCACCCCGAGGGGGTTCGAGGGGCTGGGCGTGACGGTCCGCCCGAGCGTGAAGCTCGGCAGATCCGAAGCGGCGGGGACGAGGTAGTCGGCGAGCGTGGTCGTGAGCAGGTTGCCCCGCTCGTCGTAGGAGGCCTCCTCGTAGAGCGCCTGCGCGACGCCCTGGGCAATGCCGCCGTGCACCTGTCCGTCGACGATGAGCGGGTTGATCTGGTTCCCGCAGTCGTCCACCCCGACGTAGCGGACGAGGTCCACTCGGCCCGTCTCGGTGTCCACCTCGACCACCGCGACGTGCGTCCCGAAGGGGAACGTGAAGTTGGTCGGGTCATAGGTCGCCGACGCTTCGAGGTTCGGCTCCATCCCTTCGGGCAGGTCGTGAGCAGTGAACGCCTCGAACGCGAGCGTGCCGATGCCGATGCCCGTCGAAGGGGTACCCCTGACGGCGAACTGGCCGTCGGAGAGCTCCAGGTCCTCGGGGGCCGCCTCGAGCCGGTACGCGGCAAGCAGGCGCGCCTTGTCGACGAGCCGGTCCGCGGCGAGCGCGATCGCCGTCCCTCCCACCGACAGCGACCGCGAGCCATAGGTGTCGAGGCCGAGCGGCGAGAGGCCCGTATCGGAGTGCAGGACCTCCACGTCGTCGGGAGGTACCCCGAGCTTGTCGGCGACGATCATCGACCACGACGTGACATGGCCCTGGCCGTGCGGCGTCGCGCCGGTCACCACCTGCACCTTGCCCGTCGGCAGCATCCTCACCGTGGCGGTCTCCCAGCCGCCGGCGACGTAGTGGAGGGAGGCGAGCACCCGCGACGGCGCGAGGCCGCACATCTCCACGTACGACGACAGCCCCACGCCGAGCAGCTTCGTGGCGCCGTCGGAGCGGCGCTGCGCCTGCTCCTGGCGCAACGCCTCGTAGCCGACCAGCCCGAGCGCCTTGTCGAGCGCGGCCTCGTAGTCCCCGCTGTCGAAGACCAGCCCCGCCACCGAGCTGTAGGGGAACTTGTCGGCTCCGATGAAATTCCGCCTGCGCAGCTCCGCGGGGTCCATGCCGAGCTTGCGTGCGAGCGCGTCCATCGCGCGCTCGATCGCGTAGGTGGCCTCGGGACGCCCTGCGCCGCGGTAGGCGTCGGTCGGGGTCTTGTTCGTGAAGACGCCGGTGCAGGTGAACGAGTAGGCGGGCACGTCGTAGGTGCCGTGGTAGAGGAATGCCCCGAGGATCGGGACCCCTGGCGTGACGAGCTGGAGGTACGCGCCCATATCGGCGAGCAGGTGCACGCGCACCGCCTTGACTCGCCCGTCGGCGTCGGCGGCGAGCTCGATGTCCTGCACCTGGCCTCGGCCGTGGATGGTCGCCTGCGCCGCCTCGCTGCGCTCCTCGCTCCAGCGGACCGGGCGGCGGAGACGCCGAGCGAGCGCGAGGCACAGCAGCTCCTCTGCGTAGACGTCGAGCTTCGACCCGAACCCGCCCCCCACCGAGGGGGCGATCACCCGTATCCGCTCCTCGGGGACCCCCGCCGTCATCCCGAGCATCGTGCGGAGGATGTGGGGGATCTGCGTCGAGGAGTACACCACGTACTCGCCCCCGAACGGCTGGGGCACGACGCAGACGCCGCGCGGCTCCATCGCCGCAGGGATCAGCCGCTGCTGCACGTAACGCTCCTTCACGGTGACCGCGGCATCGTCGAAGGCGCGCCGCACCGCTTCGGGGTCGGGGATGAGCTCCCACGTGTAGGCGCGGTTGGACGGCGCGTCGAGGTGTGCGAGGACGCCGTCGCGTGCCGCGTCCTCGAGGTCGACGGCGGCGGGCAGCTCCTCGTAGTCGACCGCCACCGCCGCCGCGGCGTCCTGCGCCTCGGCCTGTGAGCCCGCGAGCACGACCGCCACCGCGTCGCCCACGTAGCACGCCTCTCGCAGCGCGACGGGAAGGTGCTCTGGCGACTGCATGTCCGCGGTGACGGGCCATGCGCAGGGCATGGGGGACGCCCACTCGCCGGCCAGGTCGGCACCGGTCAGCGCCGCCACGACGCCGGGCATACCGAGCGCCACCGAGACGTCGACGGACGTGATGCGGGCGTGCGCGTAGGGGCTCCGCACCACCGCCATGTGCAGGGCGCCGGGCACGACGAGGTCGTGGACGAAGCGTGCTTCGCCGCTCAGGAGCGCAGGGTCTTCGCGCCGCAACATCCTCGTGCCGACCACCCCCGCGGTCCCGTGGCCCTCGAGGACCGTGGCGCTCATGGGACCAGCTCCCCGCTGTGCGCGGCCGAGAGCACGGCCTGGACGATGTTGTGGTAGCCGGTGCACCTGCACAGGTTGCCCTCGAGACCTTCGCGGACCTCGGCCTCGGAGGGGTCCGGGTGCTCCTTGAGCAGCGACGCCACCGCCATCACCATGCCGGGCGTGCAGAACCCGCACTGCAGCCCGTGGTGCTGGTGGAACGCCTCCTGGATCGGATGGAGCGTCCCGTCCGGCGCCGCCATCCCTTCGATGGTGGTGATCTCCTCGCCGTCGGCTTGCGCAGCGAGCAGCGTGCAGGACTTGACCGACTCGCCGTCGAGCAGCACGGTGCATGCCCCGCATGACGTCGTGTCGCAGCCGATGTTGGTCCCCGTCAGGCCGCGGACCTCTCGCAGGTACTGCACGAGGAGCATCCGTGCCTCGACGTCGTGGGTCTCGGTCGTCCCGTTCACCGTCACGGTGACCCGCATGGAGCCGCCCTCCCTCCCGCCCGTCGCCGCGACGGGCTCTCGGTCGCCACTGGACGCCGCTCCTTCGAACGGGCGCGCGAGGCGACGTCCCCATGTTCGCACGGCCTGGCGGACGCTGTCACGAGCGCTCCCGTCATGCGCCGCCGGACACCGGCGGGAGGACTGCCACCTCGTCGAGCTCGCCGATCGCAGGATCGCCTTCCACCGGGTCGCCGTTGACCCACACCGCAGAGGCGTGGAGCACCTGCTCGAATTCCGGGCCGAAGCGGCGGCACGCCGCTTCCAGGAGCTCTCCGAGGCTCGCCGCGTCGATCGCGACGCTGCGCTGCCCCGCGGCGCGGCGCGCCGGGCCGAACAGCAGCAGGGTGGCCATCACCGCGTCCTGCGCCCGGTGCGGGTCATCTGCGCCCGGTGCGGGTCATCTGCGCCCGGTGCGGGTCATGACGTGGCCACGAAGGCGCCGCTGAGCGCCGGGTTGGTGACGAGGACCTCCACCGGGCCGCCCGCCTCCACGCCGTCGCCGTCGGCGAGGACCGCGAGCCCGTCGGCGAGCCCCATCGAGCGGATCTGATGGGACCCCTGTCCTGGGCAGGGTCGCGCGCTCCAGCCTGGAGCGCCTTCGTCCGCGGCCTCGGAGCCATGGCCGGGCACGTCCGCGTCGCCCAGAAGCTCGAGCTGGACCCGAACGAAGTGCGTCTTGCCGTCAGGACGTCGTCGGAGCGGCGCCTCGGCACGCGCCACGACCCGAGGCCGCTGGGTCACTCTGCGGCCGGCCATGCGCCGGAGCGCCGGGCGCACGAGCAGCTCGAAGCTCACCGCAGACGAGACGGGATTGCCCGGCAGCCCGAAGACCGGGACCGGGCCGGCAGGGCCCTCGAGCACCGAGAAGGAGAAGGGCTTGGCGGGCCGGATGGCGATCTGCATCCAGCGGGTGGCAGCGCCGCCCAGGCGGTCGAGCACGATGCGGACCACGTCGACGTCGCCCACGCTGACCCCGCCCGACAGGACGAGCGCGTCGACCTCGTCGAGCGCACCGGTGATGCGCGCCGCGAGCACGTCCTCGTCGTCGGGTGACCGGCCGAGGTCGAGAGCCCGGCAGCCCGACTCCTCGACGAGGGCGAGCAGCATGGGGCGATTGGAGTCGAAGATCTGCGCAGCGCCGAGCGGAAGGCCCGAGTCGACCAGCTCGTCACCGGTCGAGATCACGCCCACCCGAGGCCGAGGGTGCACCTCCACCATGCTGCAGCCGGCGCTCACCAGGGCAGCGAGCTGGGTCGGGCCGACCTCCGTCCCGGCGTCGAGAACCGTCTCGCCCCTGCGCACGTCGCCGCCCGGTGCCCGCACGTTCTCACCCGGTGGGACCGGTGACTCGATGACCACCCGGGCTCCGGCAGCCGCACGCGTGTGCTCGAGCATGCAGACGGCGTCCGCGCCCGATGGGACCGGCGCTCCCGTCATGATCCTCACTGCCTCACCTGGGCCGACCCCGCAGCCGTTCGCCGCACCGGCAAGGACTCGCCCGACCACCTCGAGCACCACTGGAGCGTGCGCCACGTCGATCGCACGCACCGCGTAGCCGTCCATCGCGGAGTTGGCGAACGGGGGGACATCCACCTGCGCGAGCGCGGGGGCCGCGAGGACGCATCCGAGCGCGTCGATCTCGGACACCGGGGTCGACGGAAGGGGCGCGCAGGCGTGGTTCACGAGGGCCTGCACCTCTTCGAGAGGGATCACACCGAACGCACCGGCTGCGCGCCGGTCCCCCAGTCCTCGCCGTCTCGCCAGCGCTCGTACTTCCAGATGGGGACCGTCTCTTTCACCGCGTCGATCACGTAGCCCCCGGCGGCGAAGGCATCGTGGCGGTGCGGAGAGGAGACGACCACGACCACCGCGGTCTCGCCGACCGTGAGGTGGCCCAAGCGGTGGAGCACGGCGACACGAACGATCGAGGGCCACCGTGCTCGTGCGCGTGCGACCACGGCGGCCATGCGGGAGAACGCAGGGCCTTCGTAGGCCTCGTACGCGAGCTCATCGACCCCGTCGCGCCCTTCGGCATGGTCGCGGACGGTCCCTGCGAAGGTGACGACCGCACCGCACCTCGGCAGCGTGGCCCACCTCGCCGCGGCGCCAGCGGGCAGCGGAGCCCTGCCGAGACCGATCCAGTCGTCGCCCGCCGGCGGCGGCGCCAGCGCGAAGCGTGCGAGGTCGTCGGGGGTGTCCACGTCCTGCGTGAGCCCCCGGCCGACCTGCCGCTCGAGCTCGTCGTCGGCGACGAGCTCGGTCTCCGAACCGAAGATCCGCCGCAGCGACCGTTCGCCGGCCGCGAGCTGCGCCCGGGCCTTCTCGAGGTCCGCCACGGACCAGCGGGCGCACAACGGCTGGGCGAGCCCTTCGACGAACGGGACCACGCTGCGGCTGCCGGGCCTCTGGACGAGCCACGTCACGAGCCCGGGGGTGAGCGCAGGGAGGTCGCAGGCGAGCACGACCGCCGGCTGCTTCTCACCCGTGCGACGAACGAGCTCCTCCCAGCCTGCGACGACAGCCGCGAGCGGGCCCGAGCCCGCAGGGTCCTCGACGACGCACGGCAGACCCGTCACCCCCGTCCCGACCTCCACGGCGAGCGCGACGGCGCCGGCGAGCGCGTCGGCGACCCGGCGAGCGAGCGCCACCCCGCCGACCTCGAGCGTCGCCTTGTCCAGTCCCATCCGGCGCGAGGAGCCGCCGGTCAACACGATGCCGTAGGCGGTCGGAGCCACGCCGACCAGCGTACGCGGCTCCCCCCTTGTCCCGGGCCACCTGCGGCCCCTGCGGGGCCGAGCGGGATCTTCCCGCGTCGCACCACTTCTTCGAGGAACCGCGCATAGCGCTCGATCAGCACCGGCCAGCGGTAGTGGCGCTCCACGTAGCGGCGCCCCTGCCTCCCGAGGTGGCGGCGCAGCTCGGCGTCGGCGACCAGCCGATCGAGCACCGCCTCGAATTCGAGATAGGAGCCGAACCACAGCCCCCCGCCAGATCGTTCGCAGTGCTCTCGGGTCGCCGCGCAGCGTGCGTTGACCACGACGGGGAGCTCGAGTGACCAGGCCTCGGTGACCACCAGTGAGAACGCCTCGAGCGCGGACGGCGAGACCAGCGCGAGCGCGTCGCGCATGACGTCCACCTTGTCCTCGTCGCTGACCATGCCGGTGCACACGAGGTCAGGGTGGTCCGGAGGGCGGTAGGCGACGGGACCGACGAGCGCGAGCGCGAGCGGTCCCGGACGACGAGCCTTGTACTCGGTGAAGTACGCCGCGAGCATCTTCGAGCCCTTGTGCTCGTCGACGCGTCCCACGCTCACCACGTACGGACGGTCGCCCAGACCGAGGAGCTTGCCGCCCTTGCGCCTGAACGCCGGGGGGCGCTCCGTCCCGAGGCCGAGGAGGATCTGCGGCCGGCTGGCCACCGGGAAGTGGCGCTGGACCAGCTGGCGTTCCGCCACCGTTTGGAAGACGAGCGCGTCGGCGCGCGCGAAGGTGTCCGCAAAGACCGGGAGGTACAGGGCGGGCTCGTCGTGTGCGGCAGGATGCAGGACGGCCGGCATCGGGACCTGGCCGATCGCTCGGACCGTCGGGTAGTACAGGTACGGGTAGAAGATCGCGACGTCTGCGCTGCTCGTACACAGCGCGTCGACGAGCTCGGGGGTCGAGGGCCCGTTGAGGTCCACCCACCGCTCCGCATCCTCCTGGCTCGCCAGCGTCGGCGCGCGCCGAAGGCGCCCGTCGAGCTCGTAGAACGCACGGCCGCGCTCCGCCTCCGAAGCGAAGCGGTGGACGAGGACGCCGCCGAGCTCCTCGTCCCCGGGTTCGAGCTCCCCTCGCCAGGTGATGTGGTCGAGCGCCGTCGAGGTGAAGACCTCGACGTGCCAGCCAGTGGAGGCGACCAAGTGCTCTGCCAGCTGGCGAGCCGCGGACTCGGCCCCGCCGACGACCTGACGCCCGTAGCGGGGCGTGACGAAGGCCACTCGCACTGCGAAAGCTCAGCGTCTTGCGACGACGAGGTAGTCCTCCCCGCCGGGCCCCTCGACGGTCTCCACCGTCCATGTGGCGAGGAGATGCGCCCAGGTGCGCGGACGTAGCGGCCTGCCCGCGGCCAGGTCTGCCTCGGGCGGTGCGTCCTCTGCGGCCCACGCCGCGGGCGAGACCGAGTGGACCACGAGCACGCCACGCCCGCCGACCCGGTCGAGAAGCGACTGGACGAGCTGGTCGCGGCGTGCGGGCTCCATCGCCTCGACGATCCCGGAGACCACGACGCCGCCGAGCGACGAGCTGCGGACGGCCTGGAGATGGACGAGCGGATCTTCCCGCCGAAGGTCGGCGCCACGAAGCTCTGCATCGTCCACCTTTCCGGGGCGTGGGTCGACGCCGTACGCGTCGACCCCCTCGGCGGTGAGGAGGTCGACGAGCCAGCCGTCGCCGCACGCGGCGTGCAAGACCCTTCCTCGGGCATCCTCGAGGGCGTCGACGGCCCGCGGCACCCACCAGGAGGCGGACGAGCCCTCGTCGACCACCCGCGTCGAGGCCGGAGGAGGGACCCGATCTCGGAGCTCGCCGAGCTGGGCGTCGACCGCATGGAGCGCCCGACTCACTGCCAGGCCGAGCGTGCTCACCTGGTGGGTGACCCACCCCATGTACCACAGGCTCAGGGCGCGCAGGGTCTTCTTCACGGCAGCCCCCGCCGGCCGCTGCGAGCTGACCGGGACCACTGGGTCGACGAACGCAGCCCGGTCGACCATCCCGAGCGCGTCCTTCAGGTCGCCGCCGCGAACGGCCACCGGAGCGTGTTCGAGGAACATCTCGTCGAGCTCACGTTCGAGCTGGACGGGGATCTCGCCTCGATGACGCTGCACCTCGTCGTCGATCTCGGCCATCACCTGACGGAGGTAGTCGTCGAGGACCCGAGGCTCCTCCCCTACCGGGGCGGGCTCCCCTCGCGCAGGGGCCGGCGGCTCCCCCGAGCCGTGCGGGCTCACCGCACCACCGTTTCGTCGGCGGGGAGCGCGAGACCGTCCGTAGCCGCCGCCAGTGCCCCGCTGCCGACCAGGGCGGCCTGCACCGGGATCGCCACGGCTCCGGTGGAGCGGCCCGGGTTCATCACCTCGAACCGGCAAGCCGGCTCGCGCCAGTCGCTCAGACCGCTGCTGGTCTGCACCCCGAGGTTCACGTCGTAGGCGCCGTCGAGGAGCGGTACCGACTCCAGCCGGAACTCGAAGGTGCTTGGCCCTGGCTGGACGTCGCAGGGAACCCCGAGCGCCTCGGTGTCGGTGCTGAAGAGGCCGAGCCCCTCGTCGTTACGGATGTCGAGCTGGAACACGACCCCCGTGACTGCCCGGGTCGACTCGAATGCGACCCGGATGGTGAGCGGCTCCCCTGGCAGGAGGTACCGGCGTGTGGACGCTGCCGGCAGGACGCACGACACCTCGACGAGACGAACGGGCCTGCTGTCGTCCCGTCGGCTGCGGGTACGCACCTCGGCACCCTGGATCAGGCCGGACGCCGCGCCAGCCAAGGTTGCCGCGCCAGCCACGGTCGCCGCGCCCGCAGGATCCGAGGTGGCCGAGGCCGCCGCGGCGGCCACAGGCGCCGGAGCGAGGCCGACGCCGGCGGGCTCGATCAAGTCGCTGCCCTCGGCGAGGGCGGGGGTCTCTTCCGATGCGACGTCCAGGGCATCTTCGACCTCGTGTGCCCCGAGGACGTCTCCGGCCTCGAGCAGACGCTCGCGGAAGAGCCGCACCGCCTCGCCGGGAGCACCCATGCCGACCATCTCACCGTCGGCGAGCACGACAGCACGGTCGCAGAGATTCCGCACGAGGTCCGGCGCGTGCGACACGAAGAGGATCGTGCGGCCCTCACGCTGGAACTGCTTGACGCGCTCCATGCACTTGCGCTGGAACCGCTCGTCGCCCACAGCCAGGACCTCGTCGATCACGAGGACGTCGGGATCGACGTTGACCGCCACGGCGAAGCCGAGTCGCACGTACATGCCGGAGGAGTAGAACTTGACCTGGTTGTCGATGAACTGCCCGAGCTCGGCGAAGTCCACGATGTCGTCGAACATCCGGTCGACCTCGCGCTTGGTGAGCCCGAGCATCGAGCCGTTCAGGTAGATGTTCTCCCGACCGCTCAGCTCCTGCTGGAAGCCGGCGCCGAGCTCCAAGAGCCCTGCCAGCTTCCCGCGCACGACGACCTGACCGGACGTGGGCTGCAGGACGCCGCAGATGCACTTGAGCAACGTGGACTTGCCCGAGCCGTTGCGCCCGAGGATCCCGAGCGTCTCTCCCTCGTGGACGTCGAAGCCGATGTCTCTGAGCGCCCACAGGTCCTGGTGAGGGATCCGTCCCGCGTGGATCACCCGTTCCTTCAACGACGTGTACTTCTCGTGGTAGAGCCGGAACCGCTTCGAGACGCCCTGGACCTCGACGGCGGGAGAGCCCATCTCAGAGCTCCTCGGCGAAGTTGCCCGCGAGGCGCCCGAACACGCCCATCGCCACGTAGAACAACCCCAGCGCGAACACCAGCACGACACCGTCCCCCCACAGGTACGTCGTGACCGGCCAGTGCGGCAGGATGTGGAGGAGCGCGTGTGTCGGCTGGGTGCTGTGCACTGTCAGGCGGCCGTAGAGGACCCGCTGGTAGGTCATCACCAGGATGGTCAGCGGGTTCAAGAAGTACACCCATCCAAGCCCGTCAGCGCCGAAGCGCGGGGCCAGGGTCTCCTGGAACGAGTACACGATCGGGCACGCCCAGAACCAGGCCGACCCGACGAGCACTGTGACGAGGTGCTGCGTATCGCGCATGTACACGTTGACCGCGGCCAGCAGGATCCCGAGCGCACAGGAGAGCACCAGGGTCGGGACGACGGCGACGAGCACGAGGTACAGGAGCGGCCAAGCGGGGGCCCACTGGAGGGCCACCATGAAGATGACCATGACGCACGCCTGGAAGAAGAAGAAGACGCCTGCCGACCCGATGGCCGCGAGCGCGAGGATCTCCCGGGGGAACGACACCTTCTTGACCAGCCCCGCGTTGTTGACGACCACGCCGGTGGCCGTGAGGATGCCCGTGGAGAAGAAGTTCCAAAGCAGCAACCCCGAGAAGAGGTAGATGACGAAGTTCGGCATGCCGTTCTTCAGGAAGACGCCGAAGACCATCGTGTAGACCGCAAGGGTCAACGCCGGCGAGACCATCGACCAGAGGAGCCCGAGCACCGAGTTCTTGTACTTCACCTTGATCTCGGTGCGGACCAGGTACACGAGCAGCTCCCGCGCGCGCCAGATCTCCTTCAAGCGGGCCAGGACACTCGTGTGTGCGGAGACGACGCGGGTCGTCTTGGGACGCGTAGCGATGGAGCCTTCTCCCGTGAGCACGCTCGTCACTCCAGCTGTTCCCGCGTCCGGCGGCTGCGCGGGGGCTTCGAGTGCCACTGTCAGCTTCCGCCCACCTGGGCCGCGGAGCGGTCGATCACCTGGTCGATGAAGCCGTACTCGCGGGCTTCTTCGGCGGTGAACCAACGGTCCCGATCGGAGTCTGCCTCGATGCGCTCCACCGGTTGACCCGTATGGAAGGAGATCCGCTCGGCCATCATCCGCTTGAGGTAGACGATCTGCTCTGCCTGGATCGCGATGTCCGCAGCCTGCCCCTGCATCGCCCCTGACGGCTGGTGCATCAAGATGCGCGAGTGCGGGAGGGCGAACCGTTTGCCCGGCGCGCCGGCGCACAGGAGGAACTGGCCCATCGATGCGGCAAGTCCCACGCAGATCGTGCTCACGTCCGGCCGTACGTACTGCATGGTGTCGTAGATGGCGAGGCCGTCGGTCACCGATCCGCCCGGCGAGTTGATGTAGAGGGAGATGTCCCGCTCGGAGTCCTCCGCCTCGAGCAGGATGAGCTGGGCGCACACGATGTTCGCCGTGTTCTGGTCGATGGCCGACCCGATGAAGATGATGCGCTCTTTCAAGAGGCGCTGGTAGACGTCGACGGTGACCGCCTGGTCTTGGCCGGCGGCGCCGAGGGGTCCGACAGAGGGACTAGCGTGCATGGGCGCGAGGCTACCCGGCGCCACGCCGTCGGGGATCACACGCGGACGTGGCGGAACCGGTAGACGCGCCGGGTTTAGGTCCCGGTCCCTTCGGGGGTGGAGGTTCGAGTCCTCTCGTCCGCACGCTCGTGCCCCACCTCGTTGCTGCGCCCGACAAGTTCCGTGGCACCGCCACCGCCGCCGAGGTCGCGGCGGCTGCCTCGCGCGGCGCCCGAGCGGTCGGGTGGACCGCCGAGGAGCTCCCGCTGGCGGACGGCGGCGAGGGCACCCTGGACGTTCTCGCACGCGCGCTGGGCGGCGAGCGGCGCCGCGCCACCGTGCGCGGCCCGCTCGGAGAGCCGGTCGAGGCGACCTGGCTCCTCGTCGATCACGGGCTGCCTCTGGGCGTGCCGCTCCTGACGGGCGCGGGGGGGACGGTGCCCGGGGCAGAGCATGGCCCGGTCGCGGTGATCGAGTCCGCCCTGGCTGCCGGGAGGGCCCTGCTGACGGAGCCGAAGGGGGACGACCCCGTCCGAGCACGGACCGACGGCGTGGGGGACCTGATCCTCAGGGCCGTCGAGTCGGGCGCCCGGCTCGTCGTGGTCGGGGCCGGCGGCACGGCGACCACCGACGGCGGCTGGGGTGCGCTCTCGGCAGTCGGCTCGAGGGCGCGCCTCGCCGGCGCGTCCCTCGTGGTCGCCTGCGACGTCTCGACCCCGTTCCGGAGGGCAGCCGTGACCTTCTCTCGCCAGAAAGGTGCGACGCCCGCGCAAGTCGCAGCGCTGTCCGCCCGCCTCGACGAGCTCGCGACCCGCTACCGCGACGAGCTCGGGGTCGACGTCGATCCCCTCGCGGGGGCTGGTGCGGCGGGGGGTCTCGCAGGCGGGCTGGCCGTGCTCGGAGGGCACCTGGTCCCGGGCTTCTCCCTCGTCGCCGCCCTCTTCGACCTCGATCGCCGAATCGGCGGGGCAGACCTCGTCATGACCGGCGAGGGGCGCGTCGACGCGACCTCCTTCGAAGGCAAGGTGGTCGGTGGGGTCCTGGCCGCGGCTGGCGGTCTGGTCCCGGCGCTGTGCGTGGCGGGGCAGATCGAGCCCGGAGTCGAGCGGCACTGGTCGCAACGCCCAGGCCGCGTGGATGCGGTGAGCCTCGTGGCCCAGGCCGGCGTCCAAGGTGCATGTCAGAGCGTCATCGACGCCGTGTCCGAGGTGGTCGCCGACGCTTGTCGGCACCGAGGTGGTGGTGGCGTGGAGCTAGCGTCGTCCAGATGAACTTCGAACCGGTCGACGAGACGGCCGGCGGCCCCCCCTCGCCTCCGGGGTCCATCCTCTCCACACGCCTCTTCACGCGGCGTTCCGCGCGTCGAGGCGCAGGACTGGCGCGGCGCGGCGCGCAGAGAGGGCGCCAGCTGCTCTCGCAGGCCAAGCACTGGCGCGATCCGATGATCGTGGAGATCGGCTACCGCGCAGTGCTCCAGCGACCGCCCGACCCCTGGGGGCGACGCGACTTCCTCGGGAGGTTTCGCTCCGGGGACTTGTCCGTCGAGCAGTTCGGGCGTGAGCTGCTCGAGTCGCCGGAATTCGAGCGGGTGCGCGCCGCTCGCAGCCTCGTGCGCTCGTTGCACCACAGCCGCTGCGCCTTCGTGCGGAGCCTCCCGCCCGCGCGTCGCATTCTCGACCTGGGCGGGACGAACCTTCAGCATGAAGACGGCGCCATGGTCACGATGGGCTATCCATACCCCTTCGAGGAGCTCGTGATCGTCGACCTGCCTCCCGACGAACGCCACCCGCTGTACAACCGCGGCGGGGTGCGTTCCGACACGACGAGCAGGCTGGGAAGGATCACCTACGCCTACCACTCGATGGAGGACCTCTCCACCTACCCCGACGAGTCGTTCGACCTCGTGTACAGCGGCCAGAGCATCGAGCACGTCCCCCTCGACGTCGCGGAGAAGGTGCTCGAAGGCGCGTTCCGGGTGCTGCGCCCGGGTGGGCAGCTGGCCCTCGACACGCCCAACGCGCGCGTGACCCGCCTCCAGCAGGCCCACTTCATCGATCCCGACCACAAGCACGAGTACACGCCCGAGGAGCTCGAGGACAAGCTCGCCCGCGCCGGCTTCGACATCGTCGAGCGCAAGGGGTTGAACCTCGGGCTGAGGACGGTGGAGACCGGACGGTTCGACGAGGGGGAGGTCGCCGAGAATGTCGGCGTCTTCTCGCTCCCCGGGTCGTGCTATTTGCTCGCCTACGTCTGCCGGAAGGCCTGACGGACTCGAGGGGCCGGCTTTCGGGCCGGCCCCTCGGTCTTGCTGTGCATGATCACCGGGATCCGCGTCGTGTCAGCATCACGATGGTGGAGGGCCGTTGTCCGTTCGCCGGTCATGGGACCGGACCTCCGCGGCCCCTAGCGGGCGCCGCACGCCGTGACCCCGGCTGGGGAGCGCCGCCACAGCACGACGGCGCGTGCTCAGCGCGGCGGACCGCTCTCCTCGGTCGAGCTCGTCGATGCCATCGCAAGCTCCCTTCCAGTCTCGGGCCGTCACACGACGTTGCCCTCACGCCCATTCTCCTCCGAAAGACGCGATCCGCCAAGAGGGCTGAGCTGGGACTTCGCGAGACCTCTGGACGTGGACCGACGTGGCCCTACGTCCCGACGCCCTCCGAACGCAGCGCGTCGGCGAGCGCTCGGAGCGCGCGCCCACGGTGCGAGATGGCGTGCTTCTCCTCGGGTCGAAGCTCGGCGAACGTACGTCCGTCACCTTCGTCGGGCACGAACACGGGGTCGTACCCGAAGCCGCCCTCCCCTCGTGGCGCCTCGGCGATGGCGCCCGTGACCGTGCCCTCGCGCCAGATCTCCCGACCATCAGGGAACCACACCAGCACCACGGTGCGAAAGCGTGCACGGCGCACACCGCCGCGTCCCGGCAACGCAGCGAGCTCCGCCAGGAGCTTCGCGACGTTGTCTGCGTACGTCACGTCCTCCCCCGCGTACCGGGAGGACCGTACGCCCGGTGCTCCGCCGAGGACGTCGACTTCGAGACCCGTGTCGTCCGCGACCGCGGGCATCCCCGTGGCCGCCGAGAGCGCCGCCGCTTTCAGCCGGGCGTTCGCTTCGAGCGTGTCGCCGGTCTCCTCGACGTCGGGGACGTCGGCAGGCCGCGGGACGAGACGTACGCCACCTTGCGCGCCGAGGATGTCGCGGATCTCGGCGGCCTTGTCAGGGTTGGCGGTCGCCATGACGAGGAAGAGAGGTGCGCCCGACTGCGCCGGACCGCTCACCGCGGCGCCGGGGGCTCTGCGAGGACCGCGTCTTGCATGACGAGCAGGCGGCTGATCCCCGCCTCGGCGAGCACGAGCAGCTCGTCGAGCTCGGAGCGGGTGAAGGGCAGACCCTCGGCCGTCCCCTGGACCTCGACGAAGCGGCCCGACCCGGTCATCACGACGTTCATGTCGACCTCGGCACGCGAGTCTTCGGCATAGGGAAGGTCGAGCATCGGCACTCCGTCCACGATGCCGACCGATACCGCCGCCACGGCGTCGTCCAGCGGATGCCTCTTCATCCTCCCCGCAGCGACGAACCGGGTGAACGCGTCGTGCAGGGCGACGTAGGCCCCGCAGATGGACGCGGTCCGGGTCCCGCCGTCGGCCTGGAGGACGTCGCAGTCGACGGTGACCTGCAGCTCCCCGAGCGCCACGAGGTCGCACACGGCACGCAGCGACCGTCCGATGAGGCGCTGGATCTCCTGGGTTCGTCCGGACTGCTTGCCCTTCGCGGCCTCCCGCGTCGCGCGCTCAGCCGTCGACCCGGGAAGCATCGAGTACTCCGCGGTCACCCAGCCCTTGCCGCTGCCCCGCATCCACGGAGGTACCCGGTCCTCCACCGACGCAGTGCAGAGGACCTTCGTGCGTCCCATCGAGACGAGCACCGAACCGGGGGCGAGCTCCGTGAAATCACGCTGGAACGTGACCGGCCGCAGCTCGTCGAGGGTGCGCCCGTCCGAGCGCAGCGTACGAGGATCGGGTACGACGCTGCCGGTGTCGGTGGTCACGTCCTCGTCCCCTTGTCTCGTGGGCTCTTCTTGTCTCGTGGGCGCTCCGCCGCTGACCTCTGCGGTGCGGCCCTCTGCGGTGCGGCCCTCTGCGGTGCGGCCC
>JAKAQM010000021.1:0-3164 GCA_021822565.1 Actinomycetes bacterium | reverse complement strand
CCTCTGCGGTGCGGCCCTCTGCGGTGCGGCCCTCTGCGGTGCGGCCCGTGAGCGTACAGGCTTCGCGGCGATGGGCCACCACTCGACGACCCGGCGGAAAGGCAGGCCGGTGCTCCGGGCGGCCGAACGCCTCGTCAGCTCGGGCGGATGGTCGCTTCGCAAAGCGGCAGGGCGACGGCGGGCCCGAGCTCCCCGGGTGACCACTCCACGCTCGACGTGGAGCCCTCTGAGACGTGGGAGACCTCGGATCAGAAGTAGATGGTCGATCGCGCTCGCTCGGCGACGTCGTCGATGTCGCCGGTCCACGCCCCGCTCGAGAGGTACTTCCAGCCTCCGTCTGCCGAGATGACGACGATCGCAGCTTGCTCGCCGTCGCCGAGCTGGGTGGCGCACCGGGCCGCGCCAGCCATTGCCGCTCCCGTCGACAACCCGGCGAAGATGCCGACGTCTGCCAGACGCCGGACCCACTCGATCGATTCCCGCGGGCGCACGACGGTCTTGCGGTCGAGCAGTTCGCTCCCGCCGAGCTCTTCGAAGATCGGGGGGATATAGCCCTCGTCAAGGCTGCGCAGCCCGTCGACGATCTCACCAGCTGGCGGTTCGACGGCCCAGACCTGTACCGCGGGGTTGCGCTCCTTCAGATAGCGCCCCGCGCCGAGGAGCGTGCCCGTCGTGCCGAGGCCGGCAACGAGATGAGTGACCTCGGGACAGTCGCGCCAGATCTCCGGCCCAGTCTGTGAGTAGTGGGCACGCGGGTTCGCCGGATTTGCGTACTGGTAGAGGAAGACCCACTCGGGATGCACCGCCGCCAACGCCTGCGCCACGCGAACCGCCCCGTTCGACCCCTCGCTTCCCGGTGACTCGATGATCTCTGCTCCCCACACACCGAGGAGCTGGCGCCGCTCCGGCGACACGCTCTCGGGAAGGACGACCTTCAGGTGGTAGCCCTTCACCCGGCACACGAGCGCGAGCCCGATGCCGGTATTGCCCGAGGACGGCTCGAGGAGAACCTGGCCGGGCTCCCCCGGCCGCAGCACGCCTGCTTTCTCGGCATCCTCCACCATCGCAAGCGCGACCCGGTCCTTGACCGAGCCGCCGGGATTCTGCCCTTCGAGCTTGACGAAGAGCCGCGCGGCGGGATTCGAGCTGAGCTCGCTCACTTCGACGAGCGGCGTGTCGCCGATCAGGTCGAGTGAGCTGCGATGCAGGGCCACCGTGCCGACGGCCAGCGCGTCAGCCGCCCGCCACCGCCGGGAGGAGGGACACCTCGTCGCCCTCCTTCACCGGGGTGTCCAGCGACTCGAGGTAACGAACGTCGTCGTCGTTGACGTAGACGTTCACGAACCGATGCAGCGAACCATCTTCGTTGAGCAGCTGGCCGGACATCCCGGGGAACTCGGAGACGAGCTCACGCAGGACGTCGCCGATCGTGGACCCCTTCACGGTCACGGTGGACTGACCCCCAGCCTGCGGACGGAGCACGGTCGGCAAGCGGACATCGACTGCGACAGCCACAGCACCTCCCGGTTGTGGGCGTCCCGCTGAGGGAGCCGCCCGAATAGTTGACCTGCTGAGTCCGAATTGTAATCGGTGCGTGGGAGGCGTCGGACAGCGCCGACGGCTCAGGCAGTGGCCCCGGCGCCTGCGTGCACCGGCTCACCGAGCACGACCACTGACTCCTCCTCGATGCTGCCACCTGCGATCCGGTAGCTGCGGACGACGGGGTGCGTGTCCCGCAGCGACACGACGACGTAGTGCCAGTCGGGGTCGGGCGCCTGCTCCACGTCCGTCGGCGAGGGATAGGCGTCGGTATGGGTATGGGAGTGGAAGACGCCGATGAGCTGCGTGCCACTGCGCTCGGCGTCACGGTCCGCCTGGAGGAGGTCACGCGAGTCGACCGAGTAGACGCGAGCGGACGCTGCGGCGTTGCGCGTCGGGTACAGACGCGCAACGGTACCTCTGGAAGCGTCGCCGGCGAGCAGACCACAGGCCTCGTCGGGAAGCCCGGAGATACAGTGAGCGACCATCTGCAGGTGGAGGTCCCGAGGCAGACGGAGCATCAGCGTCCGATCGTACCGGCCGCGCCCGGGAAAGACGCGGATGGACACACAGGAGCCCGGCATGGTGCGCGCCGGCAGGCTGGATCGCCGTAGCCTCGTCGTGCCATGGCACGAGCGAAGAAGGTGGCGGCACAGCGCGCTGCCAAGCACGAAGCGAGGCGTGGTGACCGGACGGTTGCCACGAACCGGCGCGCCCGACACGACTACGAGGTTCTCGAGACGATCGAGGCCGGCATCGTGCTGAGCGGCAGCGAGGTGAAGTCGCTGCGCGACGGCAAGGTTCAGCTCGCCGATGCCTACGCTCGAGTCGACGACGGCGAGCTTTGGCTCTACGGCGTCCACATCGCACCCTGGCAGTTCGCGGCCGGCTTCGGCAGCCACGACCCGGACCGTAAGCGAAAGCTGCTCGTCCACCGCGAGCAGATCGACGAGCTCATGGGGCGAACGCAGCAGCAGTCGCTCACCCTCGTGCCTCTCTCCTTGTACTTCAAGGACGGCAGGGCGAAGGTCCAGCTGGCGCTCGCGCGTGGCCGCAGGCTCTACGACAAGCGCCAGGCGATCCTCACTCGTGAAGCCGAGCGAGAGACCGCGAGGGCGCTCCGCAACGTACAGCGCTGGAGCGTGCACGGCTGACGAGAGCTGCCGACCGGCGTGGACGGGCGCACGGCGGCGGCACGGTAGACTCAGCATGAGATCGGATGCAGCGCCAGGCCGTTCAGCCTGGCGGCAGACCGGCACAAGGGGGTGAAAGGTCTCGACTTCGGTCGTCGAGTTGGGAGAAGCGAGCCGTGGTCTCCGGAGCCACGTTAAAGAGCCGGAACACAAAACAAACGCCGAGCCTCAGCTCGCGTACGCTGCTTAATCAGTAGCGTCGTCCACCCAGCCTCTGCTCCATGGGCTGGTGATCGGGCGTCATCGAATGGAGCTCGCTCGTAGGCTGTTCCGGCTGGCCTGCGGGGACTTTTCGTCGGATACGGGAGATCGCCGCCGCCGGCGGCAGCGATCTCCTCGACAACCTCTCGTCGGCTGCGCTCGGAGAAGGCCCAATGAGAAACCGGAGGACGCGGGTTCGATTCCCGCCACCTCCACTCGGGCGTGTTCGCA
>JAKAQM010000132.1 GCA_021822565.1 Actinomycetes bacterium | reverse complement strand
ACCGTTTCGAGGCAGGGACCCCGCCGATCGCCGAGGCCGTGGGTTTCGCTGCAGCGGTCGACTACCTCGAAGGCCTTGGGATGGCCCGCGTCCGCGCTCACGAGGAGCAGCTCACCGAGTACGCGATGAGCGCGATCGCTGAGCGGCTCGGCAGCGCCTGCCGGGTCTTCGGCCCTCCCGCGGGTCGGGACCGCGGCGGCGTCCTCTCCCTCGGGTTCCGAGACGTCCATCCCCACGACCTCGCCCAGGTGCTGGACCAGTACGGTGTCTGCGTGCGGCCCGGCCACCACTGCGCGAAGCCGCTCATGCGCGTCCTCGGCGTCACCGCCACGGCGCGGGCGTCGATCGGCACGTACAACGACGAGCGGGACATCGACACGCTCATCGAGGGCCTCACCGAGGCCGGGAGGCTGTTCTCGTGACGGACCTAGAGGACCTCTACAGAGAGATCATCCTGGACCACTACCGCTCGCCTCGGAACCGCGGCGAGCTCGAGTCTCCCCCCGCGCGGCGAGTCGAGGGCTTCAATCCGCTGTGCGGAGATGAGATCGTCCTCACGCTGCTCGTCGACCACGACCAGGTCACGGACATCAAGTTCGCAGGCAGCGGGTGCTCCATCAGCCAGTCGTCGGCGTCGCTCATGTCCTCCGCCGTGAAGGGCAAGACGCTCGCCGAGGTCCGAGGGCTCATCCGCACCTTCAAGGCGATGATGTCCATCCATGAGGCCTCGCTCGACCCCGACGCCACGGGGGGATCCGACGAGGCCACGCGCGAAGGCCACGATGGCGCGGGCGAAAGCTCGCACAATGGCGCGGGCGAAAGCTCGCACAATGGCGCGGGCGAAGCCGCGCACGGGAGATCAGCCGGTGGCTCCGACGATGGCGCGGCCGGCGTGCCAGCCGAGACAGCGAACGGGCTCGGCGACATCCGTCGTCTCGGGGAGCTCGCCGCGTTGCAGGGCGTCGTCAAGTTTCCGGTGAGGATCAAGTGCGCGACCCTCGGCTGGAACGCCCTCGCGCAGGCTCTCGACGAGCTCGACGAGCTCGAGTCCTGAAGCCTCAGGTGCCGGCGGTGTTGGCGGCGCCGTGGAGGCCGTAGCCCGTACGCTCTAGCTCCTCTGCGAGCTCCGGCCCCCCGCTCGAGACGATCCTGCCATCGACGAGCACATGCACTCGGTCGGCGCGAAGCTCGCGCAGCAGACGGTGGAAGTGGGTGACCGCGACGACGCCGAGCCCCCACTCCGACGTCGCACGCTCGATCCGCCGCGACACTGCGCGTACGGCGTCCACGTCGAGCCCCGAATCGATCTCGTCGAGGATGGCGAACTTCGGCCGTATGACGCAGAGCTGTACGACCTCGTTCCGTTTACGCTCGCCGCCAGAGAGATCGACGTTCAACGGCCTTCGGAGGAACCGTTCGTCGAACCCGATCGCCGCTGCCTCCTGCACCAGGCGCTCCGCCACCGCGCCGTTGGCGGGGGTGCCCGTGCCCGGGGCGCCGTTGCCCGGGGCGCCGTTGGCGGGGGTGCCCGTGCCCGGGGCGCCGTTGCCGGTGGCGCCGTTGGCGGTGGCGCCGTTGGCGGCGAGCGCCTCTTCCATCGCCGCTTCGAGGAGCACGCCCGGAACCTCGATCGGCTGCTGGAGCGCGAGGAAGAGCCCCGCACGGGCGCGCTGCCAGCTCGGCAACCCGACGAGCTCGGTCCCGTCGATCCGGATGCTCCCCGCCGTGACGGTCGTCCCCGGCCTGCCCATGAGCGCGTGGGCGAGGGTGCTCTTGCCCGAGCCGTTCGGGCCCATCACGACGTGCACCTCCCCGCTCCCCACATCGAGGTCGACCCCCCGAACGACCTCACGGGCTCCCACGGACGCGTGGAGCCCCTGCACTTCGAGGCGGCTCACGGCAGCACCACCGCGACGTCGTCGCCATCGACCTCGACCTCGTAGACCGGCACCGGCTTGGTCGCAGGCAGGGAGCAGGGCTCGCCCGTCAAGAGGTCGAACGTGCTCCCGTGGCGGGGGCACTCGATCTCCCGCTCCGCGGTCCAGACCTCCCCTTCGGCCAAGGAGTAGTCCTCGTGGCTGCACCGGTCTCCGATGGCGTAGAAGTCGTCTTCGATCCTCACCAGCGTGACGCGGTGCGCACCCAGATCGAACCGTCGGGCCTCACCGCTCTCCATCTCGTCACGACGCAGCAGCACGACACGCTCACCCATGGTCTTCGTCCCCCCGCCCGCCGGCGGCCCCGTGAGCACCCGAGCGGAGCTCGAGGGCACTCACGAGCCGCTGCTCCACCTCTTGGCGGAGCCGTGGGACCAGTGCCGGGACGGGGCAGCGCTGGACGATGTCGTCGAAGAAGCCGAGGACGATCAACCGCTCCGCGCGAGCCGGGGGGATCCCCCGCGACTCGAGGTAGTACCGCTGATCTTCGTCGACTGGTCCGACGGTCGAGGCGTGGCTGCACCGCACGTCGTTCTCCTCGATGTCGAGGTTCGGCACGGAGTCGGCGTGCGCGCCCTCTTCGAGGACCAGGTTGTGGTTCGTCTGGAAGGCGTTCGTGCGAACTGCGCCGCGCCGCACCCGGATGAGCCCGCTGTACACCGAGCGCGAGGTTCCCGCGACCGCGCCCTTGCACAGCAAGTCGCTCGTCGTGTGCGCCGCAGCGTGATCCTGCAGCGTGCGGATGTCGTGGACCTGGGAGCCGGTGCCCAGGTACGCAGATCGCAACTCGGTCGTCGAACCCGGTCCCTCGGCGAGCGCGTCGGTCCTCGAGCGATCGTAGGCGGCGCCCAGACCCATCGAGAACGTGCGCAACGTCGCGTCGCGCCCAGCCACCGCCGCCACGCGGGCGATGTGCCAGACCTCGGTGCCGAGCACCTGGACCGCCGCATAGGAAAGCTGCGATCCGTCGCCCGCGGAGAGCTCCGTGACCGGGACGACGAGCCCCCGCCCGGCTCCGGGAGCGCCGGCCAACACCTCGACCACCTGTGCGCTCGATCCCCGGCCGAGCCGTACGACCGTGCGAGGGAAGCTCGCCGTCGATGGCGCGACCCCGGCGGTGCACCAGTGGACGATCACGACCGGGGCGTCGAGAGCCACGCCCGGGGGGACGTCGACGACGACGGCGTCGGGGAGGAAGGCGTCGTTCGCGCGTACGAGCGCGTCACCTCCGTCGAGCACCTGGCCGAGGATCGGATCTCCCTCGAGCCCACCGACCCGCACCGGCGCAGGGAGCCCGGCCCGATCGACGGCGACCGTCGACCCGTCGACCACCGTGGCGAGCGCCGCGTACGCCGGCAGGTCCGAGACGACCCCCTTCACGAACGCGGAGCCGAGCGCGCCGAGGTCCTCTCGAGCCCCAGCCGGAAGTGGCTCGTAGTCGTCGAGCTCGAGCTCGTCGATGGGGGTGTAGCGCCACACCTCTTCCTTCTCCGAAGGTCTCGGCATGGCGGCGAGCTCTTCTGCGGCCTTCGCCCGGCGCTCCCGCAGCCACTCGGGACCACCCAGCGTCGCCGCCCGGGCAGCGGTCAACATGCGCACGGGGAGCACTCGGACATCGGCGCTGGAGTGTACCGGTGGAGTGCCTTGCTAACGTCCCTGCGGTGTCGAGCGCGCTCGATCTCGAACGAGGAAGCTCTGGCACAGGCGTCGCGACGCTGTGGCTCGACCGACCGGAGACCCGCAACGCTCTCGGTGCCGCCTTCTTCGACGAGCTGCCCGCCGCGATGACGGAGCTGTCGGATGACCGCGCCGTGCGCGCCATCGTCGTCGCAGCGAGGGGACCGAGCTTCAGCGTCGGGCTCGACGTCAAGGAGCTTGGTGCCTTCCTCGCCACGGACGCCGGCCAGGTCGGCGGCGAAAGTGGTGAGCGCGCCAGCGCGGAGCGCACCGGTGGCCAGGGAGAACCTCTGTCGCCCGCCGCGCGCGCGGTTGCCACGCGTCGCTCGGTCCGCCGCCTGCAAGCGGCCATCACCGCAGTGGCCGACTGCCCGAAGCCCGTCGTTGCAGCCGTCCATGGCCACTGCATCGGAGGCGGCATGGACCTGGCGACCGCGTGCGACATCCGCCTCGCTTCCTCCGACGCCATCTTCAGTGTCCGAGAGACGCGCATGGCGCTCGTCGCCGACCTCGGGGTCCTCCAGCGCCTTCCGCGCATCGTGGGTGCGGGACACCTCGCCGAGCTCGCCTTCACCGGCAAGGACATCGACGCCCGCAGAGCCAAGGAGATCGGCCTCGTGAACGAGGTGTACCCGGACCGCGACGCGCTGCTCCATGCTGCGACCTCGCTGGCGCAGGAGATCGCGGCGCTCTCGCCGCTCGCCGTACAGGGGACCAAGTCGGTCCTCGCGGCCAACGACGGCCTCACGCTCGCCCAGGCCCTCGAGTACGTCGCGACCTGGAACGCGGGCATGCTGGCCTCCGAGGACCTTGCCGAGGCGGTGCACGCCTTCCTCGACAAGCGCCCACCCCGGTTCACCGGCGCCTGACTCCCAGGCCCGCGCCCGCGACACCTCGCCCCATTGGACCCTCGGACCTTGCGCCCGGGGGTCTACCGGTTCCGCCGCCACCAGCGTCGCTCCGCACGTGCTTCGCGTCTCGCGTCCTCCGCCCTTGCCTCGCGCAGGGCTTCAGGGGCGATCGCACTCACGATGCTCTCGGCGTCTTCGAGGACCGGCGTCATCTCACCGACCGGGACGGCCGGCTCGTCCTCGATCGGAGGCTCCACGAGGCTCCCGTGGTCCCAGCCGGCGTCGGCGAGCCGGCGTTCGTAGGCCTTGCAGTCCGGCGGGCACCGCCAAGGCGCCTCAGGCGCGAGGTCGAGCGTGCAGAAGCGGGCCACCTCTCCTGACGCGTAGGTTCGACTCTGGAAATGCTTGCATTCCTCACGCATGGGCACGGCGCACCATCCTGCCGGCTGCGTCAGTCCGAGCGCGCGCGGCGCAGCCGACGGGCGTCGGCGGTCCGGCGGGCAGGGCCAGGCCGACGCCCGTGGCGCGGCGAGGAGCACATCAGCCGACCGACCCTTCCATCTGCAGTTCGATGAGCCGGCTCCATTCGACTGCGTACTCCATCGGGAGGGTTCGCGTGACGGGCTCGATGAAACCGTTCACGATCATCCCCATCGCCTGGCTCTCGGTGAGCCCGCGGCTCATCAGGTAGAAGAGCTGGTCGTCGCCAACCTTCGACACCGTCGCCTCGTGGCCGATCTGCGCGTCCTGCTCCCCCACCTCCATGTAGGGCTTGGTCTCGGACACCGAGTCGTCGTCGAGCAAGAGCGCGTCACAGCGGACGAACGACTTCGCCTTCTTCGCGTCCGGGTCCACATGGACGAGCCCACGGTAGGTGGTGATGCCGCCGTCCTTCGAGATGGACTTCGACACGATGGTCGACGTCGTCTCGGGCGCCGCATGGATCATCTTCGCGCCTGCATCCTGGTGCTGACCGCTGCCGGCGTACGCGACCGAGAGCACCTCGCCCGATGCCTTCGGCCCCACGAGGTAGACCGAGGGGTACTTCATGGTCAGGCGAGAGCCGATGTTGCCGTCGATCCACTCGACGTGGGCCTCTGCCTCGGCCCGGGCACGCTTGGTGACGAGGTTGTACACGTTGTTGGACCAATTCTGGATCGTCGTGTAGGTGATGCGGCTCCCAGGGAGCGCGATCAGCTCCACGACCGCGGAGTGCAGCGAGTCCGACGTGTAGACCGGTGCCGAGCAGCCCTCCACATAGTGCACCTGGGAGCCCTCGTCGGCGATGATCAGCGTCCGCTCGAACTGGCCCATGTTCTCCGCGTTGATACGGAAATAGGCCTGCAGCGGCATATCCACCTTCACGCCCGGGGGCACGTAGATGAACGATCCACCTGACCATACGGCGGAGTTCAGCGCGGCGAACTTGTTGTCGTTGGGCGGGATCACGGTGCCGAACCACTTGCGCACGAGGTCCGGGTACTCTCGCACCGCCGTGTCCATGTCGCAGAAGAGCACGCCCTGGGCTTCGAGGTCCTCGCGGTTGCGGTGGAAGACCACCTCGCTCTCGTACTGGGCCGTGACGCCGGCGAGGTACTTGCGCTCCGCCTCGGGGATTCCCAGGCGCTCGTAGGTGCGCTTGATGGCAGCGGGCAGCTCTTCCCAGTCCTTCACCTGCCCACCGGTCGGCTTGATGTAGTAGTAGATGTCGTCGAAGTCCAGGTCGGGCATGTTGACGGCGAACCACTGCGCCATGGGCTTCTTCTCGAAGCGTTCGAGTGCCCTAAGCCGGAAGGCGCGCATCCAGTCGGGCTCGTGCTTCATCGCCGACATCTCGCGAACGATCTCCTCGTTCAGCCCTTTCTTCGGCTTGAAGACGTAGTCCTCCTCGTCGCTCCAACCGAGCTGGTAACGGCCAAGGTCGAGGTCCACGGTTGCCATGCGATCGAATCTCCTTGCGCTTGCCCGCGCCACCCATCGCCGACGTCGGGACGTTGCCCACAGGATCCCCAGCCTGCAGCCTGGGTGGCCCCAGCTCTCAGCCTGGATTTTCCCTACGCCGATAGTAACAACTCTGGAAGCACGCTCGTGCAGGCAGGGGGTGGGGGGTGGGGGCGGGAGGGGCGGAGCTGGAAGCGGCAGGCGTGGGGGCACGCGGGCATCAGGCACGCGGGCATCAGGCACGCGGGCGGGGGGCCCGGAAACGACTGCCCGAACTACTTTGACGACGAAGTATCATGATCGTGTGGCGGACCGGCGCTCGTGGCAGGAGCAGTTCGACCGTGCACCCTCCCGGGGTGTCCCGTTCGAGACGATGTCCGGGATCCCGCTGGAGCCGGTCTACGGTCCCGACGAGGCCGAGCTTCCGGGCCAGTTCCCCTACACCCGGGGGCCCTACGCGTCCATGTACCGCTCCAAGCTCTGGACGATGCGCCAGTTCGCAGGCTTCGGCACGGCACGAGACACGAACCACCGGTTCAAGGAGCTGCTCCGTTCGGGCGGCAACGGGCTCTCCACGGCCTTCGACATGCCAACGCTCCTCGGACGCGACTCCGACGACCCGCTGGCCAAGGGCGAGGTCGGGAGAGCGGGCGTGGCCGTCGACACGCTCGCCGACATGGAGACCCTTTTCGACGGGATCGACCT
>JAKAQM010000131.1 GCA_021822565.1 Actinomycetes bacterium | reverse complement strand
TGCCACGCGGCCAAGACCGAGCGCGACCGCAGAGCCGGGCTCTTGGGGAGACGGGCCAGGGCCCGGGGCCCCGGCCCGCCGTGACGACCCCGGAAGGCGGGCGGGTGCGGGGTGACGGAAGTGGCGGAAGTGGCGGGGGTGCCGGCGGGGGTGGGCGCGGGTGGTGGGGCGCGGGTGGAGAACCGGGCAGGCTGCCGGCGGGGGTGGCGGTGGGGATAAACACGGGTTGCCGGAGTGGCGGCGGGGGTGGGGCCATTTCAAGGCATCACAGTGGGGCCAGATCAGGGCATCAGACCCAACGGGCCGTTGACGGGGGGACCGGCGCGGTGGGGCGGGTGGCGCGAGGCCCACATGCGGACGATCCGACGCTCGTTATGTCCGACCGGGTAGGGTCACAACGCAGCTCCGAGACAGTCTCGAGCGCTATTCCGCGGCCTCGGCGAGCGCTTCGGAAAGCGTGGGGTGCACGAGCATGCTCTCCACGATGTCCTGCACCCGCAGCCCGGTCGTGACCGCGAGCGCGATGACCGAGATGAGCTCGGCTGCGTGCTGACCAACGATCGAGCCTCCGAGTACAACTCCAGTTGCGGGATCTGAGACGATCTTCACGAAGCCACGTGCGTCGTCGTTGATGAGCGCCTTCGCAGTGGCAGCGAAGGGCACCTTGGTGACGCGGATCTTGCGACCCTCGGCGAACGCGTCCGCTTCCGCGATCCCCACGTCGGCGATCTCGGGCTCGGTGAAAATGGCCGAGGCGGCCTTGTCGTAATTCAGGTGCCGATGGCTGGCCGTGTGTCCGATCACTACGTGCTCTGCGATCTTGCGACCTTGCATCGACGCCACGGACGAGAGCGGCAGTTTCCCCGAGAGGTCGCCCGCCGCGTAGATGTGGGGCACGTTCGTCTGGCAGTGGTGGTTGATCGGCACGTAGCCGTGCTCGTCTACCTCGACCTCGGCAGTGCGGAGTGTGAGCCTGTCCGAATTCGGTATCGAGCCGATCGCGAGTAGGGCATGCGACCCCGTGGCCACGCGACCGTCGTCACAGCGCACTGCCACTTCGTCCTCGGAGCGTTCGATGTCGACCGCTCGGGCCCCTTTCATGAGCTTGACACCACGGCGGAGGAAATCCGCCTCCAGCACCGCCGCGACCTCGGGATCCTTCGTCGGCAGCACCTGCTGGCGACTCACGATGAGGGTGACCTGGGAGCCGAGCGACGAGAACATGTGCACGAACTCGACGCCGGTCACCCCTGAGCCGATCACGATGAGGTGGCGAGGTAGGTCCTTTGGCGGATAGGCGTCGCGCGTGGTGAGCACCCGATCCCCATCGATCGGTGCCCACTCAGGGATCCTCGGCCTGCTGCCCGTCGACAGCAGGACGGCATCAGCCTCGAGCTCGACGTGCCCTTCCGAGGTCTCTGCCACGACCCTGTGCGGTCCGGCCATCCGGCCCTCACCCTTCAGCAGGCGGACGTCTTGGCTGGTGAGGATGCTCTCGGTCGCGTGCCCAAGCCGCGTCGTGATCGATGCGATTCGCTGACGGAGCCGCTCGAGGTCGAGAAGTGGTCGCACCGGGGAGAGGCCCATCTCATGGCTGCGGTCGAGGAACGCCATCGCGCCGCCAGTCGCAATCATTGCCTTGGAGGGGATGCAGTCCCACATGTCGGCAGCGCCGCCGATGACATCACGCTCGACGAGCGTCACGTCCACGCCGAGTCGGGCAGCGTACGTCGCCGCTTGGGTGCCAGCCGGACCGCCGCCGATGATCACGAAGTGCATGACGCAAGGCTAGACAAGCGCAGCGCTGACGCTCCGGGGCAAGCCTCACGCTACCGAGGCCGACGCTCTCGCTCTGCGGCCCACATGAGCTCGGCGCTCGGCTCGCCGGCTCGCATGGCCAAGCAGGGGGGCCGGGCATGGCCAAGCAGGGGGCCCGGGCATGGCCAAGCAGGGGGCCCGGGCAGAGGGCCCGGGCAGGAATCGGGCAGGACCTAAATCGTCTCCGACGTGTACCGGTAGACGTTGGTCGTACGTAGCGCGAAGCCCATGCGGACGTAGAGACGGTTCGCCGCTTCGCGGTCGGGGCGCGAGGTGAGATCGACCGTCCGAGACCCTGCGCGCTCGGCACGTTCGATCGCAGCCTCGACGAGCGCGGCGCCGATGCCGCCCCCACGCGCGCCCTCGTCCACCACCACGTCCTCGATCCACGCCCGCACGCCGGTCGGGATGCGGAAGATCGCAAGGGTGAGTGACCCGACGATGCGGCCCGCGTCGTCGCGAGCGAGGAGAAGGCTCGTCGCACGGGAAGCCACGATCGCCTCCAGTGCCTCTCGGCCAGGAGCGGGCGCGCTCCGTGAAAGCTGCGGGACGAGCGCGGCGAAGGCAGCCAAGAGCTCCTCGTCGACCCGGGTCGCCTCCTCGATCCTCAATTGGCCGGTTCCCGCCACAACGGTTCGCGGACCCGGTCGTAGAGGACGTCACGTTGCTCTCCACGGATGGCGGCGAAGGCGTGCTCCCCCCAGCGCTCGTACCCGACGAGGGGCGAGGGGAGGTTGTCACCGCCGAACCACCCCACGTCCGTGCACTCGAGCGGGTGGGGCGTCAACGTGCCGCCGACGGCTCGGCAATGAAACACGAGCGAGTAGAGGGGGATGCGGGTGAAGCCGAGGCGAAGGCCGTCGAGCACCGCGATCAAGCGGACGGGCTCGACCTCGATGCCGGTCTCCTCGCGCACCTCCTTCACCGCGATCTCCGATGCCGAGTAGCCCACATCGCACCACCCCGTCGGGTAGAGCCATGCTCCCGAGTCAGCCCGCCGGATGAGGAGGAGCTCCCCGCGGTCGTTCCCGACGACCGCGCCGACGGCCACCTTCGGCGTCACGTAGCCGGACACCCCTTCGCCCACATCTGACAGCCACTCCTCCACGAGGCCCCCTGCGTCCTCGAGGGACTGCGGTGTCTTGGACGCGGCGACGCGGATGTCGGCGGCCACGCGCAGGATCTCCTCGAAGCGCTCTCGCTCGTAGAGGCTCTGGGAGAACCCCAGGCCCGTGCGCGCCGTCGCTGCGAGGCTCTCGGCCCACCGAAGCAGCGTGCGGGTCGGCACGACTGGGTCCACAGACCGACGCTACCGCTTCCGCGCCCACACAACGGCTCTTGCAGCAGCAAGAATCGAGTCGTGGGTGTGAACACGAAATGCCGCCATTACGTCATGCAGAGCACGCGATCGGGTGAGAAGGTCGAGCGCTGCAAACTCGGAGCGAACGAGTCGCTTCCCTTCTCATGCCCGGACGGCTGCGTGTTCTACGAGCCTCGCCGCGTGTCGTCGGCCGGCTGGCAGGTCCCCAGGTCACGCCCGAGCTGAGCGTGGGAGCAGGCGGTTCATGCTCCCTGAGCGGAACCCCTCGAGATCGAGCGTCACGAAGTCGTAGCCTGCAGCCCTCACCGCGGTGACGACCTCCTCGCGCCTGGCCCAGACGGCGTCGAGCTCGCCCTCTGTGACTTCGACCCTCGCGACCTGCCCATGGTGACGGACTCGGAACGCACGAAGGCCGAGGGCCCGCAGACCTGACTCCGCCGCATCGACCGCCCGCAGCCTCTGCACGGTGACGGGCGAGCCGTAGGGGAGGCGCGAGGCGAGGCACGCGCCGGCGGGCCGGTCCCAGGTCCGGAGCCCGAGCCCCTTGGACAGCCCTCGGACGTCGGACTTGGAAAGCCCTGCTTCGACGAGCGGGAACCGCGCCCCAGAGGCCGCGGCCGCGGCCTGGCCCGGCCGGTAGTCGCCGAGATCGTCGGTGTTGACACCGAGCACGACGATCGCGCCCGCCGAGGCGGCGATCGGGCCGAGCGCCGCCATGAGCGCGTCCTTGCACCTTGCGCAGCGATCTGCACCGTTCGCCACGTACCTGGGGTCGTCCATCTCGGAGGTCTCGACGGCCTGCCAGTTGAGCTGCCACTCGTCCGCAAGCGCTCGACAATGTGCGAGGTCGGACGCCGCGAGGGAGGGGGACACCGCGGTGACGCAACGCGCCGCGTCGGGCCCCAGCGTCCGGTGCGCGACGCTCGCGAGAAAAGCGGAGTCGGCACCGCCGCTGAAGGCCACGACGACGCTGCCCAGCTCCAGAAGCACGGTCTCCAACCTGGCCATGGCTGTCGCGGCCGCACGGGGTGCCGAGTCGGGTGGCATGTTTGAACGGGGTGCCGAACTCGCCGACATCGCCGCCGCTGCCCGCCCAGCCGGGGTGGCCCCGGCGACCGCCGGGGTGGTCATCTCGGTGCCGACGCGAGCACCGTCTCGAGGTCGGCGACCATGCCCGTGTAGAAGGGCCCGAAGTCGGCGTAGAGGGCCGAAGCCCGATCGAAGCGCATCTGGTACACGCACTCCTTGAGGTCGTCGGGGTGCACGGCGAAGAGCGTGACCCCCCACTCGAAGTCGTCGAGGCCGACCGATCCCGTCACCAGCTGGAGCACGCGGCCGTGGAATTGGCGCCCGATGCGGCCGTGCTTCACCATCAGCTCGAGACGGTCCGCGTAGTCGAGCACGTACCAGTTGTGCGATTCCGGAGCGCTCCCCCGACGCTTCGACATGGGATAGAAGCAGAACGCCGGCTTCCCCTCGGGAGGGAGCTGTGGGTACAGACGCGACTGCTTGAGCTCGTCGGGCAGTCCCGCCGCGTACTCCGACACCTCGGTCAGCGAGACATAGGACGAAATGGGCTCGAGCCCTGCCGCAGCGACGCCGGACTGGAACCGCCGCAGCTGCCAAAGGTCCGGGCCGAGCACCATCAAGGCAACGTCGGCCTTGTGACCGAGGATCGATGCCGCAACGACCTGGGCCCCCGCTTTGCGCGCTGCGGTCTCCGCCTCCAAGACCGCCGGGACATCGACCCCGCCGGGTGCCCGGCAGAAGAGGTGCAGCACACCGAGGCCGGTCGTCGGTGCGAGGGACGGCGGCATCTCGGCCGTCTCCTGCGTCTCGAGGGCGTCGTGCATCTCGGCGGTCTCGGCCGCGTGGGCGGTCTCGGGCATCTCGGGTAGCTCGGGCATCCGTTCCAGTGTAGGAGCGTCACCCGACGCGCCACGAGGGCACCCCGAAGGGCACCCTCGCGAGCGCATGTCTTGACAATCCCGTCCGATGCAGCTCGGGGCGGACAGCACCCTGAAGGTGGGCCGGATGCGGTGGCCGAGCCCCGGACCTCGGCCCGGCTGAGAAGGCCCGACCGAGAAGGGAAGGAAGGGCTAGAAGTCCTCCATGCCGGCGCCAGGCGCGGCGGGAGCCTTCTCCTCGGGCTTGTCGACGATCACGGCCTCGGTCGTGAGGAACAAGGCCGCAATGGAGGCGGCGTTCTGCAGCGCGGACCGGGTCACCTTCGCCGCGTCGATGACGCCCGCAGCGAACAGGTCGCCGTACTCGCCGGTGGCCGCATTGAGCCCCTCCGGGCCGCTCAGGTTGCGCACCTTCTCGACGACGACACCGCCCTCGAGGCCGGCGTTCACCGCGATCTGCTTCAGCGGCTCCTCGACCGCCCGGGCAACGATGCGGGCTCCAGTGGCCTCGTCGCCTTCGAGCTTCTCGGCGCGCTGAGCGACCAGAGCCTGGGCACGCAGGAGGGCAACACCGCCGCCGGGCACCACGCCCTCTTCGATCGCAGCCTTGGTCGTGGAGACCGCGTCCTCGATGCGGTGCTTCTTCTCCTTGAGCTCGACCTCGGTGGCTGCACCGACCTTGATCACGGCCACGCCGCCCGACAGCTTGGCGAGACGCTCCTGGAGCTTCTCGCGGTCGTAGTCGGAGTCGGTGTTCTCGATCTCGGCCTTGATCTGGTTGATCCGTCCCTTGATGTCGGACTCCGACCCTGCGCCCTCCACGATGGTGGTCTCGTCCTTGGTGACGACGACCTTGCGCGCACGGCCGAGCAGGTCGAGGCCGACGTTCTCCAGCTTCAGGCCCACCTCCTCGGTGACCACCTGGCCGCCAGTGAGGATCGCCATGTCCTGGAGCATCGCCTTGCGGCGCTCCCCGAAGCCTGGGGCCTTGACAGCAGCGCTCTTGAAGGTGCCGCGGATCTTGTTCACGACCAGGGTCGCCAGAGCCTCGCCCTCCACGTCCTCGGCGATGATCGCGAGCGGCTTGCCGCTCTGCATCACCTTCTCGAGCACGGGGAGCAGGTCGCGGACCGCGGAGATCTTGGAGCCGACGAGCAGGATGTAGGGATCCTCGAGGACAGCCTCCATCCGCTCGGGATCGGTCACGAAGTACGGGGAGATGTAGCCCTTGTCGAAGCGCATGCCCTCGACGAGGTCCATCTCCATCCCGAAGGTCTGGGACTCCTCGACCGTGATGACGCCGTCCTTGCCCACCTTGTCGATGGCCTCGGCGATCATCTCGCCGATCTCGGCGTCGGCCGCCGAGATCGCGGCGACCTGGGAGATCTGGCTCTTGGACTCGGTCTCTCGGGCGATGCCGCGGATCGCGCTCACCGCCTCTTCGACGCCCGCTTCGATGCCCCTCTTCAACGACATCGGGTTGGCGCCGGCTGCGACGTTGCGCAGTCCCTCGCGAACCATCGCCCATGCAAGCACCGTGGCGGTCGTGGTCCCGTCGCCTGCCACGTCGTCGGTCTTCTTCGCCACCTCCTTGACGAGCTCAGCGCCGATCCTCTCGTAGGGATCCTCGAGCTCGATCTCCTTGGCGATCGATACCCCGTCGTTGGTGATCGTGGGAGCGCCCCACTTCTTGTCGAGCACGACGTTGCGACCCTTGGGGCCCAGGGTCACCCGTACGGCGTCGGCCAGCTTGTTCATGCCGGTCTCGAGCTTCCGCCGGGCGTCTTCGTCGAAGGCGATCAGCTTGGGCATGTGGTCTGTCCTCCGTAAATGTCAGGGATGTGGTCTGGTTCGTTCAGCCAGAGACTCTACCAGAGCTGTTGGCACTCTCGTACGTCGAGTGCCAACAGCAAAGCACTCCAGGGCGAAGCCGTCAACCGGGTAGGGGAATCGCGCCGCAGACCGCGTGGGGGCATCGCGCCCGGGTGCGACAACCGGCGCCGCGCAGCCGCACGCCCAGGCGGAGCGGGCGCGTCACGCTGCCCCGTCCGGGACCCCCGGGATTCCCGGGA
>JAKAQM010000020.1 GCA_021822565.1 Actinomycetes bacterium | reverse complement strand
AAGAACGAGCGCATCTCTGGATGCCCGGGTGGGAAGCCGACGCTGGCGGGATGATCGGCGACGTTCTTCAGCCGCAGGGGCTCGGGCTCCTCGATGAGGATCCCGAGCACGCCTCGACCGGTCGGCGGGGCCCCGATCGCCTGCTCCTGCTCCTCGCTCAGCCCGATGGTGAGGAATTCCGAGAGGCCCGTCCGTTCCGCGTCGATGACGCCGAGCGCGCCGAAGCGGGCGCCGGTCATGTCGCACGCCTCCTGGAGGAAGTGGCGAAGGAGGACGGGGATGCTGAGGTCTGCCTCGAGCAGGAGGACCGCGTCCAAGAGCCGCTGCAGCCGTGCGACGTCGTGGAGCATGCGATGCGGCATGGCGTACTCTACGTCTCCTGCTTTTGTCCCGATGCGCCCCGGCCGGGTGTGAATTCTCCCCATGTCGCTGCTCCAGCTAACGTGCCGGTCTCGTGCAGGTGGCCCGTGGGCACCACCCCATGTGACCGAGGACCCTGTTGGTCCTGCGGCTGCGCTCCAAGAGTGGTGGTGGTACCGCCAATCCGGCGCATCGGTCGCCGGGGGAGCGGAGAGGCGATGAACGAGAGACTTCCGACGATGCCCATGTCCATGTACAGCGAGCTGCTGGGCGTGTCCCTGGCGATCGACGAGGAGGCCGCCGGCGCGCACCTCACGGGCCCCGCGAGCGAGGAGTGGCTGATCGAGGAGCTCCTGCTTGCGCGCCGCCACCGTCTGCAGGCCGGCCGCTCCGCGCGCGCGGACACCTCGTCACGCATCGCCGTCGAGCTCGAGTACGACCGGGCGCTGATCAGGCTCTGCCGGTTGCATGCCATCGACTGCGGCCCGGAGCGCTTCACCCGGCCGTTGCGGGAGCGCAGGCGGCTCGAAGAGGCGCTCGAGGCGGTGGGCGTCGACGTGACGGGCGCGGTGGGCCGTGGCGAGCGCCGCCGGCACACGGGGGTCGCTCACGAACCGCCCGAAGGCTCCTGACGGTCCAGCGAAGCGCGTCGCTCGGCCAGCTTCGCGGCGAACACCGCGGCTTCGGTCCGGCGTGCCATCCCGAGCTTGGCGAGCAGGTTCGAGACGTAGTTCTTGACGGTCTTCTCGGCGAGGAAGAGCTCCTCGCCGATCTGTCGATTGGTCCGGCCCTCGGCGATCCGGTCGAGGATCCGGCGCTCCTGGGGCGTGAGCGACGCGAGGCGCTCGTCCTCCTGGGGCCCCCGACGCAGCCGCTGGAGGACCCGTTCGGTGAGCTTGGGGTCGAGGAGGGTCCCGCCCGCGCCGACCTTGCGGATGTCGGCGACGAGGTCGGAGCCGCCGACCTGCTTCAAGACGTACCCGGCCGCCCCGGCCATGATCGCGGCGAGGAGCGCCTCGTCGTCGGCGTAGGAGGTGAGCATCAGGCAGGCCACGTCCGGGTGGTCCGAGCGGATCTGGCGGCAGACCTCGATCCCGCTGCCGTCGGGGAGGCGGACGTCGAGGATGGCGACGTCGGGCTTCGAGAGCGGGACGCGGACCAACGCCTCGGCGACCGTGCCCGCCTCGCCTGCGACGACGATGTCCTCCTCGGACTCCATCAACGAGCGCAATCCCGCGCGGACGACCTCGTGGTCGTCGAGCAGGAAGACACGCAAGGCCATGGGAAGAGTCTGCCACGTGCGCGCCGCGGCCGTTCAGGGCACCCTCCTCCGGCCGACGGCGGATGCTGGCTGCCTCAAGCCGCCCCGGGCAGGCGGGCATGCTCCGGCGCGCGCCGCCCGGCGATCGCGACGAGCGTCGTGGCGTCGAGGGTCTCGTCTTCGAGGAGGCGGTCCGCGACGCGCTCGAGCGTGTCGCGCCCTGAGGAGAGCAGGTCGCGCGCGCACGCGAGCGCCCCTTCGAGAAGGGCCTGGACCGACGCGTGCACCCGCTCGGCGAGCACGCCGATGTGCGTCTCCTCGGGCAGCACGAACCCCGGGCCCATCGAGCCCATCCCGTACTCGGTCACCATCCGGCGCGCGAGGTCGGTCGCCGCGCGGAAGTCCTGCGCGGCGCCCTGGGTGAAGTCGTCGCCGAGGAGCAGCTCCTCGGCAGCGCGCCCGGCCATCGCCACGGCGAGCTGCGCAGTCGCCTGGCGGCGGCTGAGGAACATGTCGTCCTGGCCGGGGAACCACGTCACCCCGCCTGCTTGCCCTCTCGGGACGATCGAGACCGAGATGGGGTCGGCGGCGTGCTCGAGCCACAGACCGACCAGGGCGTGCCCCGCCTCGTGCCACGCGGTGATGCGGCGGTCTGCGGCGGCGACCACGGCGGACTTGCGCGCCGGGCCGAGGGCGACCGTCGCGAGCGCCTCTTCGAGCTCACTGCTGGAGATCGAGTCCCTGCCGGCACGCACCGCCAGCAGTGCAGCCGTGTTCACGAGGTTGGCCAGATCGGCGCCGCTGAAGCCTGCCGTCCTGCGGCTGAGCACGTCGGGGTCGACGTCGGGAGCGACGTGCCGGCGGTGCAGGTAGAGGTCCAGGATGTGCGTCCTGCCGCGCCGATCCGGGTTCGGCACCGCGATCTGGCGGTCGAAGCGCCCTGGGCGCAGGAGCGCGTGGTCGAGGATGTCGGGGCGGTTCGTGGCGGCGAGCACGATGACCGACGTGGACGTCGCGAACCCGTCCATCTCGACGAGCAGCTGGTTGAGCGTGCTCTCGCGTTCCTCGTTCCCCGGCACCGAGTGGCTGCTGCGCGCGCGGCCGATCGCGTCGAGCTCGTCGATGAAGACGATCGCGGAGCCCGCCTCACGAGCCCGGTCGAACAGGGCACGCACGCGTGCAGCACCCACCCCGACGTAGCTCTCGACGAACTCCGAGGCGCCGATCGCGAAGAACGGCACTCCCGCCTCTCCGGCGACCGCACGGGCGAGGAGCGTCTTGCCCGTCCCGGGGGGTCCTACGAGGAGGAAGCCCCGAGGCAGATCTGCGCCTGCGGACTGGTACTTCTCGGGGTCCTTCAGGTAGTCCACGAGCTCGGCGAGCGATTCCACGGCCTCGTCGAGGCCGGCCACGTCGGAAAAGCGCGTCGGGGGCACCTCGACCTGCTCCCCGTGGCCCTTGGCGAACCCGGCTGGGCTCGCCGCGGACTGAGAGCTGCCGAACCGCCCAGGTCGCTGGCTTGCTCCCGTGCGCCGGCGGCGGGCCGCGAGCGTGAGCCAGGCCACCGCGAGGAGCGCCGCGGTGCCGAGCATCGCGAGGCTCACGTCCGAGGATCCCGAGCTGGTGGCGGCCACGGCTGAAAGGGTCACGCGGTCGGCGAGCAGCTGCTCGGTGAGGCGGGTGCCATAACCTGCGGGGTACGCGCTGGTGTAGGCACGCAACCGGCCCCTGGTCCTCAGCGTGCCGGTGACCGTGTCGCTGCCTGTGTCGAGGCGAGCGGTGCGCACGTCGCCGCGCCGGGCGAGTGAGAGCAGCTCGCTGAGGGGCAGTGTGGCCGGCGCCGCCTGCTCGTACTGGGCGGCGATCTCGTGCTGGGCGTGGTGCTCGGGGGAGGCGGCCGCCGTGGTCAGGAAGCCGGCCATCACGCTGCCTGCTGCGACCATGCCCAGGCCGACGCGCGCGAGCGCGGCGACCGCGCGCGCGACCGGTCTTCCGCTCCGGCGTGGCGCGGCCCCCCGGCTGCTGCCGGCAGTCGTGCTCCTCGTGCTCACCTGCTCCACCTCCGACACCAGTGTCCTTCGGCGAGCCGTCATCGGGGGAGGGTCGAACGTCCCTTGTCTGCCCCTTGTCCGTGCCTTGCCCGTCCCTTGTTCACGGCGGCCCGACCACTCTGATGATCACCGAAGGGACTTCGGGCCCTAGTCATTGCCCAGACGCTGGGTTAGGTCTGGCTCTTACCGGTCTTGGTGACCGGTCGTGGTGACCAGCCCGAGAACGGAGCACGACGATGTTGGAGCACGATCGCAGAGAGCTCGCCGAGCAGCCGCGCCAGGGCGATCTCGACCTCATGCGGCTATACCTCGACGAGCTGGGATGGCACGCATTGCTCACGCGTGCCGACGAGGTCCGCCTCGCCCAAGCCATCGAGGAGGGCGAGCGGGCGGCGCTCGAGCTCGCGGGCCCACATCGGCCGAGAGGACGCCGCAGGCGCTCGCTCGAGGAAGCGGTGGACGCAGGGCGGCGCGCCCGCGCGCAGTTCGTCGGATCGAACCTCCGCCTGGTCGTGTCGATCGCAAAGCGCTACCAGCACCGCGGCGTCGAGCTGGCGGACCTCGTCCAAGAAGGCAACATCGGCCTCTTGCACGCGATCGAGCGGTTCGACTGGCGACGCGGCTACAAATTCTCGACGTACGCGACGTGGTGGATCCGTAAGGGTGTGGCGCAGGCGGTGGGGGACTTCTCCTCCCCGGTGCGGCTCCCGCGTCACCGACGCGACCAGGCTCGGGCGCTGTCGGACACCTCCGACCGGCTCGAGCGGACACTCGGTCACTCGCCCGGGGTCCAGGAGCTCGCCGAGGAGACCGGGATCCGCATGGCTGACGTCGTCGCCATCCGGAGGGCGGCGGCTCCCGTCGTGTCCATGTCCGCGCCCATCGACGAGGACGGCAACGAGCTCGGCGATCTCGTCGCAGACCCCTCGGCGGAGGTCGGGGATCTCGCGGTGTCCGCGCTCTTGCCCCGGGAGATCGAGGGGCTGCTCGAGCAGCTGTCCGCGTCGGCCGCGACCGTGATCAGGCTGCGCTACGGCATCGGCTCGCCGGACGGCCCGCGCACCGCGACCGAGGTGGGCGCAGCCCTGTCGATCTCTCCCGAGCGCGTGCGCCAGATCGAGATGCGTGCGCTCGCGACGCTGCGGCACCGTCTCCAGCGCGCGTCGTGGGCGTCGTGATGCGGTCACGGGCGGCCGGCCGCAGCACGCGCCACGTCGGGACCTTGGTCCTCGACCAGAGGGACCTCGGACCCTGCCAACGGCGGCGCCAGGAGCGCACGATCTCCCTAGGCGCTCCAAGAGGGGCGTCAGGAGACCCGGAAGCGGGTCATGAAAGGGAGCGCACATCATGAGACGCAAGACCTTGGACCTGATCCTCACGGTCGGTGGCGCAGCGCTGACGGTGATCCTCCTCGCAGCGGGCGCGCTGCTCCTGTGGGGCAACAGCTTCAGCGACAGCGAAGTGCACAATCAGCTCGCGATGCAGCAGGTCTACTTCCCGACCAAGGCGCAGCTCGCCCACCCGACAGGCTCCGAGGTGCGCAAGACAATGATCCCGTACCTCGCACCGTACGCGGGGCAGCAGGTGCTGACCGGAGCCCAGGCGCAGACGTATGCGACACACTTCATCCGGATCCACCTCTCCGAGATGCCCTTCGGCGGCGTGTACTCGAAGGTGAGCACGGCGTCACGGGCACACCCGACGACAGCGAAGCTCGCCGGTCTGGTGCAGACGGTGTTCCAGGGCACGACCCTGCGGGCGATGCTGCTCGAGGCCTACGGCTTCTCGATCTTCGGTCAGCTCGCCTTCGACGGAGCGCTCGCAGCCTTCGCTGCGGCGGGAGCGCTGATCATCCTCACCGGCTTGGGCATGTGGCACGTCCGCCGGGTGCCTGCCGAAGAGGAGTTCCCGAAGTCGCTCGGGAGCGTGAGCTCCAAGGTGGCGTGAGCGCTCCACACCCTGGCGCCCGTTTCTGACACCGGGCGCGGGAGCCAGAAACGACCCACCGCCCTCCCGGCCGGTCCTCCGGCGGGAGGGCGGTGGCGCGCGATGCCGCCCACGCCGCCGCGTCACTCCCCCCACGCGGCGGGTCACCCCGGAGGACGTGGTCGACGAGGAGACGGGACCGAAGGCGGAGCCCCGGCAGGTAGACCCTCATTCGTGCGACGGCGCCGGACGCTAGAGCAGTTCGAGTTCCGCCCTCCGGCGACGGCGAAGGTCCTCGAGAAGATGCGCATCCTCGAGGACGCGCGTGACGGCTGGATCAACCTTCTCCCGGGCGTGCCCGAGGACGAGGTGGAAGCGGTGCCGAGGGGGATCTTCTCCGCGTTCTTCGGGAACGCACAGGCGCCGGTGAGCATGTGCACGTGGATGCCGGCGGGGAGCGCGCGTGCCAGGGCAGGCGAGCAGACCGTCGGCGTCCTCCACCCGCGGGGGCGGTACGCGGTGAGCCAGCTCGACCGGCTCGGGGTGCCCGTCCCGTCCGGCTGGCGCGTCAGCCAGGACCACGCTCGCCGCGGGCTGATCCTCCACCCGGGCCCGGCGGCCCGAGCGCCCGACGTCCTCGAGTGGATGCTCAGGGCCGGAGCCGCGCTCGCAGTGGTGCCGCTGACCGGGGCGTGGCAGGCGCGGGTCCACTCGCCGCTGCAAGCGCCGGCGCGCTGAGCGACGGGCACCGCCGTCGGGCGCGGCACGGGCGCGGCGCAGGGGCGGAATAGGACGGCGAGCCGCGGGCGTTGTAGGAGCAGCCGATGCGGATCCCGACGGGTCGCGCCGGCAACGCGACAGATCGGAGAAGTAGTTCGTGGAACGGTTGACCCTTCCTCTCCTTCCCCTGAAATCAGGGGTCATGCTCCCGGGCATGGTGTTCACGATGGCGCTCGAGTCCGCCGAGGCGCGCGCCGCAGCCGAAGCTGCCTCGTCGGCGGGGGGGCGTCTCGTGCTCGTGCCCCACATCGACGGGCGTTACGCCTCCGTCGGCACCGTCTCGGAGATCGCGGAGCGAGGAGAGCTCGCCGGCGGTCTCAGCGCGGTCGTCGTGCGCGGCGACCAGCGCGCCATCATCGGCACCGGCGTGCCGGGCACCGGCGAAGCGCTGTGGGTCGAGGTCGAGCTGGTGGACGAGGAGCCCGCGACGCCCGGGGCGATCGAGCTCGCGCGCGAGTACCGCGCGGTCATCGAGAACATCCTCATCGGACGCGGCGAGCGCCGGGTGGCGGCGCAACTGCGCGAGGTGACCGAGCCTGGTCGGCTGGCGGATCTCGCAGGGTACTCCCCCGACCTGACCCTCGCGCAGAAGGTCGAGGTGCTCGAGACGCTCGGTGCCGAGGAGCGGTTGACCCTGGTCCTCGGCTGGGCCCGGGACACGTTGGCCGATCTCACGCTGCGCGAGCGCATCAAGAGCGACGTGGAGGAAGGCATGGAGCGTACGCAGCGCGAGTTCCTGCTCCGGCGCCAGCTCGAGGCCATCCGGAAGGAGCTGGGCGAGCTCCACGGGGGCGGAGCCGACGAGGACCCCGACGACTACCGGTCGAAGGTCGAGGCGCGCGACCTTCCCGACAAGGTGCGTGCGGCGGTCGAGCGAGAGGTCGACCGACTTGAGCGCACCAGTGAGCAGAACCCCGAGAGCGGGTGGATCCGCACCTGGCTGGACACGGTTCTCGAGCTCCCTTGGGGCGTCGAGTCGGAGGACCGTCTCGACGTGCGGGCCGCAGCCGAGATCCTCGACGAGGATCACGACGGCCTGCGTGACGTGAAGGACCGGATCCTCGAGCAGCTGGCCGTGCGAAAGCTCCAAGCCGAGCGCGCGCTCGAACCCGTCGAGGGGCGGGGTGCTGGCGCGATCTTGGCCCTGGTCGGCCCCCCGGGAGTCGGCAAGACCTCGCTGGGCGAGTCCGTGGCGCGCGCGCTCGGGCGCAGGTTCGTGCGCGTCGCCCTCGGCGGGGTCCGTGACGAGGCCGAGATCCGCGGCCACCGGCGCACCTACGTGGGAGCGCAGCCGGGCCGCCTGGTCCGCGCGCTGCGGGAGGCCGGGACGATGAACCCTGTCGTCCTGCTCGACGAGGTCGACAAGATCGCGTCGGATCACCGCGGCGATCCCTCCTCGGCGTTGCTCGAGGTGCTCGACCCCGCGCAGAACCACACTTTCCGTGACCACTACCTCGAGGTCGAGCTCGACCTCTCGAAGGTCCTGTTCATCGCCACGGCCAACGTGGTCGAGACGGTGCCCGCGCCGTTGCTCGACCGGATGGAGGTCATCCGGCTGGATGGCTACACCGAGGCGGAGAAGGTGGCGATCGCGCGCCACCACCTGCTGCCTCGCCAGGTGTCCCGTGCGGCACTGACCGCCGGGGAGCTCGAGGTCACCGACGACGCGCTGCGCACGGTGATCGCGGACTACACCCGTGAAGCCGGAGTGCGCTCCCTCGAGCGGGAGCTCGGACGGCTCGCGCGCAAGGTGGCCACGGCGTTGGCCTCGGGCAAGGCGCAGGCACCGGTCGTCGTCGATGCGGCTCGAGTCCGCGACTGGCTCGGAAGGGCGCGGTTCTTCTTCGAGACCGCCGATCGTGCGGCCGTTCCCGGGGTCGCGACGGGGCTCGCCGTGACCGGCTCGGGCGGGGACGTGCTCTACGTGGAGGCGTCCGTGTCGGACGGGCCCGAAGGGCTGACGCTCACGGGCCAGCTCGGCGACGTGATGAAGGAGTCGGCGGAGATCGCGCTCTCCTACGTACGATCGCACGCCCACGAGCTTGGCGTCGATCCCGCGGCGTTCACCGGGAAGCGCTTCCACCTCCACGTTCCGGCGGGCGCCGTGCCGAAGGACGGGCCGTCGGCCGGCGTCACGATGACGACCGCGCTGGTGAGCCTGCTGACCGGCGTGCCGGTGCGGGCGGTCCTGGGGATGACCGGAGAGGTGACGCTTCGAGGCCGCGTGCTGCCGATCGGCGGGGTGAAGCAGAAGGTGCTGGCCGCGCACCGGGCGGGGTTGAGCGAGGTGGTCGTGCCCGAGCGCAACGGTCCGGACCTCGAGGACGTCCCCGAGGACGTGCGCGCGCAGATGACCTTCCACCTCGCGGCGAGCGTCACCGACGTGCTCGGTGCCGCGCTCGAAAGCGGCGAGGCGGCCGGCGGTGCGACGGAGACGGGCGTGGAGACTGCCGGGAGCGGCGAGCTCCCGGCAGCGGCGTGAGCGCGTGAAGAACGCCATGAGGTATGAGAGGATCTCCATCGTGGACGACGCCGAGATCATCCACCGCATCGGGGAGCTCGCGGACGAGGAGCGCCGTCTCGAAGAGGCCCATGCGGCTGCGGCCGAAGGGCTGAACCGGGGCGAACGCGCCCGGCTGGACCAGCTCCAGCGGACCCTCGACCAGCTTTGGGACCTCCTTCGCCAGCGAAGGGCGCTCCGAAGCGCCGGTCGCGACCCCGAGAGCGCGACGGCGCGCCCGGAGGAGACCGTCGAGCGCTACCAGCAGTGAGCCCCTCACCTGGAGCGCTGCCGTGGCCGTGCCGCTACTGTGAGCGCGGAGCCGAACCGGGGTAGGGAGGGAGCCGATGGCCAACAGCGAGGGGCTGCACGAGGACACCGCTCTCCTGCGGCCCGAGACGATCGAGCGGCACCGCGCCCTCACCTCCCTCCAAGAGGAGCTGGAGGCCGTCGACTGGTACGACCAGCGTGTCGACGCCACCCAGGACGCCGAGCTCGGCGCGATCCTCGCGCACAATCGCGACGAGGAGAAGGAGCACGCGATGATGCTCCTCGAATGGCTGCGCCGCCACGATGCGACGCTCGACGCCCACATGCGGACCTACCTGTTCACCGAGGGTCCGATCACCGGCATCGAAGCGCGCGCCGAAGCCGGACAGGTCGGGGGCACGCCGGTCGCCGGTCGGTCGTCAGGGGGTGCGGAGACAGGCTCGCTCGGGCTCGGAGCGACGCGGCCGTGAGGAGGCTCTTGCCATGAGCAACCTGCTGCGCGCACATGCGCCGCTGACCGAAGAGGCGTGGTCGCTCGTCGACGAGGAGGCGCGCCAGCGGCTCGCCCCTGCGCTGGCGGGGCGCAAGCTCGTCGACTTCTCGGGGCCGTTGGGCTGGCATCACTCGGGGACGGACGTTGGGCGTGCAACGCCGATCTCCGCTCCGTCGCCCGGGACGGTCGCCCGCCGGCGGGTGGTGCTCCCGCTCGTGGAGCTTCGCGCCCCCTTCGCGCTCTCGCTCGACGAGCTCCGCGACGCCGCGCGTGGCGCGCTCGACCTCGACCTCGCGGCGCTCGACGAGGCGGCGCAGGCGATCGCGCAAGCCGAGAACGTCGCGCTCTTCCACGGCTGGGTCGACGCCCAGATCCGCGGCATCGCGGAGGCGTCGCCGCACGAGCCGGGGTCTCTCGGCTCCGACGTGGTCGAGTACCCCGCTCGCGTCGCCTCGGCGGTTGCGACGCTCCTCTCCGTCGGGGTCAGCGGTCCCTACGGGCTGGCGCTCGGGCCGGAGGCGTACACCGGGGTCGTGGAGATCACCGAGCAGGGGCGTCCGGTCATCGACCATCTCCGAGAGATCCTCGGGGGCCCGGTCGTGCGCGCGCCTGGCGTGAGGGGCGCGGTGGCCGTGAGCCTGCGCGGCGGGGACTTCCTCTTCGAGTCCGGGCAGGACCTCTCGGTCGGCTACGAGCGTCACGACGCCGAGATCATCCACCTGTACCTCGAGGAGTCCTTCAGCTTCCGCATCGTCTCGCCGGACGCGGCGGTCGCGCTCCGCTCGTAGCGACCTTCTCGGGCTTCGCGGCCTTCGTGGGGCTCCCGGGGTTCTGGCGCCCTCCTGCTCCGCGGCCCTGCGGCCCTTCGGCTCGCAGGGGCCCTTCGTGCGGGAACTTCGACAGCCGCGCCTCGTGCGCGCGACAATCGATGCCGGTCGGGACCAACGCCTCTAGTGGCATTGCCGCTGTTCCTGCACGCTGTCGAGGAGTCGGGAACGCACGGATCCCCGATGCCGTCCAACAGTCCACGAGGAGGCCCAATGGGTGGAGCAGTGCAGCTCGCAGTCGATCTGAACTCTCCGGGAACCTACCTGCACTGGAACATCTTCACGGTGTCCGAGGCGAACCTGGTGCTGATCCTCGTGATGCTGGTCATCTTCGGCGTGGCGCTCGTGCTGCCGTTCCCGGTGGGCAAGCACGGCCGAGACGCAGAGCCGCAGGACCGGGGCGACGGTGCACCGGAGGGCACGCCGACACTGGTCGCCTACAAGAGCGACGTGACGGACGCCAGCGTCCAGAACGGCGGAGACCCCACCATGTGGACGGCCCGTGTGCGGCGCCTCGGGCTGCGCTTCCTGCCGCCGGGAAAGCTCCTCCCCGACCGCCAGCCCGCGTACGTGCGCTCCTGGGTCTACGTGTTCGGCGTCGCGACGCTCTCCGCGCTCGGCGTGGCGATCGTCTCGGGGTTCGCGCTCGCGTTGGGCGGTCCCGACTGGTGGCACTACAACCCGGTCGGCCACTTCTTCAACAGCCTCCACCTGTGGAGCGTGGAGATGTTCATGGCCTTCATGGTCATCCACCTCTGGGGGAAGTTCTGGATGGCGGCGTGGCGTGGGCGGCGGGCCCTCACCTGGATGACCGGGGTGGTCGCGTTCGTCGCCTCGGTCGTCGAGTGCTTCACCGGCTACCTCTCCCAGCAGAACCTCGACTCGCAGTGGATCTCCACCAACGCCAAGGACGCCGTGAACGCTGCGGGGGTGGGGCCGTTCTTCGACACCATGAACTTCGGGCAGATGCTCATGTGGCACATCGTGCTCGTGCCGCTGGTGCTGGTGGCGATCGTGGGGGCGCACATCCTGCTCGTGCGGGTGCGGGGGGTGAGCCACCCGCTCCCGGCGCGGCCAGCGCGGGGACGCGCGGCACGCCGGGCCGAGACCGCGGCCGACGCGGCGGATTGGCGGGGACCGACCCGCCGCTACGACATCTTGAAGGAGGCGAGCATCGCCGGCGCGGTGGTGCTGGTGCTCGTGATCGTCCTGGCGTCGGTGGTCTCCTCCCCTGACATCCCCCCGGTGACGGTGCAGAGCTGGTCCCATGCGACACCCGGGGACTTCATGGCGACGAGCGCCGCAGAGCTCGCGTACACGACCGAGACCGCCACGTACGGCCCGCCGTACGACAACACCGCGAGGCCTGCGGGCTCCGGGTTCACCCAGAAGATCATCGTGTCCTGGCAGCTGATGACCGGGGTCATGCTGCCGATCAACACCGCCAAGACATTCGTGCTCGACCCGCTGTCGACGCGTGCACCGGGCGACCCCACGCTCGCCCGGGCCCTCCACCGCTACGAGAGCGCCCCGAAGTCGGTGCAGGAGGCGTGGGATGTCGCCTACCTGAAGGTCGTGTCCCACGTCAGCTTCCGAAACGACGTGCCCTTCGTGCCGCGGGCTGCCGACGGGCCGGTGCCGGTCCTGATCTCTGCCGAGCTCACGATGGCGCGCTCGGGCGCACTCGACGCCGCGCTCCTGGCCCACCATCAGTTCTACGGCACGAACTTCACGAAGCCCCTGCTCTTCCTCGAGGACGGCAGCTACTTCACCTCGGTCGGGAGGAAGCTGCACGTGCTCGGCACAGAGTGGGGGGTCATGAACGAGACCGGGAGCTATCCGGGCCAGCCGTGGCTGTGGCTCTACACCCTGTGGTACCAGGTCCCCGGCTTCCGCACATCGACGAACGTGGACCTCATCGCCATCTACCTGACCGGGGTCGCCACGATCCTCCTGCTCGCCGTCCCGGTCATCCCGGGCCTGCGCGACATCCCCCGGTACGTCCCGGTGCACCGCCTGGTCTGGCGCGCCTGGAACCGTGAGTCGGGCGGCGACGGCGGCGACGGCGGGCCTCACCCGGCCGGAGGCTCCGGCGGGAGCGGGGCCAGCGCCGGCGCGCTCAGCGGCGCGACGCGGGATGCGCCAGGGTGAGCAGGAAGTCGCCCGGGTCCGCGCCCCACTGACGGTCGAGCACGAACCCCGCCCGCGCGAGCTCCGACCTGATCCCCGGCGGCGTGAACTTGGCGCTGATCTCGGTCAGGAGCTCCTCCCCCTTGCCGAAGGGCACGGTGAGCCCGAGCGCGCCGACGTGCACGACCTGGTCGCGATCGGACCGCAGGCGCATCTCGATCCACTGCTCCAGCGGGTCCCAGCGCACGACGTGCGCGAAGTGCTCGAGGACGAAGTCCGCGTCGAGCTCGCGGTCGATCACCTGGAGGACGTTGCGGTTGAAGCGGCCCGTGACGCCCTTCGGGTCGTCGTAGGCCGCGAGGATCGTCCCCACGTCCTTCACGAGGTCCGAGCCGAGCAGGAGGTGGTCGGAGGGCGCCATGATGGCCCGGAGCTCCGAGAAGAAACGGCGGCGCTGCGAAGGGACGAGGTTCCCGATCGTGCCGCCGAGGAAGGCGATCAGCCGTCCGCCGCCGCCGGGGATCTTCCCAAGGTGGCGATGGAAATCGCCGACGACCGCGTGGACGCCGAGCCCCTCGTACTGGCGGGTGAGGGCCGTCGCGGACGCCTCGAGGAAGTCTGCGCTCACGTCGAAGGGCACGTACCTGCGCAGCGTGCCGACGGCAGAGAGCGCGTCGAGGAGCACCCGGGTCTTCTCGCACGCCCCCGCGCCCAGCTCCACCAGCGTGTCGGAGCGGGTCAGCGAGGCGACGTCACCTGCGTGGCGCTCGAGCAGCACGCGCTCGGCCCTGGTGGGGTAGTACTCGGGCAGCCTCGTGATCTCCTCGAACAGCTTGCTCCCTTCCTCGTCGTAGAACCACGTCGGGGGGAGCGACTTGGGGGCTCCGCCGAGCCCTGACCGCACATCACGCGCCAGCGCGGCGCGCAGGTCGGCGGCGTCGAGGTGGACGTCGATGGTCAGCGTGAGGGGCTGGAAGGCGGCCACGGTCACAGATCCCGCGCCAGCCGCAGGCCACTGAAGGCCCAGCGGGACCGGGCGGGGAAGAAGTTCCGGTACGTGGCGCGGGCGTGGCCCGCCGGGGTGATGCACGCGCTCCCGCGCAGGACCTGCTGGTTCACCATGAACTTGCCGTTGTACTCGCCGACGGCGCCCGCTGCGGGACGGAACCCCGGGTAGGGGCTGTAGCTGCTCGCCGTCCATTGCCAGACGGTCCCGAAGAAGCCGCCCGCTTGGACCGGGGAGGGATGGAGGCCGAACGTCGCGCCGGCCGGAGCCTGCAGGAGCGTCTCGGCGGACGCGACCTGCTCCCACTCGGCTTCGGTGGGCAGTCGAGCTCCGGCCCAGCGCGCGAAGGCATCCGCTTCGAAGTAGCTGACGTGGACCACGGGCTGGGCGGGATCGAGCAGGCGCGGGCCCTCGAGCGTGAAGACGGTGGTCGTGGCACGGTCCTCGGAGAGTTCCCAGTAGAGCGGGGCGCGCCATTGGCGTTCTTGGACGACTGCCCAGCCTTCGGACAGCCACAGCTCGGGTCGGGCGTAGCCGCCGTCCTCGACGAACCCCATCCACTCGCCGCAGGTGACCGGGCGCGTCGCGAGGGCGAACGGCACGAGGAATTCCGAGTGGCGGGGCGCCTCGTTGTCGAACGCGAAGCTCCCGCCGTCGTGGCCGACGTCGACGACGCCACCGGGGTGCTCGATCCACTCGGCCTTCGGCACCTCGGTGGTGCCGTTCACGAGCGCTCCCTGAGCGTTCGAGAGCGCCCCGTGGGCGCTCCGGCTTTCCCTCGCGGGCGGGCAGTATGCGGGGCGGAGCGGGTTCTTCGACAAGACGTGCTTGATGTCCATGAGGAGGAGCTCCTGGTGCTGCTGCTCGTGGTGGATGCCCAGCTCGACGAGGTCGAGGGTCTCGGCAGCGAGCGGCAGGTCGAAGAGGTCCGCCATCGCAGCGTCCACGTGGCATCGGTAGGCGGCGATCTCCTCGATGCCGGGTCTCGAGAGGAGCCCGCGCTCGGGGCGAGCGTGTCGAGGGCCTGCGGCTTCGTAGTAGGAGTTGAAGAGGAAGCCGTACATGGGGTGGTGGGGCTCGTAGCCGTGCAGCTCCGGCTCCAGGAGGAACGCCTCGAAGAACCATGACGTGTGCCCCCGGTGCCACTTCGTGGGGCTGACGTCGGGCATGGACTGCACGGTCTGGTCCTCGGCGGAGAGCGGGGCCGCAAGTGCCTCGGTCGTGCTGCGTACCGTGGCGTAGGCCGCGGCGAGGCGCGCCGCGCGCTCGTCGGGCTCCTGGGGGATGCTGCCCGAGCCGGCTGGAGTCATCGTGCTCAGTCCCTTCGATCGCCGGCTGCAGCGGACCCGCCGCACACTGACGTTGCCTGCGGACACTCGACACCCAACGTACCCGCCACGCGCAGCGTGCATGCCGGCGGCGTGCACGGGCGCACACGACGCGAGGGCGCGCAGCGGGGAGCCGGGTGACAGGATGGACGAGATGATGGCGGCGTGGAAGACCGGCAGAGCGGTGACGGAGAAGGTGGATGCACTCCACGCGATCGAGGGCCGTGCGGCGCCGATGGCGGTGCCGAGGCGCCACCTCGTCCTGGGCACGCCGCTCGTGCCGCCGTTCCCGCCGGATACCGAGCGGGCGATCTTCGCCATGGGCTGCTTCTGGGGGGCGGAGCGCATCTTCTGGCAGATCGACGGGGTGTTCACGACGGCAGTCGGCTACTGCGGCGGCGTCACTCCGAACCCCACCTACGAGGAGGTGTGCACGGGCCGCACCGGGCACGCTGAATCGGTCCTCTGCATCTTCCGTCCGGCGAGCGTCTCCTACGAGCAGCTTCTGGCCACGTTCTTCGAGGGCCACGACCCGACCCAGGGGATGCGGCAGGGCAACGACGTGGGCACGCAGTACCGCTCTGCGGTGTTCGCGACCTCCGACGCACAGCTCGGTGCCGCCCGGGAGTCGGCCGCGCGGTACCAGGAACGGCTTCACGCCGCCGGCTTCGGCCGGATCACGACCGAGCTGGTGCCCGCCGGGCCCTTCTACTACGCCGAGGAGTACCACCAGCAGTACCTCGCGGCGAACCCCGGTGGCTACTGCGGGCTCGGGAGCACCGGCGTCTCGTGTCCCGTGGGCGTCGCAGGTCTGGGGGGCTAGGTCGCGCGGGCCTGGCCGGCCGACGTGCCGACGTGCTGACGTGCCGACGTGTGACGAAAGGAGACCACCGTGGAGGACCAGTGGAGGGCCCCGGAGGCCCAGGCACCGTCCAAGGAGGCTCCGAGCCGGCGTCGCGGGCGTGACACTCGGCTCGTGCTGACGGGCATTGCGCTCGTGCTCCTGGTCTGGTTCGCGGTCGTGAACCTCCAGGAGGTGCGGATCCGGTTCTGGCTGACGACGACCGCTGCGCCGTTGATCGTGGTGATCCTCATCTCGGGGGTGCTCGGCGCCGCCGTGTCCGGCCTGTGGGCGCGGCGTAGACGGCGGCGCACCAGCGGTGCCGACAGCGCGTAGCGCTTGCGGTTCACAGGGGCGGGCTGTCCCGTCCGGCGCAGCGTCGTAGACTGTGGAATCGGAGAAGAGGTCGCGCGAACATAGTTGAGGTGAGCATGGTCGGGGCGGCCACGGAGGCCTCGAGCTGGGGTGCGAGGAGGTCCTTCACCGTGCAGGTTCGGCAGGGCAGAGGGCCGGAAGGCGGCGTGGACGAGGAGCGAACCGGTGTCGCTGTCTGAGCACGAGCAGCGCATTCTGGCCGAGCTGGAGGAGTCGCTCGCACGGGAGGACCCCCAGTTCGCCGAGCGCGTGCGGAGCCACACCGTGTACCGGCACGCCGGAAGGCAGTGCAAGTGGGCGGCTCTGGGCTTCCTCGCCGGGCTCGCGGTGCTCGTCGCCTTCTACTCCGAATCGGTCGTCCTCGGGCTCGTTGGGGTCGCCGTGATGTTCGTGTCGGCCGTCGTGTTCGAGCGGAACCTTCGCCGCCTGGGAAAGGCGAGCTGGCACGATCTCACCCATGCGCGAAGGGACGGCGAGCAGCCCGCGAGCCTCGAGGACGCGCTCCACGACACGCGGGAGTGGTTCCGCTCCCATTTCTTCCGGCGCGACCACTGACGCGACCACCGGCGCGACCACCGAATCGGCAAGATGTCCTGGCCGTCGACATCGGCGGCACCAAGTTCCGGGCTGGCATCGTGAGCTGCGACGGGGAAGTGCGCGGGTCGGCCCTGGTCCCCACTCCGAAGGCGGCTGACGCAGAGACGCTGTGGTCAGCCCTCGCGGCGTTGGTCCTCGAGGTCCTCGATCTCGCACGCGCGGGGGACGTGGTCGCGTGCGGCGTCGGCTGCGGCGGACCGATGCGCGACCACGGGGACGCGATCTCACCGCTCAACATCCCTGGTTGGCGCGACTTCACGCTGCGAAGCCGTCTCCAGGCGTTGACCGGGCTCCCGACGTTCGTCGACAACGACGCCAAGGCCCTGGCCCTGGGCGAGGGTCGCTACGGCCGCGCGGCCAGGGTCGACGACTACCTCGCGATGGTGGTGTCGACGGGGATCGGGGGCGGCCTCGTCGTGGGCGGTCGCCTGCTCGACGGGCGCCTCGGCAATGCGGGTCACGTTGGCCATGTCATCGTCGAGCCCGACGGCCGCACGTGCGCGTGCGGAGCCCGAGGGTGTCTCGAGGCAGAGGCGTCGGGCACGGCCATCGAGGCGATCACTGGCAGGCCACCTGCCGAGGCGCCTCCCGACGTCGTCGAGCGAACGGGGATGCTGGTGGGGCGCGCGGTCGCGTCGGTCGCCGCCCTCTTGGACCTCGACCTGGTCGTCGTTGCCGGATCCGTCGCCCTTGGCTACGGGGCGCCGTTCTTCGCGGCAGCGCAGCGGGAGCTGTCCGCGCGAGCTCGCTTGTCGTTCGTCGCGGACGCGAAGATCGTCCCTGGACGGCTCGGCGCGGACGGGCCGCTCTTGGGCGCCGCGGCGGTCGGGTTCTCCGGGATGGAGCGCGCGGAGCGCCCGTGAGCCGGACCGCGAGCCCGCCGGAGGGCCTCGGCGCCGCGGCCCGTGCGCTCGCGGCCCGCCCCGATCTGTGGCCCGTCGCGCTCGTGGCCGCCGGGCGCCTGGCGCCTCGTGGGTGGTGGCGCCGGTGGCCGCCCGTTCCCTGGCCGGACGCGGGATACTGGCGCTTTCGTATGGAAACGGTCTACGGGGGACGAGGGGACGCGCCGCCCGCGCCCGACGACGTCGTCGAGTTCCTCGAGTGGTGCCGCCAGAGATGGCCCCGCCAGAGATGGCGCCGTTCTCCCCGTTCGCTCCGGTAGCCTTCCCGGGCATGGAGCGGGTCCTCCTGCTCAACGCGACGTACGAGCCGCTGGCCCTGGTGTCCGACCGGCGCGCGGTCGTGCTGATGCTGGACGGTCGCGCCGAAGCCGTCGTGTTCCGACCCGAAGGACGGGTGTTCCGGTCCGCCCAGCTGAGCGTCGAGGTTCCTGCGATCGTCCGCCTGTCCCGGATGGTCCGGATCCCTCGCTGGGCGCGTACCCCACCGCTCACGAGGCGCGCAGTGCTCCGCCGTGACGGGGGGGTGTGCGCGTACTGCGCGCAGGTGGCCGACACGGTCGATCACGTCGTGCCGAGGAGCCGTGGCGGGCGCCACGAATGGACGAATGTCGTCGCGTCCTGCAAGCGTGACAACCTGGCGAAGGGGGACCAGCTCCTCTCCGAGATCGGGTGGTCCCTCCCGTTCAAGCCCTGGGCCCCCGATGGCCACCTCTGGCGGCTCCGCCACCTTGCCGAGGTCGATCCGTTGTGGGAGCCGTACCTGGCGGAAGCGTCCTGACCGAGCCGGGCGCCGGCGGCGAGCCGGGCGCCTTCGACGTCGAGCCGTTCCGTACTGCGGGGAGGCGGGTCGTCCTGCGGGACGTGGAGCGCCCCACGGTTGTCCTGGGCAGCACCCAGCCGATCACCGTCGTGGACGCTGATCGGGCGCGCCGCGGCGGGGTCGAGGTGGTCCGGCGGCGGAGCGGCGGCGGAGCGGTCCTCCTGCACCCGCGTGCCCAGGTCTGGGCAGATCTCTGGGTGCCCCGCGGCGACCCGCTGTGGTCGCCCGAGCCGCGCGCGAGCGCAATCGTGGCCGGCGAATGGTGGGCCCGCGCGTTGGGGTTCGCCGATCTGCGCGTCCACCGAGGACCCTCGGTCCCTGCACCGGGGAGTGACGTGATCTGTTTCGCCGGAGTCGGTCCGGGAGAGGTCGTGTGGGGCACCAGGAAGGTGGTCGGTCTCGCCCAGTGGCGGAGCCGCGAAGGTGTGCTCGTCCACGGGTGCGCCTACCACCGATGGGATGCGGCGGGGATCTGCGACCTCCTCGCTCGCCCTCTGGCGACACGCCGCTCGCTCGCCTCGGCGATCGAGGACGTCGCCGCCGGCTACGTCGATCTCGGCGGGGTGTGGTGGGGCGAAGACGCGTTGCTCGCTGCGCTTCCCGACCCCGCAACCTGGGAGGTGCGGCGAGGCTGACGGCCGGCAGGGCGCCGCTCCTGCCCGTCGTTGTTTTCCTCCGCGCGACGCGCCCCTCCGCGCCGACACACCCCCCCGCGCGACGCGCCCCTCCGCGCGACGCGCCCCCGCACGCGAAACGGCCGTGCGAGCGCGGCTCGGGGAGGTCAGTGGGTCGAGGCTGTTGACCAGTGGGGCTGAGGGGCGTAAAGTGGCGCGAAGTGGTTGACAGTGGAGCTGAGGGGCATCGAGCACAAGGCGCGGGCTGAGGGGCGTCGTGGACGGGGACGGGGACTGGACCGGAATCGGTGACGGCATTCGTTGGCACGTACGAGCACTCGCTCGACTCGAAGGGGAGGGTCATCCTCCCTGCCAAGTTCCGTGCCGACTTCGAGCGCGGTGGCTACCTGGCCGAGCACCGCGAGGGGTGCCTCGCGTTATGGACGCCGGGAGAGTTCCAGCGTCAGCTCCAAGCCATGCAGGAGGGCGCCGCGCAGGATCAGACCGCGCGCAATCGAGCCCGGATATGGGCGGCGAGCTCCCACGAGGTGGAGATCGACAGGCAGGGCCGCATGGCCATCCCGTTGCGCCTGCGCGACTTCGCGTCGTTGGAGGGCGACGTGCTGGTGAACGGCGCGATCGATCGCATCGAGATCTGGAACCCCGCGAGGTGGGAGGAGCGCGTCGTGCCCGACGAGCGCTGGTTCCTCGAAGCGGACTGAGACGAGGACGCAGGAAGGAGCGAAAGGAGCGCATCGACACGTACCGTCGTCTGGCATTGGGGCGCCAATGGGGCCTCGGGTGCCGGACCATGTGCAGCCCCTCGACCGACTTGGTGGAAGACTTCTTCTCCGCCCTCTTCTGTCCTGGTCGCCCAGGGGTACGTCCCCGGGGAGGCTCCCTCGTCGAGGGGCTGCAGATGGCCCGGATCTTCGCTCACGAGCCCGTCATGGTCGACGAGGTGGTCGCGCTCTTCGAGCCCGTGCCCCCCGGGGTGGTGATCGACGGCACGGCTGGCGCAGGGGGGCACGCCGCAGCCCTGCTCGACGCGCATCGGCATCTCGGTGTGCTCGCCGTCGACCGAGACCCTGACGCGGTCGCCGCGAGCACCGACCGGCTCGAAGGCTTCGGCCGCCGAGCCGTGGTGCGACGAGCGACGTTCGACCGCATGGCGGACCTCGTCGCCGAGGCGACGAGCGAGCCGAGCTCGTGGCCGGAGTCGCCTGCGACCTCTCCGACGATCGCAGGGGTCCTCCTCGACCTCGGTGTGAGCTCGCCACAGATCGACCGTGCCGAGCGCGGCTTCTCCTATCGTCACTCGGCACCACTCGACATGCGCATGGACCCGACGGGTGGGCCGAGCGCTGCCGACCTTCTGCGCAACGCCACCGTGGACGAGCTCGCGGCGCTCTTCGCTGCCAACGGCGAGAACCGTTTCGCGCGCCGGATCGCCCGTGCGATCGTCGAGGCGCGCCCGCTCACGACGACCGGCGAGCTCGCCGACGTCGTCGCGAGGGCGGTTCCCGCCCCTGCTCGACGTCGAGGTCACCCGGCGCGCCGGGTCTTCCAGGCCCTGAGGATCGAGGTGAACGACGAGCTCGCCCAGCTCGCACGCACGCTGCCGGCCGCGATCGGGCTGCTCGCCCCTGGCGGCCGCACGGTCGTGATCGCCTACCACTCAGGAGAGGACCGCCTGGTGAAGGCGGCGTTCGCCGAGGCGGTCACCGGCGGCTGCACCTGCCCTCCCGGGCTGCCCTGCGTGTGCGGCGCGCATCCGGACCACGAGCTCGTGTTCCGTGGGGCGCGCAAGGCGTCAGCGGCCGAAGTCGAGCGCAACCCTCGTGCGAAGAGCGCAAGGCTGCGCGCGCTCCAGAGAAAGGCCGCCGCATGAGCACGGCAGTCCAGGGAACACGGGTGGCGGCTGCCGCGCGCGTGGCGCCGCAGCCGGAGCGGCACGCACCCGCGCGGCGGCCGTCGTTGGAGGTCGTCGCACCCCGCGCGCGGCGCGCGCGGCGCCGGAGCCTCGCGACGGTGCTCGCGGGGCTGGTGGTGAGCTCGAGCCTCCTGCTCGTGGTGATCGGTCACGCCGAGCTGGCGCAGGGGCAGGTGCGCCTCGCCGGGGTGCAGGCGGAGATCACATCTGCGCGCCTGCTCCACCAGCGCGAGGTGCTCGCGCTCGCGAACCTGGAGAACCCCACGCGGATCCTGCGTGTTGCGGAGGGCGCGCTCCACATGGTGTCGCCGACCCAGGTGCACCAGCTGACACCGGTCCCCCTCGGCACCGCGCTGCCGCCCCCCCACGTCGCGCCGGCGGGGGTGTCGTCAGCAGCGCCGGCCTCTCCAGGCGGGTGACTCCCACCCCGACGGCGACGCGGCCAGCATCGCGCCGCCCCGCCGCGGCGGCTTCCAGCGGCTCGGCCAGGACCTCTCCTCGCCCGAGGACCTCTCCTCGCCCGACGTCCCGGCCTCGCCCGACGTCCCCGCAGCGCTCGGGCAAGACGAGAGCCCTGCGGACCGCAAGGCAGCGGCGCGAGCTGCTCGTGCGCCGCGTGCGCGTGGTGCGGATCGCGCTCGTGGTGGCGCTGCTGGTGATCGCCGCGCGGCTCGTGGACGTCCAGGTGCTCCACGCCGGGCAGTACCAGGCGGAGGCCGCGCAGGAGCTGACGCAGCCGGTGACGATCCGAGCGCTCCGGGGCACCATCACCGATCGCAACGGCGTGGTGCTGGAGACGTCGATCCCCACCGACATGGTGGTTGCCGACGACTTCCAGATCCGCCACCCGTTGGCAGAGGCGCGGGCGCTGGCTCCGCTGCTCCACCTCGGCGCGGAGAAGCTCGCGGGGCTTCTGTCGGAGAAGTCCGGCTACGTGCCGCTCGTCCCGAACCTCTCGGTGACCGGGGCGAAGAAGGTCATGTCGCTGGCGTTCCCGGGGATCACGACGATCGGGACCTCGGTGGACGTCGCTCCTGCCGGCAATCTCGCAGCCCCGGTCGTGGGCGGCGTGAACGCTGCAGGGCAGGGAGACGCGGGCCTCGAGGCGGAGTACAACCGGCTCCTTGCCGGACAGGCGGGACAGGAGACCCTTCTCGAGTCCCCGCTGGGGATCCAGCTCCCCGGAACCCCGGTCGCCAAGAAGACGCCTGCGGTCGCGGGCACGGGCCTCCAGCTCACGCTGGACGCGCCGTTGCAGTACACGGCTGAGCAGGACCTGGCCCGGGAGATCATCGCCTCCCACGCGTCGGGGGGCCAGGTGATCGTCGAGGACACGGCCACCGGGCAGGTGCTCGCCATGGTCAGCCTCGCCGCGAACCCCGGGGCTGCAGGGAGCGGGGCAGGCAAGAGCCCCTCGGGCCCAGCACCCGCCACGCCGCCGCAGTCGAGCTCGGTGGCCCCGGTCACCATCGGCCCGAACGGGCCGGTCGAGGAGGCGCCGACCAATGCCGCGGTGACCCAGCTCTACGAGCCGGGGTCCGTGTTCAAGATCGTCCCCTTCTCCGCGGCGCTCGCCGCAGGGGTCATCACGCCCCAGACGACGTTCACCGTCCCCGATCAGCGGACGATCGACGGCTACCTGTTCCACGACGCGACACCGCACCCCACCATGCAAATGACCGCAACGCAGATCCTCGCCCAGTCGTCGAACATCGGGACCTCCTTCATCACCCAGAAGCTCGGTGAGACACGCCTCCTCGCGCAGGTGAGAGCGCTGGGCTTCGGCCGGCCAACCGGCCTGCACTTCCCAGGGGACTCGCCGGGGCTGCTCGTGACGCCGGCGCAATGGGCGCCGACCGACTGGGTGTCGCTCCCGATCGGCCAGGTCGACGCGGTGAGCCCGATGCAGGTGCTCGACGCGTACAGCGCCCTCGCGAACGGCGGGGTCTTCGTCACGCCGAAGCTCGTACGCGCCACGGTGGGCGCCGGCGGCGCCCTGCGCCCGACGCCGCGTTCCCCGTCTCGCCGGGTCATCCCTCAGGCTGTCGCCAAAGAGCTCGTACCGATGTTCGAGCAGGTCGTCGACAACGGCACCGGCGTCGCGGCCGCGGTGCCGGGGTACCTCGTCGCAGGCAAGACGGGCACCGCCCAGATCCCCGCCGACAACGGCACCGCCGGGTACCTCACAGCGTTCGACGCGACCTTCGTCGGGTTCGCGCCCGCCAACCATCCGGTGCTGAGCGCCATCGTCGTGCTGAACCGGGCGACCCCCATCTACGGCGGCGCCGTGGCGGCACCGGTGTTCTCCAAGATCATGGCGTACGCGCTGCACCGCTACGACGTCCCGGCGTCGCCGGGCCTCGGCGGCAAGCCGCAGGCGACAGCACCCTCGACACTGACAGCGCTGGTCCGGCAGGCCACGTGAGGCGGCTACCATCCGCGGGGGCCTCGGCTCACGGATGGTCCGTGCCCACGCTCCGCGGCAGCCTTCCGTGCTCATGACCCTCCTGCTCGACGACATCGACGTGCTCGGAACGTCGGGCGAACCCGGCCGCGCGGACGTGACCGGGGTCGAGCACGACAGCCGGCGCGTGGTGCCTGGCACCCTCTTCTGCTGTCTCGCCGGAGGGCATACCGACGGCCACGACCATGTTCCCGAGGCCGTGGAGAGAGGCGCCGTGGGGATCGTCGCGGAGCGCGACGTGGGCCCGCTCCCCCGTGACGTCGTCGGGATCCGGATCGCGCCGGGCGCCGGGCGCGCGGCGATGGCGCGCCTCGCGGCCGCCTTCTACGGCCACCCCGCCGCGTCGCTCCTCGTCGCGGGCGTGACGGGCACGAACGGCAAGACGACCGTCGCCCACCTCCTCGGCGCGGTGCTCGAGCACGCAGGCCATCCGACGACGGTCATCGGGACGCTCACCGGCACGATGACGACGCCGGAGTCGACCGACTTGCAACGCACGTTCGCAGCCGTGCGTGACGCGCACCCCGGGTCCGCTCGCCCCGCGGTGGCGATGGAGGTGTCGAGCCATGCGCTCGTGCAGTCCCGGGTCGACACGGTGCGCTTCGACGTGGCGGTGTTCACGAACCTGAGCCACGACCACCTCGACTTCCACGGGTCGATGGAGGCGTACTTCGAGGCGAAGGCCATGCTGTTCGAGCCCGAGCGGACGAGGGCGGCCGTCGTCGACGCGGACGGAACGTGGGGACGGCGCATCCTCGAGCGCGTGCGGGTGCCGGCCGTGGCCGTGCATGCGACAGGCGTGAGCGACGTGCGACTGGGTGTCGGGCGCTCGCAGTTCACCTGGCGCGACGAGGAGGTGGCCGTAGCGCTCACCGGGCTCGTGAACGTCGCGAACGCGCAGCTCGCAGCGGAGGCGGCCGTCGTCCTCGGCATCCCGCCGCACGTGGTCGCCGAAGGTCTCTCGTCCGCCCCACCGGTTCCCGGGCGCATGGAGGTGATCGACACGGCGGGCCTCGGCTTCTCGGTGCTGGTCGACTACGCGCACACGCCCGCAGCACTCGAGGCCGTTCTCACCGAGGCCCGGCGCGTCGCGGCCGCGGCGACAGGTCGCACCATCGTGGTGTTCGGCTGCGGAGGGGATCGCGACGCCATGAAGCGCCCCGCCATGGGCGGCGCAGCAGCCCGGGGAGCAGACCTGGTGGTCGTGACCTCCGACAACCCTCGTCACGAGGATCCCGGCGAGATCATCGACGAGGTGCTGCGCGGCGTCGTCCCTCCCGCCGAGCTGCTCGTCGAGCCGGACCGGCGGCGTGCCGTCGAGCGTGCGATCCGCAGGGCGCGACCCGGCGACGTGGTGGTGGTGGCGGGCAAGGGACACGAGACCGTGCAGGTGGTGGGGGACCGCCGCCTGCCCTTCGACGACCGTGCCATGGCGGCCGAGGTGCTCGAGTCCCTCAGGTCGGGCCGCGCCTCGGACAGGGGTGAGTGAGGGTGCTGTCGATCATGTCGGCGGGTGCCGCCGCGTTCTGGCTCTGCATCCTCGGCACGCCCGTGCTCATGCGCTGGCTCCGGCGCAAGCGCATCGGCCAGCAGATCCGCGAGGACGGACCCTCCACTCACACGGCCAAAGCGGGCACGCCGACGATGGGCGGGCTCGCGATCGTCGGCGCAGTGGTCGGTGGCTACCTCGTCGGCCACATCGGCGACGCGGTGAGGTTCTCCGCGGAGGGAGTGCTCGTGGTGATCACCGTGGTCCTCTTCGGGGCCATCGGCGCGCTCGACGACTGGATCAAGGTTCGGAACCACCGGAGCCTCGGGTTGAACAAACGGGCGAAGTTCGGCGCGCAGGTCGCGGTCGCCGTGCTCTTCGCCGAGCTGGCCGTCCACTGGGCGCACACGGCTACGACGCTCTCGTTCACGCGCATGGGCTCGCCGGGGACCGAGCTCGGCGAGGCAGGCTGGGTCGCGTTCGCCGTCTTCGTGCTCGTGGGCGCGTCCAACGCGGTGAACCTGACCGACGGCCTCGACGGCCTCGCGGCCGGGTCGTCCACGATGAGCTTCTCGGTGCTGGCCATCCTCGGGTACTGGATCTTCCGGCACGAAGCGATCTTCCACGTGCTGCCGGCGTACGCGATCGACCTCGCGCTCACCTCGGTCGCGCTCGGCGGCGCGTGCCTGGGGTTCCTGTGGTGGAACGCCGCACCGGCCAAGATCATCATGGGGGACACCGGCTCGCTCGCGATCGGCTCGGGCCTCGGGGCGCTCTGCCTCCTGTTGAACCTCGACCTGCTCCTGCCGATCCTCGGTGGGCTCTTCGTGATCGAGACGCTGTCGGTGATCGGGCAGGTGCTGAGCTTCCGGGTGTTCCACAGACGGATCCTGCGGATGGCGCCGATCCACCATCACTTCGAGCTGAGCGGGTGGCCGGAGACCACGGTCATCGTGCGGCTGTGGATCTGCGCGGGGCTCTTCGCCGCGCTCGCTCTGGGCATCTTCTACGGCGTCTACCTCACGGTGGCGAGGTTCTGATGCACGAGATCCCCCACTGGGGCGGCCCGATCGGCGACGATGGTGTGTCGGCATCCGTGGACGAGAGAAGAAGGACATCCCCATGACGGCGACCAAGTCGGTGGCGCGCCAGGCACGCGTGGTGGTCCTGCTGCGCGAGATGCCCACCTCCACGATCCTCGTGACGCTCGTTGCGGTGCTGTGCGTCCTGGGGACGATCATGGTGGGCTCCGCGTCTGAGGTCGTCTCGATCGAGACGTACGGGTCGGCGTGGTCGATCCTGGTCCGCCAGTGCATGTGGCTCGCGCTCGGGACGCTGGTGATGGTCGTGACGAGCCGCATGGACTATCGGCTCCTGCGCAGGTTCGCGCGCCTGCTCGTGCTGGCCGCATTCGGCGGGCTGCTGCTCGTGCTGGTTCCTCACCTGGCGGTCCAGGCGACAGGGGCGAGCCGCTGGATCGGGTTCGGCTCGTTCGACGTCCAGCCCTCCGAGGTCATGAAGCTCGCGCTCGCGGTCTTCGGCGCCGACCTGGTGGTGCGCCGCGAGGAGGCCGGGGGAGGGGAGCGGACCGTGATCGGGCCGGTCCTCCTGCTCATCGCGGGGGCCTGCGGTCTCGTGTTGGCGGAGCCGGACATGGGCACGACCGTGGTGCTCGGCTGCATCGGCCTGTCGCTGCTGTTCGCCTCGGGCGTCTCGTTCCGGCCGGTGGTCAAGGCCGGCGGCGCGGTGGTCGTGCTCGCCGTGCTCGCGAGCCTGGTCGACCCCTACCGGCGCCAGCGGCTGCTGTCGTTCCTGAACCCCGGCGCCCACGCGTCCGGCTCGGGGTACCAGGTCGTGCAGTCGCTCATCGGGCTGGGCTCGGGGCACATCTTCGGCGTCGGGCTCGGCAACGGGACCGAGAAGTGGGGCTTCCTCCCGAACCCGCACTCCGACTTCATCTTCTCGGTGATCGGGCAGGAGCTCGGCCTGGTGGGGACCGGCGTCGTCCTGGTGCTCCTGGGCGCACTGTGCTGGTTCGGCCTGCGCGTGGCGAGCCGGGCCCCCGACCGTTTCGGCGGGCTTCTCGGCGTGGCGATCGTCGTGTGGCTCGCGGTCGAGACGATCATCAATGCGGGAGCCGTGATCGGGCTGCTCCCCGTGACCGGGATCCCGCTCCCGTTCATCTCCTACGGGGGGTCGTCGCTCGTGGTCACGATGGCGGGTGCGGGCGTCCTCGTGAGCATCGCGCGCAGGGAGCAGGCCCCAGACGGCGGTCTGCTCCCCAGGCTCGCGGAGCTGAGGTCGCGATGACGCCGAAGCCCTTCGCCGTGATCGCCGGTGGGGGGACCGGCGGGCACGTGTTCGAGGCGCTGGCGATCGCCCGCGCGCTGCGCGCGCTCGGGCACGACCCCGAGACGATCGAGCTCGTGGGGTCGCGCCGCGGCCAGGAGGCGACGCTGCTCGCCGGGCAGGGCTTTCCCTTCGTGCTCCTGGCGGGTCGCGGCATCGTGCGGCGGCTCGACGTGGCCTCGCTGCGCGCCAACCTCGGCGCCGTTGTCGGGCTGGCGTGGGCCACCGCCACGGAGATGCTCGACCTCGCGCGGCGCCGTCCTCGCGTCGTGGTCTCCGTCGGCGGGTACGCGAGCTTCCCGGCGGACCTCGCCGCGGTCGTGCTCGGCGTGCCGCTCGTCCTCGTGACCATCGACGCGGTGCCTGGCGCGGTCCATCGCCTCTTGGGGCGCCGCGCGGTGGCGCACGCGGTGGCCTTCGCCGGAACCCGCGTTCCGCGGGCTGTCGTGACCGGCGTGGCCGTGCGCCAGGAGATCGTGGAGGTCGATCGCAGCGAGCCGGCGGTGCTGCGTGCCCGCAAGGAGCTGGAGCTGCCCGGTGACCGCAAGGTCGTCGGGGTCATGGGCGGCTCTCTCGGCGCCCGGCGCGTGAACGTGGCGGCCCTCGATCTGGCGGAGCGCTGGCGTGGGCGCGACGACCTCGCGCTCTACCACGTGACGGGCAGGCGCGACGCGGACGTCGTGCGCCGCGAGGCGTCGGCGCGGGCCCTGACCGCCGGGGGCCGAGGGCTCTCCTACCACCTGGTCCCATTCGAGGACCGCATGGCCCGGCTCTACGAGGCGGTCGACGTGATGGTGTGCCGTGCCGGCGCCGGCACGGTCGCGGAGCTCTCGGTCGCCGGTGTCCCCTCGGTCCTCGTGCCGCTCCCCGGAGCTCCCGGGGACCACCAGCATGCGAACGCCCGAGCCCTCGCCGGTGCCGGCGCTGCCGTGGTCGTCCCCGACGCGGCCCTGGGGACGGAGGAGGACCAACTCGCCTCGGTCCTCGAGGAGCTGCTGTCCGATCCCGGGCGGCTGCACGTCATGGGGGAGGCCGCCCGCGCGGTCGGCCGGCCCGACGCGGCGGACCGGATCGGCGAGCTGGTGGTGGCCCATGCCCGCTGATCCCGGCTCCGCCGACTGCATCGACGTCACCGACCTCGATCTCGCGGAGTGCCCGCACGTGCACGTGGTCGGTGTCGGGGGTGCCGGGATGAGCGCGATCGCGACGGCGCTCTCGGGGATGGGCCACGAGGTGAGCGGCAGCGACGTGAAGGCGTCACCGGTCACCCAGCGCCTGGGGGCGCTGGGCATCGAGGTCTCGATCGGCCACGATGCCGCGCACGTCGAGGGGGCGGATCTGGTGACCTACTCGCCAGCCGTGCCCGCAGGCAACGTGGAGCTGGTCGAGGCGCGCCGCAGGGGGATCCCCGTCGTCCGCCGCGCGTGGGTGCTCGCGGCGATTGCAGGGAAGCGCAGATGCGTCGCGGTCGCCGGCACCCATGGAAAGACGACGACGGCGTCGATGCTCTCGTTGATCCTCGTGGAGGCGGGTCTGCGTCCGTCGTACCTCATCGGCGCCGACGTCAACGAGACCGGGACGAATGCCGTGTGGGGCACCGGGGAGTGGCTCGTGCTCGAGGCCGACGAGAGCTACGGCTCCTTCGGAGCGCTGCGCTCCGACGTCGCGCTCGTGACCAACGTCGAGCCCGACCACCTCGACCACTACGGGACGTTCGACTCGCTCGCTGCCGCGTTCGGCCGGTACCTCGCGTCCTCTGGGCGACGGATCGTGAGCGCGGACGACCCGGTGGCCGCGCGCCTCGGTGCCGAGGCCGGTGCGCTGAGCGTGGGCACGTCCTCCGATGCCGTGTACCGGGTCGGAGGGATCGTGGCCGGTCGGAGCGCGGTCGGCTTCGACCTGGAGGGGCCCGGCGGCCCGCTGGGGCGGATCGAGCTCGCCGTTCCCGGCACGCACAACGCGCGCAACGCCGCGCTCGCCGTCGTGGGTGCGATCGAGGTGGGTGCGCCGTTCGACGCGGCGGTCTCGGCGCTCGCCCGCTTCGCGGGCGTCCCCCGTCGGTTCGAGTTCCGGGGGGAAGCCGGCGGGGTGACGTTCGTCGACGACTACGCCCACCTCCCCACGGAGGTCCGCGCGACCCTCGCGGCGGCCAGGAACGGCGCGTGGCGACGCATCGTGGCGGTCTTCCAGCCCCACCGCTACACGCGCACGGCGGCGCTCGCCGAGTCGTTCGGGCGGGCGTTCGACGACGCGGACCTGGTCTTCGTGACCGACGTCTACGGCGCGGGAGAGGCGCCGGTGCCCGGGGTGTCGGGGCGACTCGTCGCCGATGCGCTGCAGCGCCAGGCGCCGGGGCGCCGGGCGGTCTACGTCTCGTCGCGCGACGAGCTGCGGGCGATCGTGGCGGCGATGCTCCGCCCCGGCGACCTCTGCCTGACGCTCGGGGCGGGAGACCTCACGAGCCTTCCCGAGGAGCTCATCGCGCTGCGCGCGGAGGCGGCCGGATGACCCCCTCGGCCATGGCGACACGCAAGGAGGCGCTCTCGGCGCTCGCTTCGCGCCTCGGCGCTCGCGCCCGGCTCGACGTGCCGCTTGGCGCGCTGACCACCTACCGCGTCGGGGGGAACGCCGCGGTGCTCGTGGACGCGGGGAGCGAGGAGGACCTCCTGGTGCTCGCGGACGCGTTGGCGACGAGCGGCGCCGCCGGTCGCGTCCCCGTCCTGGTGCTCGGCAAGGGGTCCAACCTGCTCGTCGCGGACTCGGGGTTCCACGGGATCGTCGTGCGGCCGGGAGGCGCGCTTGGCGGGCTCGACTTCCAGGGGGCCGACGACCCGGTCTCCGGCACGCTCGTGCGGGCAGGCGGCGCGCTCGGTCTCCCGGTCCTCGCTCGTCGCACGGTCGAGGCAGGGTTGCTGGGCCTCGAGTGGGCGGTGGGGATCCCCGGCAGCGTCGGCGGCGCGCTCAAGATGAACGCAGGAGGCCACGGCGCCGACACGGCCTCGTGCGTCGTCCGCTACCGCACGGTCGATCTCGGCGGGCGAGGCGGCGGCGAGGCCGATGCCTCCCGCCTCGAGCTCGGCTACCGCAGCTCCTCGCTCTCCGACGCCGAGGTGGTGGTGTGGGCGGACTTCGCCGTGCGCCGGGGAGCGCGCGAGGCCGGCAAGGCGCTCGTGTCGGAGATCGTCCGCTGGCGCCGGGAGCACCAGCCGGGTGGGAGCAACGCGGGGTCGGTGTTCACCAACCCGCACGACGACTCGGCAGGCCGGCTCGTCGAGGCCGTGGGACTGAAAGGGTTCCGTCTCGGCAGCGCGCGGGTGTCGGAGAAGCACGGGAACTTCATCCTGGCCGACGACGGCGGTGCCGCGAGCGACGTGGTCGCGTTGATGGCGTACGTGCGAAGGAAGGTGGCCATGGCGACGGGCATCCTCCTGCGACCCGAGGTGAAGCTCGTCGGCTTCGCTCCGGACCCCCTGGGCGAGGACCCCCTGGGCGAGCACGGCCCGGGTGAGCACGGCCCGGGTGAGCACGGCCCGGGTGAGCACGGCCCGGGTGAGCACGGCCGAAAAGGCGAGGCGACGGGTGGCGCGCGGGCGGCGGACGCGTGAGGTCCACCTCGGCCGCGCGGTCGCCCGCCCGCCCTCGCCCGCCCG
>JAKAQM010000130.1 GCA_021822565.1 Actinomycetes bacterium | reverse complement strand
TGTCCCTCGGCGCGGCACTGTTCTCGTTGGCCACCCTCGGCGGCTACCTGCTCAGCCTCGGCGTGGGGCTCTTCGGCTTCCACGAGGTGGTCACGGACGCGGGCATCGCCGCCGGGTTGATCGACATCGCGGCGTTCTCGGTCCTCGCCTTGGCCGGTGCCGCGGCTTCGGCGGCACCCCGACGTCGCAGGCCTTTTCTCGCGCTCACGCCTGGCGCGGTGGTGCTGCCGGTCGCGCTCGCCGCTCTGGCGGCGTTCGCCGTGGAGCTCGCGCAGGCCTCACCTCGAGGCGGCGCCGGCGCGGCGGGCGAGAACGCCGTCAGCGTCGCCCGGCTCCCCCGCTACGGAGCGGTCCTCACGACCGCGCGCGGCGACACGCTGTACCTGCTGCGTGGAGCCGGAGACGTACAGGTTAGCTGCAGTGGCGGTTGCCTCTCACTCTGGCCGCCGCTCGTCGTCGGATCGTCGGTACGAACGGTGCACGCGGTGCCGGCCGCTGCCGGCACGCTCGGGCTCGTCGCGAGAGACGGCGAACGACAGGTCACCTACAACGGCTACCGGCTCTACACCTACGCCGGAGACACCGGGCCCCGGCAGACCAACGGCGAGGGGGTCGTCTCCTTCGGCGGGACCTGGTACCTGGTTCGTGCCTCGGCGACCCGGGCCGCGGCCACGGCGGTGACGGGCGCGGGCTGAGCGCCCTTCGCCGGCGTCCCGGCGAACGCTGCGGCCCCGCGCGCGACGGCTACGTTCTCGGGGATGTCGCGTGCTTCGACGGTGCTCTTCATGCCCGAGAGCGCCTACGGCCCCACCAACAACTGCATCGGCATCGGCGCGGTGCTCCGTGCGCGCGGGCATCGTGTGGTCTTCGCCTCGGAGGCGTCCTGGAAGGGCCGGCTCGAGGCCCTCGGGTTCGAAGAGGATCTCATCGACCTCGCTCCTCCTGCCGATGCCGCCGGCGACGCTGCCGCCGATGGCGACGCTGCCGCCGATGCCGAGGCCTCGGCGGCAGCCGGACAGTTCTGGACCGACTTCGTGAAGGAGACGGCACCCGCGTTCAGGCTCCCGACGATCGAGCAGCTCGAGCAGTTCATCCTTCCCACGTGGCAGGCGCTTCTCGACGGGGCGCGCGTTGCCCAAGACCAGCTGGAAGCCGTCATCGACCGGCAGCGCCCGGACGTCGTCGTCGAAGACAACGTCTGCGCGTTCCCGGCGCTCCTCACCACCGGCGCGCCGTTCGTCCGGATCGTCTCGTGCAACCCGCTCGAGCTGGGGGCACCGAACCTCCCGCCCAAGTTCTCCGGGTACCCGGTCGACGACGACAGCCACTGGCAGGAGTTCCGCGTCGAGTACGAGCGCCTGCACCGGGACCTCTGGGCCGAGTTCGACGAGTGGGTGCGCTCGTGCGGCGCGCCCGGGCTCGCCGATCTCGAGTTCATCCACGAGTCCGACACCGCGAACATGTACGTCTATCCCGAGGTCGTCGACTACACGGACCGCCGTCCCGTCGGGAGCAGATGGCACCGCCTGGAGTCCTGTGTCCGCGAGACCGAAGGCGGCCTCCCACCGGGACTCGAGGAGTTCGTGCGGCGAGGCGACGGCGCCCTCGTCTACCTCTCCCTCGGCTCGCTCGGCTCGGCCGACGTCGGCCTCATGGAGCGCCTGGTCTCCACCCTGTCACGGACGCCCCATCGCTACGTCGTGAGCAAGGGTCCCCTCGCGGACACCTACTCCCTGCCCGACAACATGTGGGGGGCGTCGCAGGTGCCCCAGACCCAGCTGCTGCCCCACGTCGACCTCGTGATCACCCACGGCGGGAACAACACGACGACCGAGTCCTTCCACTTCGGCAAGCCCATGGTGGTGCTCCCGCTCTTCTGGGACCAGCACGACAACGCGCAGCGGGTGGCCGAGACCGGCTTCGGCCGGCGTCTCTCGACCTACGAGCACGGTGACGACGAGCTGGTCGCCGCGGTGGACGGCCTTCTCGCCAACGACGTGCTGCGCACTGCGATGCGCCGGATCGGCGATGCGGTGAGGGCGCGCCGCGGGGTGGAGCGAGCCGCCACGATCATCGAGGAGGCAGCCCTCCGCCGAGCGCGTTGACGCGCGACGCCGAGCGCGTCCAGCCCCTTCTCAGCGCCCCGAGATCAGATGCGCCAGGTGACCGACCGCCGAGGTCCGGCCGCTCGCCAACTCCGCCCGGTCGGCGAACCGCAGCATCGCGTTGACGCCGCGAACTGCGGCGAAGCGGATCGGCTCGGGCGGCCACGGTCGCCCCATCGTCCCCACCCACGGCAGCTCGGTGAGCTCGCTTCGCGTCTCGAGGAGCAGGTCCGCGAGCGTCCTGCCGGCGAGGTTTGCCGCCGCGACGCCCTGCCCGACGTACCCGCCGGCCCACGCGAGCCCGGTCGCCCGGTCCACGCCCACGGCCGGGGCCCACTGCCGCGGAGCCCCGAGGACTCCGTACCAGGCTCCGTCGATCCGGACGTCGTGGAGGGCGGGGAACAGCTCGACGAGGCGCGCTCGAAGGGCCAGTGCGCTGTCGGCAGGAGGCGGACCCTCGGCGTCGGTCCGCGACGCGAAGCGGTACGGCACACCCCTGCCGCCGATCACGATGCGGTCGTCGGGGCTGCGCTGCAGGTAGACATACCGACGGCGCGCGTCCCACATCGTCTCGGCACCCGACCATCCAAGCTGCTCCCAGACCTCTGGCCCGAGGGGCTCGGTCGCGATGACACAGCTGGTGAGCGGCAGCATGGCCCGACGCTGACCCTCGAGCGAGACGGTGTACCCCTCCGTGGCGCGCACGACGAAGGAAGCCCGGACGTCGCCGAACGGCGTGTGGGCGATCCCCGGGTCGATGCGCGTGACCGGCGTCGACTCGTAGATCACCGCGCCAGCTCGCTCACCCGCTCCTGCCAGGCCGACCGCCAGCGCCGCCGGTTGGACACGGGCGCAGTGCGGCGTGTACGTGGCGGCGAGGACTCCGTCGACCGCGATCCGGGAGGCGGCGCCATCTCGATCGAGCAGCGCGACGTCGTCGGGCCCGAGCCCCCAGACCCGATCCTCCTCGAGCTCCGCTCGCAGGCGGCGCACCTCGAGCTCGGTCTGGGCGACCTTCAACGACCCGCCCTTCCTGAAACCGCAGTCGATGGACTCGACGGCAACCACCCTTCCGATCTCGTCGACGGCGTCCTGGATGGCCTGCGCCATCCGCGCTGCGCCCTCGCGGCCGCCGATTCCCGCCCAGTGCTGGCGGTCGCCGGCCACCATCCCCTCGACCCAGCCGCCGTTACGGCCCGACGCGCCGAAGCCGGCGACCTCGGCCTCGAGGACGACGACGTCGAGGCTCGGCTGGCGCCGCAGCAGCTCGTACGCGGTCCACAGACCCGTGTAGCCGGCGCCCACGATGCACACGTCGGCGCGGCGCGATCCCGAGAGGTGCTGGCGGTGCGGCGGGGTCGGGTCGAGCTGCGAGTACCAGAAGGAGATCGCCCGTGAGCTGGCAGGCTGCCCCGCAGTCCCAGCCGTGCTCTTGCTCATGTCTGCACGCCTTTCTTCGACGGCGCCGCAGGGCTGCCCGGGCATCCAGCGACGCGTTCTGCCGTGCCCGGCGGACGGGTGCGTAACACTATTGCAATGTTCGGAGATCCGGGATAGGGTCTCATCTGCGTTGCGGATTGGCATTGTCCACGCGTCTGAATGATAATTCAGGAGCCATCAACGACGGCACGCGCCGTGGCGAGTGGGTGAACGGCAAGGAAAAGAGGAGCCGCATGCTCGGAAACGCGAAGCAAGCATCGAATGGCCGGGCCCAAGGCAGGAGGGGGACGCTCCGGCGCTGGGGGACGGGCGTCGCTGCCGCCGCCCTCCTGGCGACGGTGGGGGGCGCGATGCTCGTCGGCGCGCCCGTCGCGTCTGCCAGCCCGAGCGACCACCACACTTCGAAGGCGACCAAGTCCCCGAAGGCGGTGTCCAACGCGATGCCGGCGTACGCCCTCACGATCGGGGACATCTTCACATGGATCCTCCCCCTCGACAACCAGGTCGGGTACGAGAACTGGGACATCTCCGCGCAGAGGGAGATGTGGCTCCCGCTCTACTGGGCCGGCAACGGCTCGAAGACCGGGATCAACTACACCCAGTCGGCGGCGAAGCCGCCGGTCTACTCCAACCACGACAAGACCGTCACCATCGACCTAAAGACGAACCTGAAGTGGTCGACAGGTGCGACGGTCACATCCAACGACGTGAAGTTCTACTTCCAGCTCGTCGACGCCGGGAAGAAGAAGCTCGGGAACTACCTGCCTGGGCTCCTCCCCGACGACATCTCGAGCGTCACATACCCGAGCTCGTCGACCGTCGTCCTCCACCTGAAGCGCTCCTACAACCCGACATGGTTCACCGGGAACCAGCTCACCTGGATCTACCCGCTCCCGGTCCAAGAATGGGACCGCACCTCGCTCACATCGGCCGACGGCACCGCTGCATCCACGCCGGCCGGCGCGAAGCAGGTGCTCACATTTCTCTTCTCCCAGTCCAAGGACGAGGGCACCTGGTCCACCAACCCGATCTGGAAGACCGTGGACGGTCCCTTCGAGATCAGCGCCTACGACCAGGTGACCCACGAGGCAACGTTCGCGGCCAACCCGCACTACACCGGACCCACAAAGCCGCGCATCGCCGGGTTCAAGCTCTACAGCTTCACAACAGGCACCGCGGAGCTCGACGCCCTGCGCTCGGGCACGCTCACATTCGGCTACATCCCGTTCGGCGACTTGAAGGAGATCTCCTACTTCAAGAGCCACGGCTACACGATCAAGCCGTGGCAGACCTTCTACAACCAGGTCGTCGAGCTCGGGTACAGCTCGAAGACGTGGGGCCCGCTCGTCAAGCAGCTCTACATCCGCCAGGCGCTCCAGCACCTCATCACAGAGAACCTCTACATCAAGCGCGCCTTCGGCGGCTACGGCCTTCCGGACTACGGCCCGGTCGCCGTCTACCCGGGCTCCAAGTACGTGAGCCCAGGCATCAAGAAGGACCCCTACCCCTATGACCTGGCGCTCGCGTCCAGGCTGCTGAAGAGCCACGGCTGGGTGAAGGGCCCCGGCGGCGTCGACATCTGCAAGCATCCCGGCGCCGGCTCCTCGGACTGCGGAAAGGGGATCTCCAAGGGCAAGAAGCTCAGCTTCAAGTTCATGTACTCGACGGGAACAACAGCGTATTTCGCAGCCGTTTCAGCCTTCAAGACCGCGGCGAAGTCGGTCGGCATCGACCTCGCCTTGGACGGCCAGACCACGACAACGATGTTCTCCATCGGCGGCGTGTGCCCGAGCACACCTCCGTGCAACTGGGGCCTCATCGGCTACTCGAGCTACATGTGGACATACGGCCAGTACCAGACCATCCCGAACGGCACAAGCCAATGGGGCCAGGGGAACTTCTGGGGAGGCGGCTACTACACACCCAAGGCCCAGAAGCTGATCGACGCCGTCGAGACCACCCCCGGTCTCAAGCCCCTCTACGCGGCCGAGAACTACCTCTCGAAGAACCTTGCCTCCTTGTGGTGGCCGCTCCAGGACCTGCGGGTCGTCGCGGTGAAGAAGAGCCTCTCGGGCTGGCAGCACCTCAGCCCCTACGGGGCCTTCGTCCCTCAGACGTGGTACCTGAAGGGCTCGTGAACGAAGGGCTCGTGAACGAAGGGCTCTGACCGAAGAGCCCTGGCCGGCTCGCAGTGAGCGCAGCGCGTGAACGCGGGGGTGATCGCCCCCGCGTTCACGCGTGTGGGTGCCGAGCCGGCTCGTGCCGGTCACGCTCCGTCGGGACGATCACGCTCCGTCGTGCCGATCACGCTCCGTCGGGACGATCACGCTCCGTCGGGACGATCACGACCGGGCGTGGACAGTGGTGCGCGCACTTCGAGCTCACCGAGCCGAGCGACAGCTCGGCGAACGATCCGCGGCCACGCGAACCGACCACGAGCAGATCGGCCTCCGCCGCGAACCGGCACAAGGTCTCGGCGGCATCTCCTTCGACGGCGGCCGGCTCGACCGCGGCCGGCTCGGCGACGAGCGGCGACTCCGCGATGGCCTCGTCGATCGATCGCTCCAACCGCTTCCTCGCCGTCTCTGCGCTGGCCTTCTCGTACTCGGCCAGTGTGGAGAAGTTGAGCAGCTCCATGGCCATGTCCTCGTCGACGTGGACCCCGCGCCAAACCGTGACGACTTGCACGGTCGCCCGTCGCGCACCTCCCTCGTCGAGCGCCCAACGCAGCGCTCGCAACGATCCCGGCGACCCGTCGACACCCACGACGACCCGGCCGGCGGGCCGGTTCCGCACCTCTCCTCCTCGATCCGGCGCGGGGACGATCGCCACAGGGCAGGGGCTGTGGTGCGCGCACTTCGAGCTCACCGATCCGAGAGCGAGGCGAGCGAAGATCCCTCGGCCACGCGAACCGACCACGAGCAGCCCGGCCTGCTCGGCGCGCTCGCACAGGGCTTCTGCAGGATCACCCTCGACCACGACCGGTTCGATCTCGTCGGTGCCGGCGCCGGCGGTCTCGCCGATGGCCGCCATGAGGCGCGCCCGCGCCGCTTCTGCCATCGCGGCGTCGTCCTGCGGGGAGAAGAAGTCGTAGTCCCCCGGGAAGTCGTAGGGGCTCTGCCAGACGATCACCGCCTCGACACGCAGCCCGCGGATCCTCCCTTCCTCGAGGGCCCACTCCAGCGCGCGGCGCGATCCCTTCGAGCCGTCGATTCCAACGACAATCTGTCCAGTCACGTTGCCATCTCCGCTTCCTCGTCGCATGTCTTCATGGCCATCCGTGCCCGACGGTGCACTGCGGGTCGAACGCCACGCATCGGGCGGTGTGCGTCAAGCTCCAGGCTCACCCCGCAGGACGCAGAGGCGGGTAGACGGGCTCCCACATCGCCTCGGTGACCGCACCCTCGAGCACCGCACCCTCGAGGCGGGCTACACCATCCTGCAGGGCCGCGCGAGCCACCGCCGCAGCCACGCCTGCCGACGTCTGCCGCAGCGTGTCCACCGGCGGCAGGAGAGGCGCTCCGGGTCGAGTGGGGTCGAGCTCCCCGGCCACCGCTGCAGCGGCGGCCCGGAGCATCCCCGGGGTGATCCGCGAGGCTCGCGAGACGATCGCGCC
>JAKAQM010000019.1 GCA_021822565.1 Actinomycetes bacterium | reverse complement strand
GCGACGTGGTCGCGTTGATGGCGTACGTGCGAAGGAAGGTGGCCATGGCGACGGGCATCCTCCTGCGACCCGAGGTGAAGCTCGTCGGCTTCGCTCCGGACCCCCTGGGCGAGGACCCCCTGGGTGAGCACGGCCCGGGTGAGCACGGCCGAAAAGGCGAGGCGACGGGTGGCGCGCGGGCGGCGGACGCGTGAGGTCCACCTCGGCCGCGCGGTCGCCCGCCCGCCCTCGCCCGCCCGCCGAGGCACGCGAGGCCATCGATCCGCGCATCCGCGCGCGGCGAGCGGAGGTCCTGCGAGACGAGGCGCGCCGGCGCCTCAGGGTGGCGTTGTGGGTCCTCGGCCTGCTGCTCGTCGCAGCGGGGGGGTGGTTCGCGCTGCACTCGCGGCTCTTCGCGGCACGGGTCGTGACGGTCGTGGGTGCGACCCACACGCCCGCCAGTCGGATCGTCGCTGCGGCCGGGCTCACCGACCATCCGCCGCTGATCGACGTGGGCGCGGCGGCGGCTGCCGGCGTCGAGCGTCTTCCGTGGGTCGCCCACGCGACGGTCTCGCGCGAGTGGCCCGACGGCGTACGGATCACGGTGGAGGAGCGGGCGCCGGCGGCCGCCGTCCAGGAGCTCGCCGGGTCGGGCTGGGCAGTGGTCAGCCGCAGCGGCAAGGTGCTCACGGCCGCAGCGCAGGCGCCGCCGGGGCTCCCGCGCGTGGTCGGGCCCGTGCCGCCGGGAGCGCCGGGATCGACCGTGCGTGACCTGCGCGCCGCGCTGGTCGTGGCGACCTCGCTCCCCAGGGCGTTCGCGAGCCAGGTGACGAGCGTGGCGGAGGACCGCGCGCGCGAGGTCACTCTCCAGTTGACGTCGGGGCTCGACGTCTACCTCGGGTCGACCGCACAGCTCGCGCAGAAGGAGGAGGACGTCGCCGCGATCCTGAGAGGCGCCGTGCTCCAGGCGGGCTCCATGATCGACGTGTCCGCCCCCGCGACCCCGGTCGTGCGGCCGTGAGCGCCGCTGCTCGGCCCGCCCTGGCCGGCCGGCGCGACGGCGGGCATGGCTGGAGCGCTTCACCGGGCCGCTCCACCGGGCCGCTTGACCGGGCCGGGTGGCTCCCTTATGGTGTCCGCGGGTCGTGTCCAGCCGGCGTCGACCTCCGCGTCAGGTTGATGGTCGCGGCGCTGCAACCCGCTCCCCTGTCGGCTCGTGCGGGAACATGGGGGCATGCGGCCGGACGACGGTCGCCACAGTATCGAGGGAGCACATGACCGTTCCGTCCCAGAGCAACTACCTCGCACTCATCAAGGTGGTGGGAGTGGGAGGTGGTGGCGTCAACGCGGTGAACCGCATGATCGACGCCGGCCTCAAGCACGTCGAGTTCATCGCGGCCAACACCGACGCACAGGCGCTGCTCATGAGCGATGCCGACCTGAAGCTCGACATCGGCCGGCAGCTCACCAAGGGGCTCGGTGCCGGCTCCGACCCCGAGATCGGTCGCCAGGCCGCCGAGGAGCATCGAAGCGAGATCGAAGAGGCGCTCCAGGGCGCGGACATGGTCTTCATCACCGCGGGGAAGGGGGGCGGCACCGGGACGGGCGCGGCACCGGTCATCGCGGAGATCGCCAAGGGTCTCGGCGCCCTCACGATCGGCGTCGTGACGCGGCCGTTCACCTTCGAGGGTCGCCGCCGCGCGATGCAGGCCGAGAAGGGCATCCAGACCTTGAAGGAGAAGGTCGACACCCTCATCGTCATCCCGAACGACCGCCTGCTCACGGTCTCGACGGAGAAGACCTCCATGGTCAACGCCTTCAAGATGGCGGACGAGGTCCTGCTGCAGGGGGTCAGGGGGATCACCGACCTCATCACCGTGCCCGGCCTCATCAACACGGACTTCGCCGACGTCCGGATGATCATGCTGAACGCGGGAACCGCGATCATGGGGATCGGCACCGCGACGGGCGAGGGCAGGGCGGTGAACGCGGCACGGGCGTCGATCACGAGCCCCTTGCTCGAGGCGTCGATCGAAGGTGCTCGCGGCATCCTTCTCAACATCGCCGGAGGGACCGACCTCGGCCTCTTCGAGGTGAACGAGGCTGCGGAGATCATCCACGCCGTCGCGCACCCCGACGCGAACATCATCTTCGGCGCCGTGATCGACGAGGGCATGGGCGACGACGTACGCGTGACGGTGATCGCGGCCGGGTTCGAGCGATGGGAGGAGCCCGCCCGCACGTCGGGGCACGTGGACGCGCCACTCGGACTGGAGCCCTCCGCGCCGACGGACATCTTCGCCGGCGGCGACGACGTCGACCTCGACGACGACGACTTCGACGTGCCGTCGTTCCTTCGCTGAGGCAAACGCCCGTGGCCCCCAGTGGCACTGAGGGCCCCTTCGACGTCGTGGCAGGGCTCGCGAGGGTCCGCGCGCGCATCGCAGGGGCGGGCGGCGACCCCGACAAGGTCCGCGTCGTGGCGGTCACCAAGGGGTTCGGTCCCGAGGCCGTGGCTGCCGCGCGAGAGGCCGGCGTCGTGGACGTGGGCGAGAACTACGCCCAGGAGCTGCTCGCCAAGGACGGAGCGCTCCGCGGCTCGGGGGATCGAGAAACGGGGGTGCGCTGGCACTTCCTCGGTGCGATCCAGCGGAACAAGGTCGCCACGCTCGCGCCCGTCGTCTCGTGCTGGCAGAGCGTCGCGAGGGCTGTCGAGGGCGAGGCGATCGCCCGGCGTCGTCCCGGGGCAGCCGTCCTCGTCGAGGTCGACACGACCGGCGCTCCGGGGCGCAACGGGTGCGCACTCGAGGGCGTGCCCGCCTTGGTGGCCGACCTGCGTGCCGCGCGCCTGGAGGTGGATGGGCTGATGACGGTCGCTCCGCTGGACCCGGACGCCGCGCGCGCGGCGTTCCGGCTCGTGCGGTCCCTCGCGGACGATCTCGGTCTCGTGGAGCGGTCGATGGGGATGAGCGACGACCTCGAGCTCGCCGTCGCCGAAGGTGCGACCATGGTCCGCGTGGGGCGCGCCCTGTTCGGCGACCGGCCCGCGCGCCGCGTGCACGCGACGTGAGCCGCAGATGCCCGCCGGCGCGGCAGGGAAGGCAGTACGCTAGGTGCCGAGGAGACATGCGATGCCCACCTTCTTGAAAAAGACCATGGTCTATCTCGGCCTGCTCGACGACGAGTACGACGAGTACGACGAGTACGAGGATCGCAGCCAGCGCAGCTTCGCGCCCGTGTCGCGCCCGGAGCCGCGCTTCCAGCCCGAGCCCGAGCCCGGCGACGACGAGCGTACGGGGTCGGTCGCGGTCGGCCGGATCAGGACGCTCCAGCGTGACAGCGCGTCGCATGGCCCGGCGACCGGCGTCGTCGCGACGCGCTCGCCCGTGATCCGCCCGATGAGCGCCGGAGAGGCCACGCGTGTCCAGGTGGTGGCGCCCACGCGCTTTGGCGATGCCAAGGAGATCGCGGACTGCCTGAAGGCGAACCGCCCGGTGATCGTGAACCTCCAGGTGGCAGAGCGCGACCTCCAGCGACGCATGATCGACTTCTGCAGCGGCGTCACCTATGCGCTGAGCGGAGAGATGGAGAAGGTTGCCGATGAGGTCTTCCTCCTTGCTCCGACCAACGTCAAGGTGTCGGAGGAAGAGCGCCAGCGCCTGCAGGAGCGTGGCTACGGGCGCAGCTGACTCGATGGGGCCCACATGAACGTGCTCGACATCATCGCCTACCTCGTCGAGGCCTACGTCCTCGTGCTCATCGCCCGTGCGTTGCTGAGCTGGCTGCCGGCTCGCCCGGGGACCCTGCTCTTCCGCGTCGTGCGTGCGCTCGACTCGATCACCGAGCCGGTGCTGCGGCCGATCCGTCGAGTGCTGCCGCCCATTCGCGCAGGTGGCATGGGGATCGACTTGTCGATCATCATCGTGGTGGTCGTCGCAGAGCTCGTCGTCATCCCCCTGCTGCGCGCCTGAGCGTGAGCCGAGGCCGCGCGACGGGGCCGCGAGCCGGGGCATTGCGACGCCCAGCATCCGAGGCCGGCGAACGTCGCAGGAGTACACTCGGCGCACATGGACAACAGCTCTTCGAGTCACTCGATCCTCGACACGCTTCGCACGGTCGAGTTCCGCCTCGGACTGAAGGGGTACAACGTCGACGAGGTCGACGAGTACCTCGAGAAGGCGGCGGTGGAGGCAGAGCAGGTCCAAGAGCGCCTGCGGACCGCCGACGAGCGGCTGCGTGACGCGACGGAGCGGATCGCACAGCTCGAGGTCGAGCTCGCGTCCGCGACGCGCCCTGGCAGTGCCCGAGAGCCCTCGGCCGCGTCGTCGGCGCCGGCTGGTGAGCCGTCCGGCTCCGCGGTGACCGACGACACGCTCCAGCGCACCTTGGTCCTCGCGCAGAAGTTCGTCGAGCAGACCAAGCGCGAGAGCGAGGCGGAGGCCGCACAGGTCGTGGGCAGGGCCGAGGAGCGCGCGCGTGCGCTGCTCACCCAGGCCGAAGAGCGTGCCCGCCAGGTCACCACTCAGGCCGAGGAACGCTTGCGCGACGAAGTCGCGCGCCTCGAAGGCGCACGGGCCCGGCTCGCGAGCGACGTGGAGGCGATGACCCGGCACCTCGAGGAGCAGCGGACCAAGATCCGCGCGTCGCTGGTCGACGCGCTCCGCTGGGTCGACGAGCGGCTGCAGGGGCCTGTGGAGCATGGCGGGGAGGGTCGCTCGAGCACGCCCGGCGCCGACCGTAAGGCGTCCTCGGACGCGCCGAACGCCGCGAGGAGCGAGCCCGCCGGGCCTGGCGGGCTGAGCCCCGCCGGGAGCGCTGCGCCGCGGCCTCAGCCGGGAGCCGGGGCGTCCGAGCGGCAGCCGACGGGGGTGCTCCAGGCGGCCTTGTCGAACGAGCGCACCGAGACACCTCCCCGCACCCGCGTGCTGAACGGCGACCTCTTGGGCGCGGGGCGTGACTCGGCGGCACGGCCCGAGGAGAACCGTCTCGGCGACTGAGGTCGGGCGAGGCCCACGTCGGGTGCCCCCACCTCGGGCTCCACTGCCTCTGGGGCCTCCTGCCTCTGGGGCCTCCGGCTCTCGTGCCTCCCGCCTCTGGGGCCTCCGGCTCGGGCGGCGAGAGGTGGTTGAAGCGGCGCACGTCGTCCGCTAGGGTCGCCGCCTTCCGGCGGGCGCGTTCCGCGCGTCGGCGGAGGTCCGAAGGGAGGGACGGTGATGGGGCCAGCGGCCGCGGGCGCGTCGAAGTCGACGCCGGCAACCCAGCTCTCGACCAAGGGCTCGCGGTCGGCGGAGCCGTCCGCCGCCGCGCCCCCGAAGCGGCCGGAGGCCTCGGACGGTTCCAAGAAAGGCGCACGACCGACCACCGGACCCGCGGATCGGACGGTGGAGCGAACGGGTAGAGTCCCCCGGCACCGGATGGCCGGCGATCACGCCGGCGCTCCGACGGCCACGACCACCTCGCAGGGAGACGTGGTACGCCCGCTGACGACCGCGGACTCGTCCGGCGCCACCGTTGCCAAGGAGACGAAGGTCGAGAAGACGATTGGGACGAAGGTCGGGAAGACGACCGGGAAGACGACCGAGAAGAAGCACCCGACCACGAAGGAGACGGTGAAGAAGGCAGTGACCTCTAGCACTTCTCGCACCACGAAGGACACGCAGTCGGTCGCGTCGACGACGGAGAAGAAGCCGGCACGCCGCGGAGCCAAGGCTGCTCCCGCCGGTCCGTACGCCGATGACGAGAAGTTCCTCGCCGAGCAGCGCGAGCTCCTCGAGTCCGAGCGACAGGTCTACCTCGCCCAGGCCTCCGATCTGAAGGCCGAGGCGGACTCGCTCGCACAGGAGCGCGAGCCAGGGGACGTCCAGTTCGACGAGGAGTCGGGTGAAGGCGGGACGGTCACCGTCGACCGGGAACGCGACCTCGCCCTGTCGGCACAGGCGCTGGCCGCGGTCGGGGAGATCGACGCCGCGCTCGCCAGGATCGAGGACGGCACCTACGGCGCCTGCGAGCGCTGCGGGCAGCCGATCCCGAAGCCGAGGCTGAAGGCGCTGCCGTACGCGAGGTTGTGCGTCGCGTGCAAGAGCGGAGGGCTGTCGCGACGCTGATCGGAGCACGGCGCCGGGCCCTCTTGCTCACTGCGGCCGTCGCGGCAGCGGCGATCGCGGCGGACCAGGCGACCACGTCGTGGGCGCTGGCCGACCTCCACCACCCGGTCCACCTCGTCGGACCGCTCGGTCTGGGACTGCAGTACAACTCGGGGACCGCGTTCAGCCTGTTGGACGGCGCCGGCGACTGGCTCGTCCCCCTGGTGGTAGTCGTCCTGGTGGGGGTGGGCTGGTTGGCCTGGCACGCCGGCCGCGCGCTCCTCGGCGTCGCCTACGGGCTCGTGCTCGGTGGCGCGCTCGGAAACCTCGCCGACCGTGTGCTGCGCGGCCATCACGGAGACGTCGTGGACTTCGTGACGCTCAGCCACTGGCCGACCTTCAACGTGGCGGACGCCTGCATCACCGTGGGTGTGGTCCTCGCCGTCCTCGCCATGCTCTTCCCGATCCGCCTTCCGCCCGCGCCGGAGAGCGGACGTGGCGGCACACCCGAGCAGCGGCGGGATCCCGATGTGCACGATGTGCACGATGCCGGGGCGTGGCGAGCCCGGTGAGGCCGGTGGAAGACGAGGCCGACGCCCACTTCGCGGCAACGGTGCCCGGAACGCTCGCCGGGGTGCGCGTGGACCGCGCCGTGTCCATCCTGACCGGGGTGTCGCGGTCGGAGGCGACGCGTCTCGTGGCGGAAGGCCGCGTCCTCGTGGACGGACGCCTGGCGTCGCAGCGCAGCGTGCCGCTACGAGAAGGGAGCAAGCTCACGGTGGAGCTCCGCTCCGCCCCCGTGGCGCTCGAGCCGGACGCGAGCGTGCCCTTCGAGGTCGTCTACGCGGACCCCGATCTCGTCGTCGTCGACAAGCCCGCCGGGGTGGTGGTGCATCCAGGCGCAGGATCGCGCCGCGCGACCCTCGTCGCCGGCTTGCTCGCCAGGTATCCCGACATCGGCGACGTGGCCGACGTGTCGGACCCCGAGCGCCCAGGGATCGTCCACCGTCTCGACAAGGGCACCTCCGGGCTCCTCGTCGTGGCTCGCTCGCCGCGTGCGCACCGCTCCCTCGTCGCGCAGATGGGTGCCCGCACGGTGGGCCGGCGCTACCTGGCCCTCGTCGTCGGGATCCTTCCCGATGACCGCGGGGTGATCGACGCCCCGATCGGACGCTCGGTGAGAACCCCCACCAAGATGGCGGTGACGCCGGCAGGTCGACCGGCGCGCACCCGCTATGCGGTGATCGACCGGGTCGAGCGCCTCAGGGGACGAGGCGGCTGGGTGGCGCGTCCGTCGTCGCTCCTCGCGTGCACCCTCGAGACCGGGCGAACGCACCAGATCCGGGTCCACGCCGCGGCAATCGGGCACCCCGTCGTGGGCGACGACCGCTATGGGATGGCCGCGTCGCGGGGCGTGCTGGCCGAGGGGCGGCTCTTCCTCCACGCAGGGGAGCTGGCGATCGACCATCCCGCCTCGGGTGCCCGGATGACCTGGCGCTCGCCACTTCCCGCCGACCTGCGCGCCGTGCTCGAGGGCGACCCGGATCCGCAAGCTGGCTGATCGCCCACGCCGCGGGCCTACAGGTCAGGCCGCGGCGTCCTGCGCGCTGACGACCGCGCCGTCGGCGGAGAGGGCGGCGAGCGCCTCCTCCTCTGCGCGCCGCACCCTGCGGACTCCGACGCCGAGCCGCTCGGCCGTCGTCTGGAGCGACGCCGGGGTGTCGCCGTTGAAGCCGAACCGCATGCGCAAGACGTCGCGCTGGAGCTCAGGGAGGCGGTCGACCGCCTCTCGGATCCGCTCGAACACCATCTGGCGGTCCACCCGCTCGGCCCAGTCGTCGCCATCGGGGGCGACGAGCTCACCGAGCGAGGTGGAGGAGTCGATCGCCGCCGGCTGGTCGAGGCTCGCGGTGACCCGCGCGATGTCCTCGAGGTTGCGCCGCTCGTCGAGCGTCATCCCGGTCACCTCGGTCAGCTCCTCCTCGGTCGGCTGGCGCCCGAGCTGGCCCGCCAGCTCAGCCGTGATCGCGTCGAGGCGCTGGAGTCGCTCGCCGACCTCGAGCGGGATCCGGATGGTGCGCCCGTGCTGCTGCACCGCGCGCTGGAGCGCCTGGCGGATCCACCACGTCGCATAGGTGGAGAACCGGAAGCCGCGCTCCCAGTCGAACTTCTCGACGGCGCGCAACAGTCCGAACGTCCCTTCTTGCACGAGGTCCGCCAGGTCGACGCCGCGGTCCTGGTACCGACGAGCCCAGTGGACCACGAGGCGGAGGTTGGCCGCCACCATCTCCTTACGCGCGCGGTCGTCGCCGGCAGCGACGCGCTTGGCCAGCGCGATCTGCTGCTCGTGGTCCGGCATGGGGTACTGGTCGAGGTCGCGCAGCAGCAGACCGAGGCTGTCGGTGCCCGCTGCGCTGGTCTTGGTCGAGGTGCTCATCGTGTGCGGCTTCGTCGCTCTCTATCTGGTTCGTGCTCGTTCTGGGTCCGTGCTCGGATATCTCTACCCGATCCTACGGATAGAACGCCCGCGCCCCCGATGTCATTCCATTCCGGGCCCGTTGCGCGCCCGCGAGCGCGCAGCCTGTGATGTCGTGCCCGGATGAACCAGCTCCCCGACGCCGCGGTTCCCGCGTGCGTGTGCCGTTCGCAGCCCGCACCGCTCGACGTCGAGCAGCCGGGGGCTTGCGTGCACGCGCCCTTGGGTGCTGACGTGGCGACGTGCACATCTGGCTGGTCAGGCATGCAGAGACCGAATGGAGCGAGTCGGGCCGGCACACCGGCCGGACGGACGTCCCGCTCCTGCCCGGTGCGAGGGTGGTCGCCGCAGACCTCGGGGAGTGCCTGAGAAGCATGGTGCCGGACCCCGTGCTCGTGCTCACGAGCCCGCTCTCACGGGCCGCCGAGACCTGCGCGCTCGCCGGGTACGAGGCGCGCGCAGAGCCATGCTGCGACCTCGTGGAGTGGGACTACGGGGACTACGAAGGCCTCACGACCGACGAGATCCGCGCCGAGCGGCCCGGATGGACGCTGTGGGCCGACGGCGTGCCCCACGGGGAGACCGCGGCGGACGTCGGCCGCCGAGCCGACCGGGTCGTCGAGCGGGCGCGGGCGGCCGGAGGCGACGTGCTGCTGTTCTCCCACGGGCACCTTCTGCGGGTGCTCGCGGCCCGGTGGGTCGGCCTGCCGCCGATCGGCGGGCGGCTGCTCGGGCTGCGCGCAGGCGCCGTCTCGGCACTGGGTTGGGAGCGCGAGACACCCGTCGTGCTTCGCTGGGACGTGCTGGTGGAGAGTCTGCGCGAGTGCGACGGCTAGGTGCTCACGACCCGGAGACGACGAGCGGCTCGAGCACCCCGTCGGGCCTCCGCCCCCGAGCTCCGTTGCCCGGCGGCGGGCGCGTTGCGCTCCGGGCCGCCGCGGTCTGCTCGGCAGGGCGGTTTCCCCGTGCGCGCCCCACGATGTCGGCCAGGGTGAAGGATTGGAGGTGCTCGCGCATGGTGGCTCCGACCTCGGCCCATACCGCGAGCAGGACGCACTGGCCTTCGTGGTCGCAGGCACCGTTCTCGTGCGGCTCCCCGAAGTCTCCTGCCACGATGGGCCCGTCCACCGCCGACACCACCTGCGCGAGCGTGATGTCGGCCGGGTCGCGTGCCAAGACGTACCCTCCGCCCACGCCGCGCTTGGAGCGGACGAGCCCTGCGCCCTTCAGGGCGAGCAGGATCTGCTCGAGGTACGGCTGAGGGAGCCCGGTGCGGTCGGCGATGTCGCGCACCGAGGTCGGTGTGCTGGTCGCGCCGTGCAATGCCAGCGAGAGCAACGCCCTGCTCGCATAGTCGCCGCGGGTCGACACTCTCACGCCCCCCGATCTTACCGGTGGCCCCTCGTACGAGCGGTGGCTGGGGTCGCCGCAGAGCCCTCGGGGCCCTACGCTTGGGCCGCATGGTCTCCGGCTCGACCCAGGACGCAGCGTCCGTCGAGCCCGTCCGACCGGATTTCGGGGGGCGATGCCTGACCGAGGTCGTGCCCACGCTGCTCGCGGAGCTGTACGGACCAGGCGACGAGGCGCGGCCGCGATGGCTTCCCGAGCCGGTCGTCGGTGCACGTCAGATCGTGCTCCTCGTGCTCGACGGGCTCGGTGCGCGCCAGCTCGACGCTCGTGCGGCTCGGCTGGCTCCGGTGCTCGCGAGCGGCACGGCCACGACGCTCACCTCGGTGGCGCCGAGCACGACGGCCGCCGCGCTCACGAGCCTTGCGACGGGGCTCGCTCCCGCCGTCCACGGCGTCGTGGGCTACCGCGTGGCGATCGGCGACGAGATCCTGAACGTCCTCGGGTGGCGCCTTGGCGCCAGTGACGCCCGCCAGAGCGTGCCCCCTCGGGAATTCCAGCCGTTCCCCCCCTTCGCCCGGTCCCCGGTCCCGACCCCGGTCGTGTCCCGTCAGGACTACCGGGCGACCGGGTTCACCGCGGCACATCTCGGGGACTCGCCCCTCCACGGATGGCACACGCCATCAGGGCTCGTCGTCGAGGTGCGGCGGCTGCTCCGACGGGAGGCACCCTTCGTGTACGCCTACTACGACGGCGTCGACCGCAGCGCGCACGCGTCGGGGCTCGACGAGCACTACGACGCGGAGCTCGTCGCGGTGGACCGGCTGGTGGGCGACCTTCTCGAGGTGCTCCCGAAGGACGCGGCGCTGGTCGTCACCGCGGACCACGGTCAGGTCGAGGTCGGCGCCTCGACCGAGGTGCTGGGTGGCGAGGTCATGGACTGCGTGTCCCTGCTCTCCGGAGAGGGCCGGTTCCGCTGGCTGCACGCGCGGCCCGGAGCGAAGGACGACCTGCTCGAGCGTGCCGCCGGGCTCTACGGCGAGATCGCATGGGTGCGCGACGTCGAGCAGGTGATCAGCGAGGGGTGGCTGGGCGGAGCCCCGAGCCCAGGCGTGCGGGGGCGTCTTGGTGACGTGGTCCTCGTCCCCTTCGCCTCCACCGCGTTCTTGGACCCGGCCGACACCGGCGAGCAGCGCCTGGTCTGCCGTCATGGATCTCTCACCCCCGACGAGATGGTCGTGCCGCTGCTCGCCTGGGCCCCGCGCCGATGACCACCGGGTCCGCGCCGCCGGCGAGGCCGGGATTGTGGGCGGCACGCCTCGCTCTGGCATCATCGTCCACATGAATGCACCCGAGGACATGCCGTCGGCAGACGCCGGGGAAGCGGTCTCCCCTGACGAGGTCCTGCCGGCCCCTGGCCGGACGTCCGCCGCGGGGTCACAGGCGGGCACGGATGCCGGGGACACCGACGAGGACCGCGAGGAGCGCAGGGAGTCGGTCGAGCAGCCTGGCAAGGTGATGCGGATCGGCACCATGGTGAAGCAGCTCCTCGACGAGGTCCGCCAGGCGCCGATGGACGAGGCTGGGCGGGCGAGGCTCAAGGAGATCTACGAGCAGTCCGTGCGCGAGCTTTCCTCGGGGCTCTCCCCGGACCTCTCCGAGGAGCTGGACCGCATGGCGTTCCCCTTCGTCGCCGAGATCCCCTCGGAGGCGGAGCTCCGGATCGCGCAGGCGCAGCTGGTCGGGTGGCTCGAAGGGCTCTTCCACGGGATCCAGGCGACGCTCATGGCCCAGCAGATGGCTGCGAGGGCGCAGCTCGACCAGATGCGCCAGAGGGGGCTGCCTCGTCCCGAAGAGGAGGTCCCGTCGGCACCGCGCCCGGGGACCTACCTCTGAGAGGCGGCACCGAAGGCGGCCCTGCCCGCATCCTTCGACCCTCGATCCGTGCCACGGCTGTGGGCCGTGGGCTCCGACGGTAGAATCTCGTCATGCCGATGGTGGTCACGACGAAGGATTGCACCGCGCTCGGCGACGCCGAGCTGGAGGAATTGGCCGATCTCGGGATGGAGACCTCCGGGTTCGACATCGGGTTCCTCTCCAAAGAGCGCGAGGAGTGGGTGCTGGTCACGACGGTGCGGGACGGAAGGAAGCTTCGCGGCTACTCCTTCTGCACCCTGGAGCGGATCGGCGGCACGCCGTCGCTGCTGGTGGGCGTGGCGTTGGTCGACCGGACCGGCCGGGCGGAGCCCACCTTGAAGGCCATGATGGCGGACCAGTTCCGCCGTGCGCTGCTGGCCTTCCCCGACGAAGACGTGCTCCTCGGCACGCGCCTGCTCGGACCGGATGGCTTCCGCGCCTTCTTCGGCCTGAGCGACGTCGTTCCTGCCGCCGGGCATCGGGCGTCGGGTGAGGAGCGTGCGTGGGCGCGGCGGCTGGCGAAGCGCTTCGGCGCAGAGGCCCGGTTGGACGACCGCACCTTCATCGTGAAGGGCAACGGCGGAGCCGCAGGAGGGCTCGACTTCGTGCACCCGAAGGTCAAGCTCCCCGAGGGCGTGCACGAGCTGTTCTCGGAGATCGACCCCGCGCGCGGCGACCGATTGGTCGCCTTCGGCTGGGCGATGGCCGAGGACCTCGCCGGGGGCAAGTTCTCCCGCTGAGGTCCCGCTCCGGTCGCGTCCCGTCGGGGCCGGTCGCGTCCCGTCGGGGGGTCGAGCATGGGCGCGTGAGAACGTGAGAAGCGGTCAGCCTTTCGGCAGCACGCCCTGGCAGATCTTGTAGCAGTGGCCGCCACGAGGGCTCGTGAGCGCGACGAGCAGGTAGTGCGGAGAGAAGCCCAGGGCGGTGGTGAGCGGCTTGCCGGTGAGACGTTCACGGCGGGACGCGGCGAGCGCCCGGACCGCGCGGGCGTCCTCGACCGGGAGCCAGACGTCGTCGCGTTCCCAGCCGAAGCGGACCCAGGTCGATCCGTCGGCGTGGCGATGCATGAGCTGGGGCCCGCGCGTCGGGTGGATCAGGGTCACCGACGGCCGGAGCCCGCGGAAGTCCCAGTAGGGCGCGGAGGGTCCCACGAAGCCGAGCAGCGGGCCGTCGTGGGTGGCGGCGACGCGGGCGAGGATCGCCCGGACGCGCCGTCCCTTGAGCGACCCGACGTGACGAGGGGGGGCGACGACGGTCGCAGCCTCTGGCTTGGCGAGGTCGTCGCATTCGGGATCGTCTGCCAGCGTCGCTTCGACCACGTCGAAGGGCGACAGGTCCGGCTCGTGCCCGGCCGGCCAGGGGATGCGCAGGCGCAGCAGCGAACCCGAGGCGAGATCGACGGCCGTCGAGTCCTCCGGCGTGCAGGCCAGCACGAGGAGCCGGAGCTGGGCACCGCCCACCATGAGCGCCCGATCGCGGTGCGGCACCTCGCGTAGGAGCGCCCGCCCGCTACGGGCCGGTCGCACGTCGCGCGCTGGAGCGCCGGCGGGCGCGTGCTCGGCAGGCGTCGTGCGCCCGCCGGCCGCTGCGTGGGGATCTGCAGCCTGGACGGCGGCGCCGTCGAGGGCGTGCCCCTCGTCCACCGGGGGTCGCCCGCCCGTGGGCGAGAGGCCCCTCGGATCGTCTCTTGGTGTCTTGCGCGCGTGCGCCGGCGCACGCCGGCGCTGGCGTCTCGTGCCCGGCACGCCGGTGCCCTCCTCGGCTGGCCGCCGGGACGGGGTCCCCGGCGATGGTCGGAGCCTACCGGCGTCCGCCGGTCGCCAGGTGCTCGAGCTGCGCGTCGAGCGTGGCGGGGTCGCGGGCGGGCTCCTCGCACACGAAGCCATGGCAGACGTACGCCGTCCCGAGCGCGCGCTCCTTCCACAGTGGCCCCGGCCCCGGCGCTCCCCACGCGACGGCGACGTGCGGGAGCCACCGGCGCCTGAGCGCTCCGAGCAGGTCCGGGCGATCCCCCGCGACGACGACCTGCGCGCCGTGGTCCACCAACGCGAGGGCCGAGACCATGTCGGGAACCGAGAGCGGCTGCTCGAGCGCGAGCGGGAGCACGGCCTCGGCGATGGAGGTGCCCGCATCCGTCCAACGGTTTTCGCCGGTGAGCGCGCCGAGGCGCACCAGCGCGTTGGCCGCCGCGGCGTTGGCGGAGGGGAGCGCGCCGTCCACGACGTCCTTCATGCGGGCGACGAGCGGCTCGGCGTCGCGCCCAGTGGTGAACAGGCCTCCGTGGTCGGCGTCCCAGAACAGGTCGAGCATGCCGCCGGCGGTCTCCTCGGCGCGCGCGGTCCAGCGCTCGTCCCCCGTCATCGTCGCGAGCCACGTCATGCACTCGACGACCCACGCGTAGTCGGCGGCGAACGCGAGCACCCCGCTGTCGGCCGAGCGCAGCCAGCGACCGTCCGCCCGGCGGTTGCGCGCGAGCACGTGCTCTGCCGCCTCGACGGCACGGCGCGCCCAGCGCTCGTCGTCACACGCCCACGCGGCCTCGGCGAGCGCCGCGGTGAACATCGCGTGCCACTCGGTCAAGACCTTGTCGTCGCGTGCAGGCTGGGGACGGCGACGCCTGGCGGCGAGCAGCGCTCTTCTGGCGGCTTCGACCTCGGGCACCCTGGCGAGGCCGGCCCCGGGCGGGCGGTGGAGGACTGAGCGGCCGTCGATGTCGCCCTCCTCGGTCACGCCCCACCATTCGCACACGGTGGCGGCGAGCCGTGTGGGGTCGAGCATGCCGGTGGCCGCCCCGACGGGTGCGGCGGTGCCGGTGGCCGCGGCGAGTGCGGCGGTGCCGGCGTGCTCGCCCGCCGCGGCGAGTGCGGCGCGCACCTCCGCGGGCGTCCAGGTCACGTGGCCCCCCTCGACGCCCGCAGCGTCGGCGTCGAGCGACGAGGCGAACCCGCCGTCGGGCGTGGACAGTGAGGCCATGACGAAGTCGACGGTCTCGCGCACCACCTGGAGGTAGGTCGCAGACCCCGTCACCTGCCAAGCGTGCAGGTAGCAGCGTGCGAGCAGCGCCTGGTCGGGAAGCATCTTCTCGAAGTGGGGCACGAGCCAGCGCGCATCGGTGGAGTAGCGCGCGAACCCGCCTTCGAGGTGGTCGTAGATGCCGCCGGCAGCCATCGCGTCGAGCGTGGTGGTCGCCATGGCGCGCGATCGCGGCGATGTCGGCCCGTGGTCGCGACCTGCGACGTCCGGGCGAAGGCACAGCTCGACGAGGGCGGGACGTGGGAACTTGGGCGGGGGCCCGAACCCGCCCCACACGGGGTCGAAGCGCCGGGCGAGCTCGGCGAGCGCGTGCGCCGAGAGGGTCTCCCAGTCGGTCCCGCCGTCCGGTGCCACCAGTGCGAGGCGGTCCACGGCTCGCGCCTGGTGCTGGAGGGCCTCTGCGAGCGTGCTGGCCTGTGCCTCGATCTCGCTGCGGCGCCGCGTCCAGGCGTCGACGACCGCCTCGACCACTCGGCGGAAGGACGGCATCCCGTGCCGGTCGGAAGGGGGGAAGTAGGTCCCCGCGAAGAAGGGGCGGCCGTCGGGCGTGCAGAACACCGACATCGGCCAGCCGCCCGAGCCGGTCATCGCCTGGACGGCCGCCATGTAGAGCGCGTCGACGTCGGGCCGCTCCTCGCGATCGACCTTGACCGCGATGCACGTGCTGGCCAGCAGGTCGGCGACACCGGGGTCCTCGAAGGTCTCGTGCGCCATCACGTGGCACCAGTGGCATGCCGCGTAGCCGATGGAGACGAACAGGGGCCTGTCCTCGTCCTTGGCCCGCGCGAACGCCTCTGGCCCCCACGGGTACCAGTCGACCGGGTTGCCGGCGTGCTGTCGCAGGTAGGGGCTCGAGGCGTGCGTCAGCCGGTTCACCCCGCCGATGGTAGGGCGCGCCGGGCGTCGGTAGGGTGGTCGGCCATGGACGTGCGGCTGGACGGGAAGGTCGCGCTCGTGACCGGCTCGAGCCGGGGCATCGGGCTCGCGATCGCCCGCCGCTTCGCCGAGGCGGGGGCGTCGGTCATGCTGTCGTCGAGGAAGGCCGATGCGCTCGAGGCAGCGGCACGAGACCTCGACCAAAGCGGGGGCGACGTGGCGTGGCACGCTGCGCATGCAGGCGATCCCGAGCAGGCGAAGGGGTGCGTCGACGCCACGGTCGAGCGTTTCGGCGCGCTGGACGTGCTCGTGAACAACGCAGCGGTGAACCCCTACTTCGGACCCCTCCTCGGCATCGATCGTGCGCAGGCGACCAAGACGCTCGAGGTGAACCTGCTCGGTCCCCTCGCGTGGTGCCAGGCCGCGTACCGCGCGCAGCTGCGCGCCCGGGGCGGGGCCATCGTGAACATCGCGTCCGTGGGGGGCTTCGGCCCGGAGCCCGGCATCGGCTGGTACAACGCGACGAAGGCCGCGCTGGTGCACCTCACGCGCCAGCTCGCCTACGAGCTCGCGCCGGGGGTGCGGGTGAACGCGATCGCCCCGGGGCTGGTGCGGACCCGGTTCGCGCGGGCGCTGTGGGAGCCCGACGAGCACGCGGTCGCGTCACACATCCCCATGGGCAGGATCGGCGAGCCCGACGACATCGCACCGGCGGCGGTGTACCTCGCCTCCGACGAGGCGTCGTGGATCACCGGCACCGTGCTCACCGTCGACGGCGGAGCGACCAGCCAGCCGTCGGGGGGCATCGGCTGAGCGCAGCTCAGCCGGGGGGCATGGGCTGAGCGCAGCTCAGCCGGGGGGCATGGGCTGAGCGCAGCTCAGCCGGGGGGCATGGGCTGAGCGCAGCTCAGCCGAGGGCGGCCCGTCGCACCTTGCCCGACGCCGTGCGGGGCAGGCGGTCGGTGAGCACGAGCTCTTTGGGCGCGGCCCACGGGGGGAGCGTCTCGCGCACGGCCTCGACGAGCGCGCCGAGCGCGGGCGGGGCGGAGGGGTCCCTGGGCACGACCCAGGCGACGACTCGCTCGCCCCACTCGGGGTCGGCCCGGCGCCAGACCGCGACCTCGGCCACCTCCGGGAGGGTCGCGATCGCCTGCTCCACGGGCACGGGCCAGACCTTCTCGCCCCCGGTCGTGATCACCTCTGCCATCCTGCCGTGGACGACCAGGCGTCCATCGTCGAGGCGCCCTGCGTCACCCGTAGGGAGCCAGCCGCCCTCGTGGTCCGGTCCCGGGATGGTCGGATCGGTGCCGTCGCGGTAGGCCCGCAGCAGCATCGGGCCGCGCAGGAGCACCTCGCCGTCGCGGCCTTGTCCGTCCTGCCCGGTCCCGATCGCGACGTCGACGCCGTCGAGCGGCACTCCGTCGTAGACGACGCCCGAGCCGGTCTCGGTCATGCCGTAGGTGGTGACGACATTGGCCGGCAGGCCATCCGGAGGTGCGGCGCCGCCGAGGAGGATGCGGGCGAAGAGGCCCGGCTCGATCCTCCCGAGGGCGGTCGCGACCAGAGAGACGTGCGTCGCCTCGCCCCGGCGGGCGATCGCGGTCACGGTGGCTGCGTCGAAGCCCGGCACCACGGTGCAGGGGGTGCCCGTGACGAGCGCGCGCATGAGCACGGAGAGCCCGCCGATGTGGGCGAGCGGGAGGCAGGCGAGCCAACGGTGGCAGCCGGGGTCGACGCCGAGGCGCGCGCTCGTGGCGTAGGCGCTCGCCTCGACCGCGGCACGAGTGAGCACCACGCCGCGTGGCGCCCCGGTGGACCCGCTCGTGGCGATGACCACCGCGTCGCCCTCCTCGACCGGTCTTCCGCCCCCGAGCTTCGTGGCGTCGCCGTCGGACGAGATCATCACGGTGGGGGCCAGCGCGTGGACGAGCTCACGGCGCACCCGGGGGGGGAGGCGCGGATCGATCGGCGCGACGGCGTCGCCGGCGTCCCACGCCGCCTCGAGCACATGGGTGAACCGCGGCCCGCCAGGCAGGTCGATTGCGACGAGCTCCGGCACCGGCCGATAGGTTAGGGGCCCGTGGAGACGGTCATTTCCGGAAAGCCCCACGACCCGCTCGACGAGCTCCGCGCACTGCCGCTGCCGAGGTTCGAGGCCTCCGGCGAGTGGCGCGACATCCGCTACGAGACGGCCGAAGGGATCGCGCGCCTCACGATCTCCCGTCCCGAGGTGCGCAACGCGTTCCGGCCCCAGACCCTCTTCGAGCTCTCCCACGCGCTCGAGCTCGCTCGCGACGACCCCGACATCGGTGTCGTGGTGCTGCGCGGCGAGGGCCCCGACGCGTTCTGCTCGGGAGGAGACCAGCGCATCCGCGGGGACGACGGCTACGTCGGCGACGACCTCGTCGGCCGCCGCGGCATCGGGCGGCTCAACGTGCTCGACCTCCAGGTGCAGATCCGCCGGCTGCCCAAGCCCGTCGTCGCCTCGGTCGCGGGGTACGCGATCGGAGGCGGGCACGTGCTGCACCTCGTGTGCGACCTCACCATCGCCGCGGACAACGCCCGCTTCGGCCAGACCGGGCCGAAGGTCGGCAGCTTCGACGGCGGCTACGGCGCGGGGCTCCTCGCCCGCACCGTCGGGCTCAAGCGCGCCAAGGAGATCTGGTTCCTGTGCCGCCAGTACGACGCCGCGGAGGCGCTCGAATGGGGGCTCGTGAACACCGTCGTCCCGCTCGATGAGCTCGAGCCCGAGACGGCGGCATGGTGCCGCCGCATGCTGACGCTCAGCCCGATCGCCTTGCGGATGTTGAAGGCCGGCATGAACGCTGCAGACGACGGGCTCGCCGGGGTCCAGCAGCTCGCGGGTGACGCGACCATGCTCTTCTACATGACCGAGGAGGGTCAGGAGGGGCGCGACGCGTACGTCGAGCGACGTTCGCCGGACTTCTCCAAGTTCCCCCGCCGCCCGTGACCATGGCGCCCGCAGCGGTCCCGGGACCGCTCGCGCGCTGGGTCGTCGGTGCCCGGCCGCGCACGCTGGCCGCTGCGGCGGTGCCCGTCGTCGTCGGAACCGCCGTGGGGTGGTGGCTGCGGAGCGGCGCGCACCCCGGCGCGCAGCTGGTCGCCGGCGCGGGGGTCGTGATCTGGTGGCGGGCGGCGCTCGCGCTGGTGGTCGCGCTGGCACTCCAGGTCGGCACCAACTACGCCAACGACTACTCCGACGGCGTGCGCGGCAGCGACCGAGCACGGGTGGGGCCGCTGCGGCTGGTTGCCTCGGGCGCTGCGGCCCCCGGGTCCGTGCGCAACGCGGCGCTCGCGTGCTTCGGAGTGGCAGGAGTCGCCGGTCTGGTGCTCGCTGCCGTGACCACGTGGTGGCTCCTCCCGGTCGGGGCGGCGTGCGCAGCGGCGGGGTGGCTGTACACCGGCGGCCCCAAGCCCTACGGCTACCTCGGGCTCGGCGAGGTCTTCGTCTTCGTGTTCTTCGGCGTGGTGGCGACCGGCGGGTCCGCGTACGTGCAGGCAGGCAACTTCGGCCTGTGGTGGGCCTTTGCCCCGGTCGGCCTGCTGTCCATCGCGCTGTTGGAGGCGAACAACCTGCGCGACATCCCCGGGGACGCCGCCTCGGGCAAGCGGACTCTCGCCGTGCGGCTCGGCCCGCGGCGTGCCCGGTGGCTCTACGTCGGCTCGTTCGCCGGCGTGGCCGCAGGGCTGATCGGCGTGGCGGTCGACCGCCCGTGGGCGCTGCTCGCGCTCCTCCCGCTCGCACTGGCGGTGCGACCGTGCGCTGCGGTGCTGCGCGGCGCCGAGGGCCCCGAGCTGTTGCCGGTGCTCGGCAGGACGGGCAAGGTGCAGCTCGCCGTGGGCGTGCTCCTCGCCGTCGGGGTGCTCGTGTGAGCCGCGCGCCGCAGGAGGCGAGCCGCCGGCCGGCGCGGGTCGCCGAGGAACCGGCGGACGATCAGCGCGGGTCGCCGAGGAACCGGCGCACGATCAGCGCTGAGAGCTCGGGTTGCACGAGATGAGCTGCATGTCCCGCCCCCGGCACGAGCGAGAAGGTGCCGGCAGGCGCTCCTCGGGCGAGCCGGGCCGCCGCGAGGGCAAAGCGCACGTCGTCCGCGCCGGCGATGGAGAGCAGCGGGGCACGAAGCTCGCCGAGCCGTCCCCACAGCGGCTCCTGGCACCCCGTGGAGGCGAGGCGGAGGCTCGACGCCAGACCCTGCTCGGTGTTGCGTCGCCGCTCGTCGAGCCCCGGGTCGCGAAGCCCGGCGAACATCGGTGCGGCGACCCATCGCGTGAGGAAGCCGTCGAGGTCCGCCTCGAGCTCGTCGGCGAGGGCCTCGTCGCGACGCCGGCGCTCCTCCCGGCGGACGGGGTCCTCGATGCCGGCGGTCCCGCCGATCAGCACCAGACGGCGCAGCCCCGGAGGGGCAAGGAGCGCAGCGTGCAGCGCCACCCGGGCACCGAGCGAGTAGCCGAGGAGGTCGAAGGGGGCGTCGCCGGACGACGCGGCCTCCGCGAGCAGCTCGCCGCCTCGCACGAGGTCCGCATGGACCTCCGACGATCCGCCGTGGCCCGGGAGGTCCACACGGACGAGCTCCCGGCCGGCACCCACCAACGTTGCGAAGCGTCCCCACGAGCGAGCGGTCTGCGTGAAGCCGTGCGCCAGCACGAGCCGTGGGCCCCGACCGCTCCTCTCGGCATGCAGCACGTGCGATGAGCGTAGTGCAGGCCACCTTCGCGGCGACGCTGGTCGACGAGTGGGTGCGTGCCGGGATCACCGACGCGGTCGTCTGCCCGGGCTCGCGCTCGACGCCGCTCGCGCTCGCGCTCTTCGGGCGCAAGGAGCTGCGCGTGCACGTCCGGTTGGACGAGCGCGGCGCGGGGTTCTTCGCGCTGGGCATCGCCACGACGACGGGCCGGCCGGTCGTCGTGTGCGTGACGAGCGGGACCGCTGCGGCCGAGCTGCACCCGGCGGTCGTCGAGGCGCACCACTCGCGCGTCGCGCTGATCGTCTGCACCGCCGACCGCCCGCCGGAGCTGCACGGCGTGGGCGCCCCCCAGACCATCGAGCAGCGTGGTCTCTACCCCGGTGCGGTGCGATGGGCGGCCGAGCCGGGCGTCCCGGTCGAGGCGACCTCGTGGTCCTGGCGGTCGCTCGGGGCGCGCGCCGTCGCCGAGGCACGGTCCGGGCCGGCAGGACCAGGGCCCGTGCACCTGAACCTCGCCTTTCGTGAGCCGCTCGTTGCCGACCCTGGCCCGCTGCCCGAGGGGCGCCCCGCCGGCGCGCCGCAGCACCAGGTCGTGGTGCACGCCGGCGTTGCCGAACCGTGGGAGTGGCCCGCGGCGAACGGTGTCGTGGTGGTCGGTGCGGGATGCGGGCCGGTCGCAGGCGTGCTCGCGCTCGCCGAGCACCTCGGGTGGCCGCTGCTCGCCGACCCCCGCTCGGGATGCCGCGTGGTGCACCCCCACGTCGTCGCGGCGGCGGACGCGATCGCCCGCCGGGCGCCCGCGCGCCTGCGGCCCGAGGCCGTGGTGCGACTGGGCGCGCCCTGGGCGTCCAAGGCGTTGCCGGCCTACCTCGCAGGTGCCGAGGTGGTGGCGGTCGACCCGTGGTGGCGCTGGGACGATCCGCAGCGGCGCGTCTCGGTCGTCCACCGCGTCGACCCCGCCGCCTGGCTGGCTGCCGCGCGCGCGATCCCGCCGGAGCGCCCGTCGCCCGGATGGCTCGAGGGATGGCAGGACGCCGAGCGTGTCGCACAGGAGGCGATCGACGCCGTGCTCGACGAGCGCGAGCTGAGCGAGCCGCTCGTGGCGCGCCGTGTGGTCCGCCGCGTGCCCGATGGCACGGTCGTCGTCGTGTCCTCGTCCATGCCCGTGCGCGACCTCGAGTGGTTCGCGCCGCCACGCTCGAACCCGCCGAAGGTCGTGGCGAACCGCGGAGCCAACGGCATCGACGGCGTGTGCGCCACGGCGCTCGGAGCGGCAGCGGCCCAAGAGGGGCCGGTCGTCGCGCTGGTGGGCGACCTCGCGTTCTTCCACGACCTGTCGTCGCTCGTCCGGGCAGCGGACGGGCCGGGCGCCGCCAGCTGCACCGTCGTCGTGGTCGACAACGGCGGCGGCGGCATCTTCGAGTTCCTCCCCCAGCGTGCGCTGCTCGAGCGCTCGGAATTCGAGCGGGCCTTCGGGACCCCTCAGATCTCCGACGTGGTGGACGTGGCCGAGGGGCTCGGCCTGCGCACGGCCGACGTGGGCACGCCGGGCGAGCTGGACGAGGCGCTGGCGGCGGCGACCCGGCGCGACGGGGTCACCATCGTGCGCGCCCGCGTGCCCTCGCGCCAGGACAACCTCGCGCTCCACGAGCGTCTCGACGGCGCCGTGGACGAGGCGCTCGCCGGGCTCGGGTGGTGAGGCGCTCGCCGGTCCCGAGGAACGGTCGACCAGCCCGCACGGGTCGCTGCGACGGGCGCGCCGCGAGCGATATGGCAGGCTGACCGCATGGGTGCCCTGTCCGAGGATCTCCGCTTCCGCGGTCTGGTCCATCAGCTCACCGACGAGCGGCTGTGGCACCGCCTCGACCACGACCGGCTGACCTTCTACATCGGCTTCGACCCGTCCTTTTCGAGCCTGCACATCGGGAGCCTCTTGCAGCTCACCTTGCTTCGCCGCCTCCAGCGCGCGGGCCACCGGCCGATCGCGTTGGCCGGTGGCGGCACGGGCATGATCGGTGACCCCGGCGGCAGGACCGACGAGCGCCAGCTGCTCACGAGCGCGCAGATCGCCGCGCACATCGACGGCATCCGTCCGCAGCTCGCCCGCTTCGTCGACCTGGCCGACGGCCTGCTCCTCGACAACGCGTCGTGGCTCTCGGAGCTCTCGATGATCGGGTTCCTCCGCGACGTCGGCAAGCACGTCACCGTGAACCAGATGATGGCGAAGGAAGCCGTCCGCGCTCGGCTCGAGCGCCCGGATCGGGGCATCTCCTACACGGAGTTCAGCTACATGCTCCTCCAGGCCTACGACTTCCTCCGCCTCCACCAGGACTACGGCTGCGAGCTGCAGGTCGGCGGGAGTGACCAGTGGGGGAACATCACGACCGGCGTGGAGCTCATCCGCAAGCTCTCCGGCAAGCTCGCGCACGGCATGACCACGCCGCTCGTCGTCAAGGCGGACGGGACGAAGTTCGGCAAGACCGCGTCGGGAGCCGTGTGGCTCGACCCTGCGCTCACGAGCCCCTTCCGTCTCTACCAATTCCTGCTGCAGGCGGAGGACGCGGTGGTGGGCGCGTACCTGAGGTACTTCACCTTCCTCGACCACGACCAGATCGCCGATCTCGACGCCGAGACCGCCGAGCACCCGCAGCGCCGCGCCGCCCAGCGCGCGCTGGCGCACGAGGTGACCGTGCTGGTCCACGGCGAGGAGGAGACGTCGCGGGCCGAGCGCGCATCGGCCGCGTTGTTCGGTGAGGAGATCGCCTCGCTCGACGAGCGTACGCTGCTCGACGTGGTCGGCGAGGCGCCCTCGAGCACCGTGGCGCGCGACGCGCTCGTGCGCGGCGAGATCACGGTCGTGGACGCGTTGGCGTCCTCGGGGCTGGTGTCCTCGAGGGGCGAGGCGCGCCGGACCGTCGCTCAGGGGGGGGCGTACGTGAACAACCGGCGAGTCGAAGGGGAGGAGCGGGCGCTCGGCGCGTCCGACCTCCTCCACGACCGCTACGTCGTGCTCAGACGCGGCCGGCGCGACTACCACCTGCTCGTCGCCCGATGACCGGCGTCCGTCACGACCCGTGATCGGAAAGGCATGGCTCTGGATCGGCGGGCTGGTCGTCGTCGCCGTGGGGGTCGTTGCCTTCGTCTCACTCGGCCTCGGTGCGCACGGCACCCCGCAGCAGCGGCTGAAGAGCTGGGTCGTCACCACGAAGCTCGGCCAGGACGTCGGCACCCTGGAGGGGGACAGCGCGTCGGTGCGCAAGGCGCTCGCCGCGCACGAGGGCGTCACCGCGGCGCACACGGTCTGCGCGGCCATGGCCAACGACGCCCAGACATTCAACGACGAGCTGCCGTCGCCGGACTCGACGCTCACCCAGCTCCTCGCGCGCGGCTACTCGCTCGAGTACGACGCCGCGGAGTCGTGCTACCGCGCGCCGTCGCCGGGCTCTCGGCTCCTCGCGGTCTCTGCACGCGACGCCGACCGGGCTGCGGCCCTGTTCGGGCAGGCGCTTCGTCGGGTCCGTGTGCTCACCGGGTCGAGCGTGCCGACGACCACGACGACGGTCCCCGACCTCACAGGGACAGCGCTCTTTTGACGCGTGCTCGCGACGGGGCGCTGCGTTCGACGGGGCTTTGGTGACGAGCGCGCACGAAGACGACATCGACGATCGCCTGCGGCGTCGGGTCCTGTGGGCCATGCCCAGCGGGCTCTACGTGGTGGGGAGCGCGGCTCGTGGTCGCGCGAACCTGATGACCGCCAGCCTTGCCATGCAGGTGGCGACGGAGCCGAAGCTCGTCGCCGTCGCGGTGGACGCGGCCTCGGTGACCCGCACGCTCATCGTGGAGGGAGGGGGCTTCTCGCTGAGCCTCCTCGCACGAGAGGACCGTGCGCTCGTGCGACGCTTCGTCAAGCCGGTGCCCGAGCACCAGATCGTGACCGAGGGCGGGACGGTCGTGTCCTTGCTCGGAGAGCCGGTCGAGGTGCACGTGACCGGGGCGCCGGTCCTCGCCCGGGCGGTGGCATGGCTCGACTGCGCGCTCGGGTACCGGCTCGAGGCGGGGAGCCACGAGCTGTTCGTGGGGGAGGTCGTCGGGGTCGGTGGCCCCCCTGGGGAGATCCCGCCGGTGCTGCGGATGGAGGACACCCGCATGAGCTACGGCGGCTGAGGCCGCCAGCGGCGTCAGTGGGGCCGCAGGTCGACTCGGAGCGTCAGGATCCCGTCGTCGAGCGTCGCCTCGGCGTCGCCGATCATCGCGAAGTCCATGTAGTCGAGCTGGGCCTGCTCCTTGAACCTCTGGCGCTCTGGGCCCTCCACCGGGGGGAGACCTCGCTCCTTCACCGCCTTGGCACGCAGACGGAACCGAGCAATCATCGCCTGAGGGTCGAAGTCCACCGTTCGTGCAGCTTAGGGCGGGTGCCGCAGCGGGCGCGCGCTGTGGGGGGCGACGGGTGCGCCCCCGGTGAGCGACTACAATGGCCCAAACGGCCAAGGACCCGTCGGCGAACGCGGTGGGCGGTGTTCGGCCAGGTCGTCTACATGGCCCCCGGCTCAGCCGAGCGAGCGTCTCGGACCCGAGCGGGCAGCAAGGGAGTGGTCGTGAAGAAGGGACGCCATCGGCGATTCGAAGAAGCGCGAAGCCTCAAGCGTTCGGTCACCACCGCTGGGGAGCGGTGCCCGGAGTGTGGAGCCGAGCCAGAGGACGTGCACGCGTCGTGGTGCCTCGCCGAGGAGGACCAGTACGACCGCATCCTCGGGTCGCTCGCGCCCTCGCACGACGACGTGGAGCACGACCCGCTCGACGACTGAGTCGACGACCGGCTCGGCGACAGGCTCGACGACGGGGAGGTCCGCACCGCACGTCAGCTGCGGCGTCGCACGGCAGGATGGGGGAGCGGCACGCCTGCACGGCGGCGGTCCTCGAGGTACGCCCTCAGCGCACGCTGCACCTTCGTGCCGGCGATCGCGGTGAGCTCGTCGGACAGCTCCTCGTAGACCGGCTTCGTGCCGACGAACGCGTGCGGCTCCTCGGTGCACCACCACGCGAATTCCTGGCCGCCGGCGCCCCAGTGGCGCCGGTCCCACTGCGCGACGGTGGAGGTGACGTGCCCGTCGTCGGCGACCTGGTCCTCACGGCGCAGCGGCAGCTGCCAGCAGACATCGGGCTTCAGGTCGAGCGGTCGCCGGCCGGTCGCCAGTGCGGCGTGGTGCAGGGCACAGCCGGGGCCGGTGGAAAAGCCGGCGCGGTTGAGGAAGATGCACGCGCCGTCGACGAGCCTGGTCATGGTCTCGCCCTTCTTCGTGGTGCGCGTGATCCCGTTGCGCAGCGCACGGTCGCGGAACTGCCACTCTGCGTCGCCGAGGGACTCGGCCGCCTCCTCCACGCGGCGCACGTCGTCGTCGTCGACGAAGTGCGCTCCGTAGGAGCAGCAACCCTGCAGGAGCTCGGGAGCCGGCTCGGTGAGGACACCCTGGCAGCCACGCCCGTAGACGCACGTCCAGGTGCTGGTGAGGAACGTGACGTCGAAGATCCAGGTGCGGTCCTCGTCGGGGTCCTCGAGGCTCACCCACTCGTGCACCGGCACGCACGAGCCGCCGGTCGCCATGGGGCGGACCCTAGCCCGTAGAATGGCGCGATGGCTCGAACCGCTGAACAGCTCGACGTCGTGACGCTCACGCCCGAAGCGCGTGGCGTGGTGCGCGAGGCGATGTCGCAGGAACCCGATCCGGACCGCCTGGCCCTCTGGCTCGAGGTGCGTGGCGTGCAGCAGGCGCAGTTCGTCTACGACCTCTACTTCCAGGCGGCCGCCGACGCCGCCGACGAGGACTCGGTGATCGACGACGGTGAGCTCACCGTGGTCGTCCCGAAGTCGAGCGTCGACCGTCTGCGCGGCGCTCGCCTCGAGTGGAGCAGCGAGGGTGGGGGTGGGCTCGTGCTCGTGAACCCGAACGCTCCTGAGCCCGAGGAGCTCGGGGTCCCCGCCGAGGTCATGGCGGCCGGGCTCGACGGCCCGCTCGGGATCCGGGTGCGCGGGGTCCTGGAGCAGGCGGTGAACCCATCGATCGCCGCGCACGGTGGTCGCGCCGACCTGATCGCGATCGACGAGAGCGGCGGTGTCGCCTACCTGGTGCTCTCGGGCGGCTGCCAAGGCTGCGCGATGTCCCGGATGACGCTGACCCAGGGCATCGAGACGGCGCTGCGCGACGAGGTCCCCGAGCTGACGCGGGTGGTCGACGTCACGGACCACGCGGGCGGCGCCAACCCCTACTACTAGTCGGATCATGACGGCCTGGGGGGTGGTGGCCGTGTGCGGGATCGGCGGGGGTGTCGCCGGTCCGTTCCTCGACGTCCTCGCGCGCCGCGTCCGACGTCCGGTCGTCGCCGAGTCCCTCGCGCCCGCGGCCGCGGTGTCCTTCCCCGGCGATCCCGGCAGCGGCGATCCCGGCAGCGGCGATCCCGCAGCGGCGCGCTCTGCGGCCGACGCCCATCCCGGCCTGCCTGCGCTCGCCGTTGCGAGAGCGTCGAGACGGGCGGCCGTCGCCGAAGGGGGCACCGTGGCCGTGGTCACCGCTGCGGCCTTCGCGCTCGATGCGGTCCGGCTCGGGGCCGTTCCCCAGCTCGCCGCGTACTGCGTGCTCGCGGGTGCCCTCATGGTGCTCTCGGTCACCGATGTGCGCACCGGGCTCGTCCCCCGCCGGATCGTCTACGCGGCCGGCCTGGCGGTCGGGGTCGCGCTCCTCTGCGCCTCTGCGGCCGACGGCTCGTGGCACCCGATGCTCGACGCGCTGGCCGGGGCCGCGGCCGGGCTGGTGCTGCTCGGGGGCATCTGGTTGGTGTCGCCCAAGGCGATGGGCTTCGGCGACGTGCGGCTCGCAGGGCTCTGCGGCGGAGCGCTGGGTTGGGTCGGCCTGTCCGCGCTCTACGTGGGCTTCCTGGCGGCGTTCGTGGCCGGGGCGCTGGTGGGGCTGGTCCTGCTGGTCGCGCGCGGCCGGCACCGGCTCCCGTTCGCGCCCGCCCTCGCGCTCGGCACGATGTTCGGCGTCCTGTGGGGCACGTGGCTCGGGAACCTCTGGCTCCACAGATGGTAGACGCCGAGGGCCATCCCTCGCACCCTCTTGGCGTGCGCTGGGCCCAACCGCGGTCCGGCGCCCCCCGGCCCGGCGCCCCCCGGGCCGCGACCCCGCCGATCACGGTCGCTGGGCTCGGTAGCGTGGTGCGGTGCTCCGCTTCCTGACCGCCGGAGAGTCGCACGGAAAGGCGCTCGTCGTCGTCATCGAGGGTCTTCCTGCCGGGCTGCGGGTGACCGTGGAGGACATCGCCGCGGAGCTGCAGCGGCGACGCCTGGGCTTCGGGCGCGGGCCGAGGATGCGCTTCGAGGCCGACGAGGTGACCATCCTCGGCGGGGTCCGTCACGGCAGGACGCTCGGCTCGCCGGTCGCCATCGAGATCGGCAACACCGAGTGGGAGCGCAAGTGGACCGAGGAGATGTCGCCTGCGCCCGGTGCGCCCTCGAAGGTCCTCACCCAGCCCCGCCCCGGCCACGCCGATCTCGCAGGGATGCAGAAGTACGGCTTCGACGACGCGCGCGACGTGCTGGAGCGTGCGTCGGCTCGCGAGACGGCGGCCCGTGTCGCGGCGGGGGCGCTCGCGAAGCTCCTGCTCGCCCGTCTCGGGATCCAGGTGCTGAGCCACGTCGTCCAGCTCGGCCCCGAGCGTGCGGCCGAGGCCACGCGGCCGGTCCCCGAGGATCTCGACCGCATCGACGCGTCGCCGGTGCGGACGGCGGACCCGGAAGCCGAGGCGAGGATGGTGGCGTCGGTGAAGGCCGCGGCGAAGGACGGGGACTCGCTCGGGGGCGTCGCCGAGGTCCTCGCCTACGGGGTGCCTGTCGGGCTGGGAAGCCACGTGCACTGGGACCGCAGGCTCGACGGCCTCCTCGCGCAGGCGCTGATGAGCATCCAGGCGGTGAAGGCGGTCGAGATCGGTGACGGCTGGGAGGTCGCGGCGCGGCGCGGCTCGGCGGCCCACGATGCGATCCGCGTCGACCCCGGTGCTCGGGGGTCGGGAGGGTACCGCCGCTCCACGTCCCGTGCGGGCGGGATCGAAGGAGGCATGTCGATCGGGGACCTCCTGGTCGTGCGCGCGGCGATGAAGCCCCTCGCGACGCTGAGCCGCCCGGTCATCGAGACCGTGGACGTGGCCACGAAGCAGCCGACCGTCAGCTTCAAGGAGCGCACCGACGTCACTTCGGTGCCCGCGATGGGAGTGGTCGCCGAGACGATGACCGCGCTCGTGCTCGCGGGAGAGGCGCTCCGCAAGTTCGGTGGGGACTCGGTCGCCGAGCTCCTCCGCAACCGCGACGGCTACCTCGCGTCGCTGGGCCAGACGCTGTCGCCCCCCGAGCGAGCGTGACGGTGCACGCGGCGGGCGCGGCGCCACGGCGGGTGCTCCTCGTCGGGATGATGGGAGCCGGCAAGACCACGGTCGGCAAGCTGCTCGCGCGCCGCCTCGGCTGGCGCTACGTCGACTCGGACGACGAGGTCCAGGCGGTCACCGGCCGCACGGTCAAGGAGCTGTTCGAGGCCGGGGGCGAGCAGGCCTTCCGGCCGCTCGAGAGCGAGGCGCTCGCCGCAGCCCTCGACGACGACCGCCCTGCGGTGGTGTCGGTCGCGGGCGGTGCGGTCCTCGACCCGGCCAACCGGGGGCTCCTGCGGCGGGCCGGCACGGTGGTGTGGCTCCGGGCCACGCCCGAGACGCTGCTCGAGCGCGTGCGCGCCGACGCGAGCGCGGCGCTCACCCGACCGGGCGGTGTCGACCACCGGCCCCTCCTCGACCGCGACCCTGCCGGCACCATCACCCGGCTCGAGCGCGAGCGGCGGCCGATCTACGCGGAGGTGGCCGAGGTGGTGGTCGACGTCGACGGCCTCGCACCCGAAGCGGTCGCCGAGCGTGTGCTCGAGCGGGTGCAGGCGAGCACGTGAGGACGGCCTCGTGATCACGGTGCCGGTCGTCTTGGGTGCAGGCGACGCCGTCGGCTCCGCCGGGGCGGTGGGCGCACGCGGCTACGACGTCGTGGTCGGCGAGGGTGCGTCGGCCGGTCTCGCGTCCTTGATCGCCCAGCGGGTGCCCAGGGCGCGGCGTGCCGCGCTCGTGACCGACGTGACGGTCGCCGCCGCGTGGTGGTTCGCCGGCGTGGACCCGGGACTGCCCTTCGACGTGCACGCCGTCGAGGCGGGGGAGCGCGCGAAGACCCTGGCCAACGTGGAGTCCCTCTGCCGGGACTTCGCGCTGAGCGGGCTGGCGCGCAGCGACGTGGTCGTGGCCGTCGGCGGTGGAGTGGTGAGCGACCTGGCGGGCTTCGCCGCCGCCGTGTACCACCGCGGCAGCGCGTACTGCACGGTCGCGACGTCGCTCCTCAGCCAGGTCGACGCGGCGATCGGGGGGAAGACGGGCGTGAACCTCCCCGAGGGGAAGAACCTCGTGGGCGCGTTCTGGCAGCCGGTGGGCGTCCTCTGCGACACCGCCCTGCTCGACACCCTGCCCGTGCGCGAGTGGGCGTCGGGGCGCGGCGAGATGGCGAAGTACACGTTCCTCGGCGAGCCGGAGCTGCCGGAGCTCCCGCTCGAGGCGCAGATCGCGCGCTGCGTCGCCCGCAAGGCCATGGTCGTCGTCGCCGACGAGCGCGAGGCGGGATCGAGGGTGCTCTTGAACTACGGCCACACGCTCGCCCACGCGCTCGAGGCGGTGGCGCTGGGATCGGGCGTCGACCTGCGTCACGGGGAGGCCGTCGGGCTGGGCCTCGTGTACGCGGCTCGGCTCGCTCGCCGGCTCGGCCGTATCGGAGACGAGCGGGTGGCGTTGCACCACGAGGTGGTGCGGCGCTTCGGCCTCTCCGACCGGCTGCCGCCGGAGCTCGAGGGCGTCGACCCCGAGGAGCTCCTCTCCTACATGGCGCGCGACAAGAAGGCCTCGCACGACCTCTCCTTCGTCCTCGACGGCCCTTGCGGCGTCGAGCTGGTCCGCGGCGTCGCCCCGAAGGACGCGCTCGATGCGCTCGTGGAGCTGGAGGCGCTGCCGTGCACGTGACGCTGCTGTCGGGTCCGAACCTCGACCTCCTCGGACGGCGCGAGCCCGAGGTCTACGGCACCGATACGCTCGCCCAGCACGTACGCCGCGCACGCGCGGTCGCCGAAGCCCACGGCTGGAGCCTCGACCACGTGCAGACCAACGACGAGGGCGCGCTCATCGACGCCGTGCACCACGCGCGTGGGCACGCCGACGCGCTCGTGGTGAACGCGGGGGCGCTGACCCACACCAGCTGGTCGCTGCACGACGCCCTCGCGGCGTTCGAGGGCGTGGTGGTGGAGCTGCATCTGTCGAACCCCGCGGCGCGCGAGCCGTTCCGTCATACCTCGGTGGTGGCACCGGTCGCAGATGGCCTCGTCGCCGGCATGGGGGGGATCGGCTACGAGCTCGCGATCGAAGCCGCCGTGCGCCTGGTGGCTGCACGCGCACACGATGGACCCGGCAAGGAGGAACCATGAGACCATTGCAGGTGGCATCCAGGTTGGGCCGGCTTCGAGCGCGTCTCGACGGGGCGGGGGTGGATGCGCTGGTGGTCACCAACCTGGTC
>JAKAQM010000129.1 GCA_021822565.1 Actinomycetes bacterium | reverse complement strand
CCGTCAGGCGGACCGGGCGAACCGGGCGGACCGGCGAGCCGGCACCGGCGGCCTCCTCGTCGGGGCCCGCCGCGCCGTCGGGGGCCGCCGCGCCGTCGGGGGCGCTGCCAGCTGCGGCCGCCAGCTGCGCGTGCTCTCGCACGAGCGTCTTGGACAGCTTCTGCCCGCCGACGAGCAGCCAGCCGTGCACGAAGACGTGGGCCGGTGGATCGACGCCAGCCGCCATGCACATCGCCGGCCACCACACGCAGTGGAACCGGATGATCTCCTTGCCGATCAGATGGTGCACGGCGGGCCACCAGTGACGCCACCTCGGCTCGTCCTCGCCGTAGCCGACGGCGGTCAGGTAGTTGACGAGCGCGTCGTACCAGACGTAGAACACGTGCCTCTCGTCCCAGGGGACCGGGACGCCCCAGCGCATCGAGGTGCGCGTGATGGAGATGTCCTTCAGGCCGCCCTTCACGAAGCTCAGAGCCTCGTTGCGCTTGGTCGCCGGCCGCACCGCATCGGGATGATCCTCGTACCACCGAAGGAGGCGGTCTTCGAACCTCGAGAGCTCGAAGAAGTAGTTCTCCTCCTCCATCTCGACGACCGGGCGGCCGTGCACGGGGCAGGTGCCGTCGACGAGCTGCTCGGGGGTGTAGTAGTCCTCGCACGACACGCAGTAGAGGCCTCGGTAGGTGTCCAGGCGGATGTAGCCGTTGTCGTAGATGCGCTGGAGGAACGCCTGCACGGCGTGGTGGTGGCGGGGTTCGGTCGTGCGGATGAAGTCGTCGTTGGAGATGTCGAGGTCTCCCCACGCGCCGAGGAAGCGCTGCACGACCGTGTCGGCCCATTCCTTGGGCGACACGCCGTGCTCGGCAGCGGCCTCCGCCACTTTGGCGCCATGCTCGTCGGTGCCCGTGAGGAAGAACACCTCGTCGCCGCAGAGGCGGTGCCAGCGTGCCAGCGCGTCCGCGTTGACGGTGGTGTAGGCGTGGCCGACATGCGGTGCGTCGTTCACGTAGTAGATCGGGGTCGTGACGTAGAAGGGGGGCACCGCCCGTAGAGTACCGGCGTCAGTCGGCCGGGCCGTTCCCCGAGGGGCGGCCCTCGGACCCGTGCGCCTCGCCCCTTCCCGTCCTCTCCCACGAGCCCCGACGCCCTGCGCCCCGTGCGCCCTCGTGCGCGCGCCGCTCCCGGCGTTCGGCATCGAGGGCTACGCGGTAGGCGCGTCGACGACTGACCCCGAGGTCGTCCGCGACCACGTCTGCGGTGTCGCGGACCGATCGCCCCGAGCCGAGCTGGGCCGAGACCGCTCGGGCCAGCTCCTCGTCCGAGGGCTCCGCCCCTGCAAGAGGGCCGAGCTCGCCGCCCGCCGCCGCGTCGGGCGCACCCTCCACCACGATCACCACCTCGCCGCGCAGGGCGCGTCCGGCGAACAGGTCGGCGGCCGTCGATGCGGGGCCGCGCCACACCTCCTCGTGGACCTTCGTGAGCTCCCTGCAGATTGCGAGCGGCCGCCTCGGAGCGCGCATGGCGAGCTCCGCGAGCGTCGAGGCGAGCCGCTGGGGCGACTCGAAGACCACCGAGGTACGCGGGTCCGAGACCACCGCGTCCAGCCGCCGTCGACGCGCCGCGCCCGAGCGGGGAAGGAAGCCCTCGACGCAGAAGCGGTCGGTGGGCAGCCCGCTCACCACGAGCGCGGTGAGCGCGGCCGAAGGGCCGGGCACCGCGCTCACCTGCAGTCCCGCGTCGGCAACGGCCTTCACGAGGCGCCCGCCGGGGTCCGAGACCGCCGGCGTCCCGGCGTCCGTCACCACCGCCACCGTCCGGCCCTCCGACAGTGCAGCGAGCACCTCGGGGATCCGCTGGCGCTCGTTGTGCGCGTGAAGGGACCGGAGCCTGCCGCGGGCAGGGATGCCCGCGGCGCTCAGCAGCGCCCTGGTGCGACGCGTGTCCTCGCAGCACACCATATCCGCGCCGCGCAGCGTCTCGACGGCTCGCGGCGACAGGTCGCCCAGGTTGCCGATCGGGGTGGCCACGAGCACGAGGGTGCCGGTCTGCCCGCTCACGCCGTCTCGCGGATCTCGATCTGGTCGCCCGCCTGGAGCCGCCACCGCTCGAAGGCGCCGGCCTGCGCCTCGAGGATGTGGGCGGCTCGGCGCCGTGGGAGCGCGACGCTCCACGTGCGCAGCGTCGTCGTCGCCAGCACGTGCAGATCCTTGTCGAGGAAGGCCACGTCGAGTGGGAACCGCATGCCGGCCGTGTGCACCGCCCGCGTGCCGAAGAGGAGCAGCGCCCCGTCGTAGTGCGCGTGGCCCAGCAGTCCCCGGGCGCGATCGGCGAACGACTCGGCGACCTCGGCAGAGGCCAGCACGTCGCCGCCCCGGAGCAGCCACACGGTCCGCATGCCGGCCGAAACTAGCTCCGGGCCGCGCTATGGTCTGCGGCCGTGTCGAAACGGACGGTGAAGCGCAAGCTGCGGCGGAAGAAGAAGGCCAACCACGGCAAGAAGCCCAACTGCGGGCGCGGCTGACCCCGGCGCGCCTGGCCCCGTCGCGCCTGGCCCCGTCGCGGGAGACCAGCAGGGGAGCGAGCAGAGCGTGCCGCTGTCACCGCCCTTTCCAGCTCGCGTCGAGCTGGGCGAGCACCCGGCTGAGCACCGTCGGGACATCGGTGATGATGCCGTCGACGCCCAAGCGGACCAACTCGCGCATGCTCGCCTCGTCGTCGACGGTCCACACGTGGACGGCGACGCCGGCGGCGTGGGCAGCGTCGACGAACCTCCGGTCGACCACCGTGACCTCGCCGTACACCTCGGGGACCTGGAATGCCACGGGGCGCCTCGACGCCGTCGCGAGGGCGGGCGCCGGGGGGTCCCCTGCCTGGACGGATCTCCAGAACTCGGCGGTGGTCGCCATCCCGGCAGACGTGGGCACGTCGGGGGCGAAGGTGGCGAAGCGCTCGGTGGCCTCGTCGAAGAACGACGCCACGATGACGTCGTCGCGCCGCTGGAACTCTACGAGAAGGCGCGCCAGGGCCTCCTCGTAGGGCTCCACCACGGGGGCGGTCTGCTTCACGTCGAGGTTCAGCAGCACTCCGGGGAACTGCTCGAGCACCTCGCGCAGGGTCGGGATGCGAAAGTCCGGGTCCGCGGGCGCGCGACCCCGGAACGGATAGTGACTGGGCGCAAGCCCGGCCGTGGCGTCGGAACCCGGAACGAACCAGTACGCGTTGTCGAGCGTGCGGAGCTCTGCGAGCGTCATCGCGGCGATGGCACCCGTGCCGTCGGTGGTGCGGTCGACCGTCGCGTCGTGGCAGACGACGAGCTCACCGTCCGCGGTCGCGTGCACGTCCAGCTCCACGGCGGTCGAGCCCGAAGCAAGGGCGGCGCGAATCGCGTACAGCGTCGACGACGGCGCCTCCCACGCCCCACCCTGATGCGCGTACGCGAGGACTCGCCGTTCGAGCCAGGGGTTGCCGGCGGTCGTCACGCCTGCCACGTCGCCACCGGATGGGACAACGGGCCGCCCGCTCTTCATCACGTCGAGGATACGCAGGTCCGAGCCACGTCCGGTCGCACCGTGCAAGCTGGGGCTGCAGGCTCGCCACCTGCTCCCGTCCCCCGGTGGCGCTCTCACCGGTAGCCTCGCGCACGCCGTGCTCGACCACCTTCTCGTCGACCTCATCTCCGCCGTGCAGGACTCGCTGGACCGGGCGCTCCTCGAGCGCCAGGCGGCCGAGGAGCGGTTCCAGGTCGACGTGTTCCTCGGCGACGTGTCCTTCGAGACCAGCTACAGCCTCCCAGGCGAAGGTCAGCCGCCGCGCGTACGCGTCGACATCTCCATCGACTGGCCGACGTGGAGCCAGACCGCATACCGCAGCTGGTCGATAGGCGAGGCGCCTGTCGAGATGCCCGAGGCCATCCTCGGGGTCTCCATGCGCATCCAGCGCCTGGCCGAGCCGCCCTCTGCCGAACGCGTGCTCTCCGTGCTGTCGCCGTTGAGCCCGCCGATCGGCCAGGACCCGCTGGTGCGGACGGCCACGACCATCGAAGAGGTGCGCGCCGGCTCCGAGACCGACGATCCCGCCGACGAGCCGTCCGTGCGCTGGGCGGTCGAGGGCAGCTACGAAGGCGCGGTCCGCTTCGACGAGGCCCATCTCGAGGACCCCGATTCCCTCGCGCCCATCGCCGACGCCCTCACCCGATGGGTCTCCTCTACGCTCGTCCGCCTGGCCGACCTCCCACTGACGTACCATCCCCCGGACCCTGCCGACGCTCCATGACCCGCATCCGGCGCCACCTCGCCGGCGCGGCGGCACTGGCGGTGAGCGGCCTCGTGCTCGCCGCGTGCTCGAGCGGCATCACAGCGAGCTCGTTCACCGTCACTCCGACCACGACGAGAGGCGTGACAGTGTCGTCCGAGCGGTCACCTGCGGGCCGCATCCTCGCGACGCCCTCGGGCCGCACGCTCTACGACTTCACCCCCGACACGCCGACATCGAGCGCCTGCACCACACGGCTGTGCGTCAAGCTGTGGCCGCCGCTCATCACCACGACCACGACGCCGGTCGTCGGCAAGGGGCTCGACAGCTCGCTCGTCGGCACGATCCGCCGGCCGGACGGGCAGCTCCAGGTCACCTACGGCGGCCATCCTCTCTACAGCTGGATCGGCGACACGATCCCGGGCATGGTCACCGGACAGGCACTGCTCAACGTCGGCGGCTACTGGTACGTGATCGCGCCGACAGGGCGCCAGATCACGGCGCAGTTCCGGGTCACACGCACAGGCATCCACCGGCGCTGACCCCTCGGACGGCCTGAGCCCGACATGACGGCGACCACCGTCACCGACGCTGGGGCACGAGCCGATCGAGATCGTCGAGGCTGGGAGGCGAGGGTGCCGCGGACGTGCGCGTGCGCACCTCGAGGCTCGGCGCCCCGGTCCACGAGAAGGTGCCGTCGGCGCGCACGACGACGTTCATGCGCTCGCCGCCGACGGGGACGTCCTCGAGCTCGACGGCCCCCCAGGCTGGCGGGAGCGCGGGCGCCAGGCGCACCGTGCCCCCCGGGACGTCGGGCTCGATGCCGAGCAGCGCCGCCAGGATGCCGATGGGCGCAGCGGACGCCCAGGCCTGCGGGGAGCCCGCTGCCGGATAGGGCACGGGGCCGGGGACCTCCTCCTTGCCGAACCCGCAGAACAGCTCGGGCAACCGCCCCGAGAAGTACGCGGCGGCCTCGATGAGGCCTGCTGCCACCCGCTGCGCGTGCGCCGTGAACCCGTAGCGCATCAGCCCTGCGACGCACAGCGCGGTGTCGTGGGGCCACACGGAGCCGTTGTGGTAGCTCGCCGGGTTGTACGCGCCCATCGTGGTGGCAAGCGTCCGGATCCCGTAGCCGCTGAAGAGCTCGGGTGAGACGAGCCGCTCTGCCACGTACGGCGCCTTGTCGGCATCGACCGCACCTGCCCAGAGCGCGTGGCCCATGTTGGAAGCCAACGCGTCGATCGGCTTCTTCTCTGCGTCGAGGCCGACCGCGAACCAGCCGCGCTCGGGGAGCCAGAAGTCCGCGTTGAAGCGGCGCTTCAGGGTGGACGCTCGCTCGGACCAGTGCGATGCCGTGTCGGTGTCGCCGCGTCGGGCCGCGAGCTCGGCGCGCGCGACGTAGGCGGCGTAGACGTAGGCCTGGACCTCGACGAGGGCCACGGGGGGGTTGGCGACGGTCCCGTCGGCGTAGTTCACGCCATCGGACGAGTCCTTCCAGCCCTGGTTACGAAGGCCGCGGTCGGTGGAGCGGAGGTACTCGACGTAGCCGTCGCCGTCCTTGTCGCCGTAGTCGCAGATCCACTCGAGCGCCGCGTCCGCGGCCGGGAGCAGCTCGGCCACCGCGTCGGGATCGGCCCCCCAGCGGGCGAGCTGGCCGAGCACGACGACGAAGAGCGGCGTCGCGTCGACCGAGCCGTAGTAGCGCTCGGCCCCTCCCAAGGCGAGCGACACGTCTGCCCCGAAACGGAGCTCGTGGAGGATGCGGCCCGGCTCCTCCTCGCTCAGCGGGTCGACCGAGCGACCCTGGTGCCGGGCGAGGGCCCGCAGCGTGCCGAGCGCAAGGTCGAGGTCGAGGGACAGCGTGAGCCAGCTCGTGATGAGCGAGTCCCTGCCGAACAGCGCCATGAACCACGGCGCGCCTGCCGCGACGACGTCGAGGTCCGGCTCGTCGGGGTCGGAGAGCCGCAACGCGGCGAGGTCCTCCTCGCTGCGCGCCACGGTCACGGTCAAGGGCAACGAGTCGGCGTGCAACGTAGGGTTCGTCCGGTGCCACTCGGCGATCTCTCGCGCGGGTGCGGTCTGCTGGACCGGGACGCCGAGAGGAAAGCGCATGGGGAGCTCCTCGCCGTCGACCTGCGCCACGACCGCGACCGACGTCGTCCACTCTCCATGCGCAGGGATGACGACCTTGTAGGTGAGGGAGTCGGCCGCCACCACCGCGCCGGGTGCGACGACCTTCACCCCTCGATCGCTCTGGCCGTGACGCGCCGCAGCCGACCACACGTCGGACGCGGGGCTCACCCGCACGGCGACGGGCGCCAGCTCCTCCTTCCGGCCCGCCTTCACGGCGAAGAGGTCGGCGAAGTCGGCGGCGACCTCCAAGGTGAGGGTCAGGCCGGCCGGCTCGCTTCCGTAGTTACGAAGAGAGAGGTCCTCGCGCATCCCGCTCGCCACGTAACGGCGGCGCTCGACCAGGACGGTCGCCTCGACGTGGCCGTCCCGGAGCCGGCTGCGCGCCACGAAGACGCCGGCGAACGGCTGCGCCGTGTACCCGCCGAGCGGGTCGAGGCGGGCGCCGTCCACGAGCACGCTCCAGCGCGAGATGATCCGGGCGTCTCGGACGAAGAGGCCCTGCGTGGAGCCGTCGATGTCCCCACCCGGGCCGCTCACGGCGAAGGAGGTCCCGTCGACGAGGATCCGGCCACCCCGCTCGGCCGACTCGGCACCGAAGCCAGAGCCTGCCGCATGGCGCACGTCGGTGGTGGCAGGCCACCACCGAGACGCGGTTCCCGCGTCCTCGTCCTCGTCCGCGTCCTTGCCCGCCTCCGCGGATCGCTCCGAGACCACGATGCCAGAATAGCTATCGTTTGCTCCTGGACTTCGGCCCCAGCGGAGGACGCCCGCCCGTGCACGCGGTACCGGACGAGCGTAGGCCTCCTGCATCG
>JAKAQM010000128.1 GCA_021822565.1 Actinomycetes bacterium | reverse complement strand
GCCCCCGAAGAGGCCGATCTTGCCGCCCTGCACGTAGGGCTCGAGGAGGTCGATGACCTTGATGCCCGTCTCGAACATCTTGCGCTGCGGCTCAAGCTGGTCGAAGTCCGGCGGCGGCCGGTGGATCTCCCAGTAGTCCGCGACCTCGCCGATGTCCTTGGTGTCGAGCGGCTCGCCCAGCACGTTGAAGACGTGGCCCAAGACCGCGTTGCCGACCGGCACGGTGAGACCTCGACCGAGGTTCCGCACGGGGGCGCCACGCACCAGGCCGTCGGTCGGGCGCATGCAGATGCAGCGCACCCTCCCCTCGCCGATCTGCTGGGCGACCTCGGCGGTCACCGTGATCTTCTCACCTTCGAGGTCGACGTCGACCTCGACTGCGTGGTTGATCTCGGGCAGCGCGTGCGGCGGGAACTCGACGTCGATCACCGGTCCCGCGATCCCGACGACGCGCCCGTTCTCGAGCGCGCGCCCTCCGACGGCCGGCCTCTCGGGTGCGGTGATGGCCATGGGTGGTCAGGCTCCCTTCGATTGGCGGAGCGCCTCCGCTCCACCGACGATCTCCATGATCTCGGTCGTGATCGCGTCCTGCCGCGCTCGGTTCATGATACGGGTGAGCGTCCGGACCAGCTCGTCCGCGTTCTCGCTCGCCGCCGCCATCGCGCGCTGCTGGGCAGTGAAGAACGACGCGGCTCCCTCGAGCATCGCCGTGAAGATCTCCGACTCGACGGCCCGCGGCGCGAGCCGGCCGAGGAGCGTCTCGACGTCGGGCTCGAACTCGGTGTACCCGCCGGGCGCGAGCTCGCCCGTGGGCGCGGTGCCAGGCCCGTGCTCGCCCGCCTGGCCCTCGCCGGCGCGCGGCGAGCCGCTGCCGGCGCCCTTCTCACCAGGAGCCACGGCGCTCCCGGCGTCCGCGACGGCGGCATGCCCGGGCTCGGGAAGCGGGAGGAGCTGGTGGATCTCGACCGACTGGCTGCCCGCCGAGCGGTAGCGGGTCGACACGAGGAGGACCTGCTGCACCTCCCCCGAAAGGAAGGGGGCCGAGACGACCGCGGCGACACGACGGGCGTCAGCCCAGGACGGACGCTCGCTCATCCCCTGGAACGACCGCTCCACCTCCTGGTGCCGGAAACGGAAGTACGACGGCGCTTTCTTCCCGACCGTGAACAGCCGCACGGCGATGCCGCGTGCCGAGAGGTCGGCGACCAGCCGCTCGGTCGCCCGCAAGGTCGACGCGTTGTACGCCCCGGCGAGGCCGCGGTCGGCCACGATGGAGACGACCGCCACCGCCTGGCGCTCCGACGGCTCTCCGAGCAGCTTCTCGGCCGCCGTGGGGTCCCCCTTCGCCGCCTCGACCACGATGCGCGCCATACCCTCGCGATAGGGACGGTTGGCGGTCATGCGGGTGAGCGAGCGCACGATCTGGGACGCCGCGATCAGCTCCATGGCCCTCGTGATCTTCTTCGTGGACTGGATGCTGCGGATCCTCCGTCGCAGCGCCCGCTCCTGGCCCCCGGGCATCTCTCAGTCTGCCTTCCCGGTGTCGAAGCCCTCGACGAAGGCGCGCATCGCCCCGTCGAGCTCGGCCTCCTCGGGGAGCTGGCCGGTGGTCCGGATCTTCTCGAGGAGCTCGGGATGGTTGGCGCGCACGAACTCGCGCAGCTCGGTCTCGAAGCGCCGCACCTGCTCGACGGGGACCGTGTCCGCCCACCCGTGCGTGCCCGCGTAGATGACCACGACCTGCTCCTCGACGGGGAGCGGATCGTTCTGCGGCTGCTTCAAGAGCTCGGTGAGCCGGTAGCCGCGGTCGAGCTGCGCCTGGGACACCCGGTCGAGCTCCGAGCCGAACGTCGCGAAGGCCTCGAGCTCACGGAACTGCGCGAGGTCGAGCTTCAAGGTGCCCGAGACGGATCGCATGGCTCGAACCTGCGCGGCGCCGCCGACTCGCGACACCGAGTTCCCCACGTCGATGGCAGGCCGGATCCCTGCGTAGAACAGGTCGGACTGCAGGTAGATCTGGCCGTCGGTGATCGAGATGACGTTGGTGGGGATGTACGCCGAGATGTCGCCGGCTTTGGTCTCGATCACGGGAAGCGCCGTGAGCGACCCGCCGCCGAGCTCGTCGGAGAGCTTCGCGGCACGCTCGAGCAGCCGGCTGTGGAGGTAGAAGACGTCGCCGGGGTAGGCCTCGCGGCCCGGCGGACGGCGCAGGAGAAGCGAGATCTGGCGGTAGGCCTCGGCCTGCTTGGAGAGGTCGTCGTAGACGATGAGCGCGTCCTCGCCGTGCTCCATCCAGTGCTGGCCCATCGCGCACCCTGCGTAGGGGGCGAGGTACTTGAAGGGCGCAGGGTCCCCGGCCGACGCCACGACCACGACGGTGTACGCCAGCGCGCCGAAGCTCTCGAGCGTGCTCACGGTCTGGGCGACCGACGAGTTCTTCTGGCCGACGGCGACGTAGATGCACTTCACGCCCGCGTCGCGCTGGTTCAAGATCGTGTCGACCGCGATCGTGGTCTTGCCGGTCTTGCGGTCGCCGATGATGAGCTCGCGCTGGCCGCGACCGATCGGGGTCATCGAGTCGATGGCCTTGATGCCGGTCTGCAGCGGCTGGGCGACCGGCTGGCGACCGACGATCCCGGGTGCCTGCACCTCCATGCGGCGCGTGGTCTGGGTCGCGACGGGTCCCTTGCCGTCGAGCGGCTCGCCCAGCGCGTTGACCACGCGGCCCAGCAGCGCGTCCCCCACGGGCACCGAGAGGATCCGACCCGTCGCCTTCACGACCTGCTCTTCCTCGAGGTTGTCGACGTCGCCGAGGACGACGGCCCCGATCGTGTCCTCGTCCAGGTTGAGCGCGAGGCCGAGGGTGCCGTCCTCGAACTCGAGCAGCTCGTTCACCGCGGCGCGCGGCAGCCCCGACACCCGGGCGATCCCGTCGCCCACCTCGACGATGCGTCCGATCTGCTCCGCCTCGACGAGCGGGACGTACTCGGCGACGTGGCGCCGGAGCGCCTCGGTGATCTCCTCGGCGTTGATGGTCAGCTCCGCCATGTCAGCTTCCTCGGCTCTCCTCGGTTCTGCGGGTCTCCCGGCTCGTGCCGGCCGGCCCTCCCGCTCCTTCGTCGTGTCCACTCGGGCCGGGCGAGACGTCCCGCCCGGCCTGCTGCTCGTCGGCCTGCATCTCGCCGGCCTGCTGCTCGTGGCCCTGCTGCTCGTGAGCGGCCCGCCCGAACCGCCCGAAGCCGAGATCGGTCCACCCCTTGGCTGCGACGTGCTCGCGCAGCCGCTCCAGCCGCCCCCGCGCGGTCGCGTCCAGCTCGAGGTCGCCGATCTCGACGCTCACGCCGGCGAGCAGCGCGGGGTCGACCGTCACCTGCAGCTCCACCGGCGCACCCGCGAGGCGGGACAGCCGCTCGGAGAGGCTGCGACGCTCCTCGGCGTCGACTTCCTGGCCCGCGCGCACCCGGGCGACCCGCCACCCTCGGGCGTTGGCCACCTGCTCGACGAGCCAGTCGAGCGTCCCGACCACGTCACGCGGGCGGCCGCCCACGATCGCGTAGTCGGCCAGCCGCATCGTGGCAGGGTGGACCTTGCCGGCGAGCAGGTCGTCGACGACCTCCCGGCGGAGCGAGGTCGGCAGGTCCCGGTCACCCAGCGCAGCGCGCAGCTCGGGGGTGGCCCCGACGATGCGGGCGAAGCGGAAGAGCTCGTCCTCGACCGCCTCGAGCTCGGGAACCGAAAGATCCTCGAACACCGCGCTGGCGTACCCGCCGACACGCTCTCGGGCCTCCCGGTGCCCCAGTGCCTCCTCTGTGACCGTCCCCTGCTCCAGCACCTGGCGCAGCCGGTTCGCCACCCAGCCGATCGCGGCCGGGACCTCCTGCGCGTGCACGGCCCCGGCCGCGAAGGCGCACAGCCGAGCCGCCGGCCCGCTCACCTTCGTGGAGAAGAGGTCCGAGACGACGGCCCGGCGAGCACGACCCGACACGGTCACGTCGGTCAGCGCGGCGTGCAGGTCGGCGTTGGTGCGCAGCAGGTGGTCGACGGCAGCGACGTCGCTCGCGAGCTCGGCGCGAGCGTCGGCCGTCGTCATGTCGACCACGGCGGCGGTGTAGCCCTGGATGGCTGGGTTCACGGCTCGGTGTCGGCGGTGGCCGCGGTCGCCGCCGCGCCCGGTTCGCCCGTCTCGCGGGCGAGCGCCTCGACGGCCTCCTGGATCAGGTCGCGGTGGGCGGCCCGGTCCATCTCTCGCCCGATGATGCGCTCGACGACCTCGACCACGAGGTCACCGAGCTGGCGGGCAGCATCCTCCAGCGCGCGCTGGCGGGCGAGGCGCACCTCTGCATCGGCGCTCGTGACCAGCCGCTCGTACTCGCGCTGGCCGCGGTCACGAGACTCCTCTGCGAGCCGCTCGGCCGTCCGCTGGGCCTGCTCGACGATCTCACGTGCCTGCGCGCGTGCGTGCTCGAGCGCGGCACGTCGATCGGCGTCCGCAAGCGCTGCGTCGGCCTTCGCCTGGTCCGCAGCCGCGAGCTCTCCGCGGATGGCCTCCTGGCGCTCGGAGAGCATCTTGTTGATCGGCGGCAGGATGTACTTGCCGACCACGAGCAGGACGACGAGGAAGGCCACGATCTCTGCGATGAACGTCCCGTTCGGGACGATGAAGACACTCGAGAGCATTGCAGTCGGCGGCCTTCCCTACTTCTTGTAGAGCACGAAGATGAAGAGGACGGTGAAGGCGAGGTTGATGAAGTACATCGCTTCCACCAGGCCGACGGTCAGGAACATGATCGTGAACAGCCGGCCCTGCGCCTCGGGCTGGCGCGCGACGCCGGCAATGGTCTGGCTGCCGGCCAAGCCGTCGCCGATGGCGGCGCCGATGGCGCCCCCACCGAGGGCGAGCCCGCCGCCGATCATGGCCCCGCCGAGCTGGAGGCCCTCTTGGGTCGGGGTTACTGGCATGGGTTCCTTTCTCCTCCTTGTGACGAGAGCGAGATCTGCGTGGACGGTTGCGATCAGTGCTGGTCGGCAGTCGACATCGCCGTGTCGAAGTACAGGATCGTGAGCAGCGTGAAGATGAACGCCTGGATGGGACCGATGAGGAAGACGTCGAAGAGCTTCCACACGATGTCGAAGAGGAAGGTGAGCACGTCGCCGATCGGGGCAGGACCGAGCTTCCACGCACCGAGGGCGGCGATGAGCGTGAGCATGAGCGCGCCCGAGAACAGGTTGCCGAAGAGCCGGAGGGCGAGCGTGACCGGCCGGGCGATCTCCTCCACCAGGTTGATGAACAGGTTCGCCGGCATGAGGTACTTCGGGAACGGCTGCAGCAGGTAGTGGCGGACGTACCCGCGGATCCCCCGGGTACGGACCGACGCGATGTGCACGAGCACGATCACGAGCACGGCGAGGGCCGCCGGCAGGTTCACGTCCGCGGTCGGCGGGCCGAGAATGGCGTACTTGCTCCCGACTGTGAAGATCTCGAAGAAGTTGGCCACGAAGATGAAGACGAAGAGCGCCGTCGCGAGCGGGACGATCGCCATGCCACGCGGCCCGATCGAGCTCGCCAGCTGCTTGCGCACCGCGCCCACGCCCATCTCCCAGGTGAGCTGGAACTTGCCCGGGACGCCGCTCGTCGCCTGGTGACGGAGGACCAGACCGAGCGCGATCACGACGAGGACCGCCGCACCGGTCGCCCACAGCGTGTCGAGGTCCATGGGCAGCCCGAAGACCTTCACGATGATGTGGTCGCCGACGGTGATGTTCACCGCGACGAGGGACCGCAAGAACAGGACTGCCCCGCCGAGCTCCACCGTCATGCCACCCCACCACCGGCTGCGCCGTCGGGCGCCTCGCCGACCTCGTGGACGTCGATCGGTGCCGCACCGGCACCCTCACCCGTCCCCGACGCGTCGCTCGTCGCGTCCAGCGACATGGAGCCGAAGAGCAGCGCCAGACCACCCCCGCCGCCGAACGCTGCGCCGGCGACGCCGGCCTTCAGCATCGAGCGCGTCACGTTGGCCAAGAGCAGGAACTGGAAGAGTGCCAGTCCGCCGATGATGCCGAGCCCGAGCGGAGCCTCGACCCACGCGAGCACCAGCGCGATCACGGTCATCGTCATCAGCCGCCCGAGCGTGTTCATGGCGAGCGGACGGCGCTTGTTGCCCTCCGTCCGCCGGCCGACCTTCACCACCGAGCGCACGACGAGGCGGAAGTTGCCCATTCCGAGCGCGATGCCGATGCACAGCCCCAGCGCTGCCCAGTTCTGGCTGAACAGGAGGAGCACGACGAGGCCGAGCACGCCGACGACGAGCGCACCGAGCATCGTGCGGCGCGCCACCGCGGCCACGTCAGGTAGTTGGACCCGTTCGAACATTCCTTCTCTTCTTCTCACTCCCCGGCCCGCGCGCCAGCCTCGGCCTCGGGTGCCCACGAGGGAGGTGCGCCGGTCGCCAGGACGCTTCCGCTGGTCATACGTACTTGCGGAACTCGTTCACGGCGAGCAGGACGGCAGAGAGTACACCGAACGCGAGCCCCGCGAGCGTGAACCACGGCAGCGTCCCCGCGGCGTCGTCGATCGCGTAGCCGATCCCCCCTCCTGCCACGATCGCGATCGCGCAGGCCGTGCCGATCCAGAACAGGTCGCCGAAGCTCGGTACCGGCTTGTTCGGGCCAGAGCCGGGCTGCTCCGGCTCCGTGCCGCCCCCCGCCGCTGGGGTGGGACGATCCTCCGTCATCTCCGGGCCTGCCCGCGTCACGCCGGCAGTGGGTACGGTGCACCAGAATTGCCCCCTGCGCTCACGCGGTCGCGCGCGCGCCGGGGGCTCGCCGCCGTCCCGGCCCGAGCCCGTTGCCCCGGTGGGGAGTTGCCACGGGTGCCATCATCCCATCCGGTCCCGTCCGTCGGCAAAACGATCGCTCGGCGGCCTCGGGCTCGGCGTCCCCCGGCGGGCAGCGCCGGCCCGCTCGTGCGTGGTGCGCTCCGAGCGCGTCGCCGCGGGTGGCGACGCGGGCCGGGGCGTCTGGGACGGGGGCGCCGGCCGCGCGGGCTGCACGCCCCCGGTTCTCGGCGGCCGCGTCCGAGTCGCCGCCGACGCGAGCGGCGGGGGTGCGGAGGACTGGCGCCGTGTCCGCTGGGCCGGGGGGGGCTGGGGCCGTGTCCGTTGGGCCGGGGGGGACTGGGCCGGGGGGGACTGCGACTGGGAGGACTGGGCCAGGGAGCCGGGGAGGAGACCGTCCTGGGTCGCCTCGGCCCGATGGCGCAGGTCGGGGTGGAACCAGGTGTAGAGCGCGACGGCGAGGAGCGCCACCCCGAGGGGGATGAACGGATTGACCGCCCGGACAAAGAGAGGGAAGAGGATG
>JAKAQM010000127.1 GCA_021822565.1 Actinomycetes bacterium | reverse complement strand
GCGCGCACCAGCCGGCCGTCGCGCTCTGCGACCCCAATCGTGGACTCGACCCAGGCCATCAGCGGATCCGCGGCGAAGGCCTCGTAGTCGCCGGGGCCATAGGCAATCGGCTTGGCGACGGCAGCCGCCAGCGCCGAGTCGAACTCGGGCACCTGCTCGGGCGGTCGGGTAGCGCGCTCCAGGGTCTCGCCGATCACCCGGTCGGGGCGGACGACGGCCCCGAAAAGGTGGCTCGCCACCTCGGCGACCTCCTCACGCTGCTCGTCGAGGCTGCCCTCGCCCGCCAGCGTCGCCGAGGTGCCGACGCACTGGAGGCGCTCGGCCCGGCAGGCGTCACGCACCCGCCGGCACAGCAGCGCCACGTCCGCGCCTTGCCGTCCGCGGTAGGTGTGCAGCTCGTCGAGCACGAGGAAGCGGAGATCCTGGGCCTGGGCGATGAGCTGGCGCTCGTCGGTCCGGGTGAGGATGAGCTCCAGCATCACGTAGTTCGTGAGCAGGATGTCGGGCGGATTGGCGATGATCGCTTGGCGTTCCTCGTCGCGCTCCTGACCGGTGTAGCGCTTGAAGGTGACGGGACCCTTGCCGTCGGGGTAGCCGGCGGACAGGAACTTCTTCAGCTCCTCCTCCTGGCTGTTCGCCAGGGCGTTCATCGGGTAGACGACGATCGCCTCGATGCGCCCCCCTGAGCCCTCCCGCAGGACCCGGTCGACGATCGGGACGATGTAACTCAGGCTCTTGCCCGACCCGGTCCCGGTCGTGAGCACGTAGTTGTCACCCGCCCGAGCCGCCTCGATCGCCTCGACCTGGTGGCGGTAGAGGGAGAGGGGGGAGCCGGTGCCGCTCGGGTCGGCCTCCTTGCCGAGACGGAACACCCGCTTGCACTCAGGCGCCAGCACGCCGGCGTCCGCCAGCTCGTCGACCGTGCCGCTGACGGTGAACTTCGGGTTCAGGCTCAGCCACGGCTCGGGCCAGAGCAGCCCATCGGCGATGGTCTCCTCGACGACGTCACGGACCCGCTTGTCGCGGATGTGGAGAAAGCCCTGGATGAAGCGCTGGTAGTCCCCGATGACCGAGTCGCGTAGCTTGAAGACGTCCACCGGGCGCCGACCTCGCTCAGGAGAACCGGGAAGGTCTGCTGGCGGTGGTCGGGCTCGTCGTCATCAAGTGGTCTCCTTGCTGCGGGCGCCGATGCGCCGATCGTGGACCCGGGCTGCCCCGTGCCTGCTACCAGGGTAGATCGTGGCTGTCACGCGGGCCCGGACTGCAGGGCAGTAGGCGACAGCCTGGGCTCTGATCGCATAGTCGGTCGTGCTTGGACACAACGGCGCCGACGGTGTAGCGCAAGTAGCGATCGGTGCTCGGAGGAGCAGCCAGCCAGATGTTGGCGGGGGTCACTGCGGTCGACACGACCCCCACAGCAGGGTGGCAGGAGCCGGCAGGGAACGGAGACCGCTTGGCGTCGAGCGCGCCCAACAGGGCCGAGAAGTCACCCTATGCTTGATGCTATCATGCCTGTAACTACAGACTTGGGATTAGCGGCCGATGAAGCGCACCTCGTCCGAAGCCAATGTGCTGGCCAGCGACGGGAGCCGCACGCCCGAGCATCGGATGTCTCTGCGCTGCCGGGTGTGGCCGGCAGCGAGTCACTGCTATGAAGACGGCCACCAGCTGGACCAAGGTCCTCGCACCGGTAGCCATGCGCCAGCAGCGCCTGGATGTGGCGAGTCGCCGCTCGACGCCAACCGTGCGGATGGGAGCGTGCGGTGACCGACTTGACGCCAGCGGCGCCTTCCACGCTGCCTACGTATTGCTTCTCGTTAGGCACTACTCGCATTGCGCTCCTGGACTCGGACTACATCTTGAACCAAGTCGCTCGAATGGTCGACGATCCCGTCCAATCCCTCTCCTTGCTGGGCCCCCCGTTCGGCCGCGGAAGGGCGTTCGCCTCAGCGCATGTGCTCACTGAGCTGTACCAGCAGGACAAATTGGGCTTTCACAACAAGTGGGAGAAGCTCGCCCATCAGGCGGTCGAAGGCGGCAGGATGGCACAGCCCGTCGAGTACCGGCGCGTCTTCGAGCAGAGGTTCTTACCCAGGATTACGTTTGTCGATGTCCGCGGCATGTTTGTGGACGCCGAGGCTACTCAAGCGGTGCATGCCATCGATCCGCACGATGCGCCGACGGGCCAGCTGGCGGTGCTGCTATCGCGAACGCGGCCAATCGTCTACTCGCACGACAGGTCGCTCTGGAAGCCCAACCTTGCCCCGGCACCTGCGAGCTTCCAGGCTGTCTTGACTGCCGGATTTCAAGCCGACAGCTCCGAGAACCTGACGGAAGGATTCACCTACGTCGCGGGCGGCGTGGTGTGGGCGTTCGATGGGGTCGCGCGTGGAGCCGCCGGGATGTTGAGGGTGCCGAGATGGGTGCCGTGGCTCGTCCTTGTAGGGGGAGCGTTCTGGTATCTCCTCGGCAAGGGACGGCGCGATCGAGTGGTCGACGCTCTTCGACCTGTTGGCCAGCTCCTGCACCGGCAAGCGGAGATCTCGGCGAACGCGATTGCAACGTTGGCCGATGCAATTGCAGACGTAGAGCCAGATGGTCGACTCGAGTGCCGCATTGCCGAGGTACTGGCCAAGCTTCCCGACGATGAGAGCCTGACGGCTGCTGAGATCCAGGAGCGTATGACTCGTGGGTTCGGTCCGCCGGTCGAGCTGCCGAGCCCTGGGGAGATGCGCACGCTCATGCGTGAGCTTCCATGCTTTGTCGAGGGGCCGACCGGTCGGTTCCGTCTCGGCCGAACCTATGAAGCGATTCAATAGAGGGAGGACAAAGGGGCCGGACTTCAGCATCTAGTCCGACCCTCACGGATTCTGCGGTCTGCGGAGCGGGTCTACGGCCGGCGGGGCTTGCTGCGCCGCTTCGCCAGCACCGACCGAGTCGAGCAGACTCTGCCAATGCTCGCGCCAACGGCGGGCGGTGGCTGTATCTGCGAGGGCGGCGCTCACGTCGATGCCTCCATTGAGTGGCCACAGCGGTGCCGGCGGGCGCGAGAGACAGAGCCTCGCGAGGAAGGCCCGCCGAACGATGTCGCGGAGCCGGTCGACGGCGAAGTCCAAGATCACGCCGAACATCTCGCCGGCCGGCACGGTCGAGACGGTCTCGAGGATCCGCCGAAGGTCCTCCTCCGAGATGCTCGACCCGTGCACCAGGGACGAGCGCAGGCCGTAGAGGGTCCTCACGTCACTCTTGATCTTGCTCGCCGGGTCGCCCTGGGTGGCGAGGAGCTGCGAGGACCGGTCCTGGAGCTTCTGGTTGATGTTGTGATGGTCCGCATCGCCACCGATGAGGGCAGCCTCAAGCGCGGTCGCCAGGTCCGTGATCCGCTCCGCCCACGTCCCGGGCTCGAAGGATCGGTGGAAGAGGTCAGCACTGAGATCGAACGACGTGGACACCATCCCTTCCCTCTCGACGACGGCCTCGTCGAGGAGGCGACCGAGGGTCTCGAACGCAGGCGCGTCCTCGGGCCGGATCGCCACCGTTCGCGTCATCGTGATCTTCGGTGATCCTGCACCGTCAAAGATCCGATAACGAGGAGACACTCCCGAGACAAGCGTCGAGCCACCGCCGAGCTCCCACATCGACTGGGGCGTTCCCGTCTTGAGCAGCCGGGAGAGGAAGAGGAAGTGCTCGATCTTCCCGAACGCCGCGGAGACCGCCGGCCAGCTGGAGGTGCCGCGATCGACCTCGCTGCTGGTAACGAGCAGGGCGTGCGGAGGGTCGTAAGGGCGTGGGTCCTCTCGGTTGAACGCCCCAGGACCGCCGGGTACGAGGGACACCGCGAAGCGGACCAGCCCGCCGAACCGTTCCACCTCCGGGTGGACGGTCACCTCGCCGACCTCGACCGGCGCCTCGTTGACCGTCGTCAGGTTCGACATCGCGCGGCACGCGTACACGATGCGCCTGTCGGACTCGAGCGCCGAGATCAGTTCGTCAACCGACGCGACGGCCTCGGCGCCGTCGGGGTCGTAGTCATCGGATCGAGAACATCGAGCCACCGCGCCTTGGAGCAGGTCGTAGATGTACGCGTTCGGGAACTCAGGGTCCTTTCGCTCCAGCGGTCTGGCGAAACGGTCCGGGTAGAGCATCTCGAGCGTCGCACCGAGCGCGTCGGTCTCGGGTCCGGAGACGTCACCGCTGTCGTAGTCCCGCCCGACCTGCAGGTACCAGTCCAGCTCATATCTTGAGGTGGGGATCACGCCGGCCTCCCGGAGGCCGGTAAACGCCGATGCGAGGAACTCGTGCGCGACCTCCCGGAGGAGGTGAGAACGCGTGAGAGGGTCATGCGCGCCGGCGGTCCCGCGTTGGAACTCCCAGATCTCGTGGTCGAGTGCACGTACACCGACGCCGAGAAGACCTGAAGCAGCGCGTACGAGCTCGACGGCCTCTTCGAGGTGGACCGAACGGTTGAGGGCACCCTCGAGGAAGCGGATCACCATACGATCGGGCTTGACGTCCTCGAGACCGACGAGCATCCGGAGGTAGCGCCACGAGATACCGGACCGTTGTCCGGGGAGTGATCGCCACCGTGTCGCCAGCGCTTCTCCGAGGGGCGTTCCCTGCGCCTCGATGAACCGCTGCGCGGTGTCCACTCCGAGCTCGCTGAACGCGAGCGCTGCTTGGTAGACGACGACGCCCTTGAGCTCGGCTCCGGGCTGGGTGGACACGCGATTGCGGGTGCCAACTTCCTCGATGAACCCGTCCACACCGCCGTGGCGCTCGTACTCGGCGAGGAGGTCGGAGACGTTGTCATGGAAGGGGTCGGCCCGCTGAGACCTTCGGGAGCTCGCGTAGCGGGCGAGCACGCCGCGAGTGATCGCATAGCGCTCACCCGTCGCCCAGATCGCGTCGAGCATCGCCATGCCGAGGCTGTGGGGGTAGCCGCCTGGTGTCGTCCAGCTGCCGACTGGGCGCAACTGGTCGCGGCACGCGGCGACGACAACATCCACGTCAGCGCGGGAAGGGGAGGCGTCGCCTGCTGCTTTGTGCTCTTCGCACCCCTCGTCGGCCGACGCATCGTCCATGCTTACTCAGCCCCTCCCGGTGTCCGTATCGAAGGGGTCAGCCAGCTTTCGGCGCGAGCGACTTGCTCGAAAAGCTTGGTCATCAGCCGAAAGGCCCGCAGCTGATGGTCACAGAGATGGTCGTGCCGACGGTGATAGAGAAGCTCGCCTTCAGCTTCGTCGCGATCTCGGTCAGTTTGGCGACGAGCCGCTTGATCCAGTTCTCAAGCTTCTTCACGATGTCGTCGACCGGCATTGCGAGCGAGGCCGTTGGTTGTTGGGCGGCAGTGAGCCGTTGGTTCATGCCGCCGACGGCGGACAGTGCGTAGGCGAGGGCCTGCTGCGCAGTGGCCTCGTCCTCCACCGATATCTCGGTCATCATCTGCAGGTGCTGTTCGAGCAGAGCCGTAGGATCATTTGCCATCACGCGCCTCCTTCGTGTGCGTCAGGCGCCGACTGGCATACCGTGCTCCGGCGGGCGCGCGAGCCCCGGTGGCGACCCTCTCCTACCACGGCAGGTTCACCTGTATCGGGTCGTCGTCCGACCATCGATCCCCCTCGAGCGGCTGGAGCGCCTGTGCAAGGAAATGCTCTACGCCTCCCCGGTGCTCCTTCTTGACCTCGGCCCAGGTGACCCGCAGGACGCGCCCGGAACGCTGGTGGCGAGTGACCGCAACTTCGTCACGATGGCGGGCAAGGCAGTCGGCGACGGGCTTCCCTGCCCGACGTAGACAGTCTCTTTCCGAAAGCCGTCGGCGTCTTCCGCCCAGATGATGTAGTCGCCGCCCTTGACAGGCAAGCGACCCAACGTCCAGGTTGACGCCCAAGAAGCTGCACCAGTGGCTGTCGTCGCCGCATCTCCGCCACGACAAGACGAGCGCGGCACCTCTTGTACTTTGAGCCATCTGGTCCTCCGTGTGCTCGATGCCCGTCGGGCTGTCGGTCCCTACGCAGCCCGCAGGGCGCTCAGCGCGAGGGCGCTCAGGAAAGCCCCCAGCAGCGTGCGGACGATGTAATCGATCCAGTTGCGTACCGGGACAAGGGCGTGGGACACGCCAGCGGCGACAGCCCCGACCGTGAGGTGCACTAGGCCATTGGTGGGGGGGTTGGTCTTCGGCACTTTGGTACCTCCTGCTCTTGGTCAACTGCTACACGCTGTCGTACTCAGCATGTTACACTGAAGATCGACAGCAAGAAGAGTGTAACAGCGAACAGGAGGTGTCGCGCTGGGCTCGATCGGTGGGGTGCTGCGTACGGCCAGGGAGCGAGCAGGGCTTTCGCAGGAGGCTGCGGCTGAGGTGGTCGGGATCAACCGCGTGCTGCTCAACTACTACGAGACGGAGCGTCGCCAGGTGCCGCTCACCGTGGCCGCCGCGTTGGCTCGTCTGTACGGGACCTCCCTTGAGTCCCTCTTGGCGGGCGAGGAGCTGGTCGGGTCACGGCTGGACGTGAGCGGGGTGCTCTTTCGGGCCGCGCCGAGGGACCTCGGGGACAGCGCAAGGGGCGGGCTGCGGCTGTTCGAGCAGCGGGTCTCCGAGTACGTCGAGCTGGTCGGCGAGATGGGTGTGAAGCTCCCGGGCCCTGGTCGTAGCCTGTTCCCTGCGGCGCGCGGTGTGAGCGCGAAGGAAGGTGCCTGGGCGGCTCGCCAGCTGCGTCGCCGGCTCGACCTTGGCGGAGGTGCCCTCGGGGACCCGTTCCAGGTCCTCGACGAGCACGTCCTCATCTGGCGGCTCCCGCTCGGCGCCGATCTCGGAGCGGCACCCTCGGGGTTCTTCTACAACCACTCCGAGGCGGGGTTCTGCATCGTCGTCAACTCCGAGATGACCCTCGGCCGTCAGGTCTTCACGCTGGCCCATGAGCTCGCGCACGCCTACTTCCACTCCCAGCACGCGGACGTCGTGGTCTCGATGCCGGGTGAGGACCATGGCCGCGAGCGGTTCGCCGACGCGTTCGCCGGCGAGCTCCTCGTGCCAGGCGACGAGCTGCGTCGGGCGGTCGGCGAACTGGCGGCCTTCGACGACGTGGCCGAGCCCACCGTGGTCGTCCACCTCCAGCGGCATTTCGGCGTGAGCTTCGCCACCCTGCGGGTGCGCCTGCTGCAAGAGCGGCTCATCTCGCGATCGGACTACGACGCCTTGGGCGAGACGTCCCCGAGCCGGTTGGCAATGGCGCTCGGTTACCGGGTACACCCGGCCGACCTGGGCAGCTACGAGCTCAACCCCCTGGCGAGCCACCCCTCCCGAGTCCTGCTGCTCGTGCGCGCCGCGCTCGAACACGGGGTGATCACCCAGGGGGACGCAGCGG
>JAKAQM010000126.1 GCA_021822565.1 Actinomycetes bacterium | reverse complement strand
CCCTCGCCGGGGTCGAAGAGCACGCCGGCGTCGTCCCAGCGCAGGAAGTACCCGTTGTGGTTCCTCGTGCGCGTCGGCACCTGGCTGGCCGAGCCGAGGACGACGAGCTCCCGAGAGGACATTCACTGACCGTACGCCTCCGATCACGCCGGTAGCCTCGATCGAAGGCCTGCAGCGCTCGAAGGGCTGCAGCAGATCCGAGGAGGGAATGTCGTGGACCCATTGTCGGCGCATCGACGAGCTCAAGACGCGTTCGGCAGCGTCCTCTCAGGGACGTCCGACGAGCAGCTCGAATCGCCGACTCCGTGCACCGAGTGGCAGGTACGTGATCTCATCGGGCACGTGATCGCCGGCAACCAACGGGTCGCAACGGGCACGCCGTCCTACCCGGCGGGCCCTGAGAGCGTGGCCGAGCTCGTGGTGCTGCATGCGGCGTCGGCTGCGGACGCGCAGGCTCGGTTCGCGTCGCCCGACGGCCTCGCACGGACCTACGAGCTCCCGTTCGGGGCATTGCCTGGGTCGATGCTGATCGGCATGCGCACGGCGGATGTCCTCACGCACGCCTGGGACCTCGCCAAAGCGACGGGACAGCCCACCGATGGCATCGACCAGGAGCTCGCCGCCGAGCTGCTGGCCGCGTCACGCGACCGCGTGGACGCTTCGATGAGGGGGTCAGGCAAGCCGTTCGCCGACGAGCAGCCATGCGGGCCCGAGGCGTCCCCGAGCGACCGGCTCGCCGCATTCTTCGGTCGTTCCCAGACCTGAGCCGCCTCACCCGCAGCCCCCGAGAGCTTCAGCCGCCCGGGATTCTTCAGCCGCCCGGGATTCCTCTTCCGCCTGGGATTCCTCTTCCGCCTGGGAGCTTCAGGCTCCTGAGGAGCTTTCGAGGTCGTCCTGGGTGGGCGCTATCCTCGTCGAGGCAGTCGCCGGATCGATGTACACGCTGGCGCCAGCCTCGAGGAATTCGGCAGCTTTCTCCCTCATCCCGTCGCCCACGGCGGCGCGGACCGTGATGCCGCGGGAGGCTGCGTACTCCCGGAGGTCGTGGCTGATCCGCATGGAGCAGAACTTCGGGCCGCACATCGAGCAGAAGTGCGCGGTCTTGGCCGGAGCCGCCGGGAGGGTCTCGTCGTGGTAGCTGCGGGCCGTCTCTGGGTCCATGGCGAGGTTGAACTGGTCCTCCCAGCGGAACTCGAAGCGGGCCTTGGAGAGCGCGTCGTCCCATCGCTGCGCCCCGGGGTGTCCCTTCGCCAGGTCGGCGGCATGGGCAGCGATCTTGTACGCCATCATCCCCTGTTTCACGTCGTCGCGATCAGGGAGCCCCAGGTGCTCCTTCGGCGTGACGTAGCAGAGCATCGCCGTGCCGTGCATGCCGATGACGGCTGCCCCGATCGCCGAGGTGATGTGGTCGTACCCCGGGGCGACGTCGATGGTGAGCGGGCCGAGCGTGTAGAAGGGGGCTTCGTGGCAGACCTCCTGCTGGAGGGTCACGTTCTCGGCGATCTTGTGCAACGGCACGTGGCCGGGTCCCTCGATCATGACCTGCACGTCGTGGCGCCAAGCTACCTCGGTGAGCTCGCCCAAGGTCCGTAGCTCGGCGAACTGTGCCTCGTCGTTGGCATCGGCGACCGAGCCGGGACGCAGGCCGTCGCCGAGCGAGAAGGCCACGTCGTAGTCGGCCATGATCTCGCAGAGGTCCTCGAAGTGGGTGTACAGGAAGTTCTCCTCGTGATGGGCCAGGCACCACGCAGCCATGATCGACCCACCCCGGCTCACGATGCCCGTCACCCGATCGGCGGTCAGGGGCACATGGCGCAGGAGCACGCCGGCATGCACCGTCACGTAGTCGACCCCCTGCTCGGCCTGCTCGATCAAGGTGTCGCGGTACAGCTCCCATGAAAGGTTCTCTGGCCGCCCGTCGGCTTTCTCGAGAGCCTGGTAGATGGGCACGGTGCCGATCGGCACCGGGGAGTTGCGGATGATCCACTCCCGCGTGGTGTGGATGTCGGGTCCCGTGGAAAGGTCCATCACCGTGTCCGCGCCCCAGCGGGTCGCCCACGAGAGCTTTTCGACCTCGTCCGCGACCGAGGACGTGACGGAAGAGTTGCCGATGTTGGCATTGACCTTCACGAGGAAGCGCCTCCCGATGACCATCGGCTCGGATTCGGGATGGTTGATGTTGGCTGGCAGGATGGCTCTCCCTGCGGCAAGCTCCTCGCGCACGATCTCCGGCCGCACTCCCTCTCGCAGCGCCGCGAACCGCATCTCCTCGGTGATCATCCCGGCACGGGCATAGTGGAGCTGGGTCACGGGACGGCGTCCCGTGGAGCCCGCCCTGCGCGCCCGGAGCGGCTGTCGTCCAGGGGCTGGCCACCGGGATGACCGCGCGCCAGGGCCGGAACCCATACCCGCACCCGCACCCGCACCCGCACCCGCCGTCCCCCGCCCCCCCGCCGCAGGAGCGCCCTGCACAGATTGCCGCGCGACGGCGCGTCCGTCGTCGCGAACGGAGACCGGCCGTCCTGGGTACTCCTCGACATCGCCACGCCCGGTGATCCAGTGGCGGCGCAGCGGAGGAAGGCCTTCCTGCGGGTCGCTCCCGGGACCGGAGGTGTCGTAGAGACGGACCGGCGGCGCCCCGCCGAGGGACACCCCGTCTTCGAGCGCCCCGCCGAGGGTCACCTCGGTGAACGGAACGCGGATCGTCGGCGACTCCGGATCACTCGCGTAGACCTTGCGCCTCGGGCGCGTTGGGTTCGTGGGGGAAACGGCGTCTGGGCGGGCAGCACGGTCACTCATCGCATCCTCCCTTCGCCGGCATTACCCGGATCAGGTTCGACGGTCGACGCCGGTCAGGCGCCCTCTCAGCCCGGTCCTTCCGAGCTCCCGTGACCCCAGTGTCGCGCGAAAGCCACCTGGTTCGCCATCTGCGCACGCGGGGTCGGGCGTCGAGGCATGCGGCCCCGGGATCGCCGTGAGGCGGACAGGGAAAGAGCGGGTACGGGGAATTGAACCCCGATCTACAGCTTGGAAGGCTGTCGTTCTACCATTGAACCACACCCGCATGTTGCGTGGCTACTGCATCATACCGGCGCAGCCGGATCGTCGTGAGGAAGTGTAGGCGAACCTGCCTGGGCTCTCCGCTCGCGCGCATCGGCTCGTCCCTTGGGCGTCTACCGTTGCACCCGTGGCCTCCACGATGTACGAGAAAGTTGGCGGCGACGCGTTCTTCAGGGTCCTCGTCGACCGTTTCTACGCCGGCGTCGAAGCCGACCCGGTGCTCCGCCCTCTCTATCCCGACGACCTCGAAGGGCCCAAGGAGCACCTTTGCCTGTTCTTGGTGCAGTACTGGGGCGGTCCACGCGCCTACCAGGAGCAGCGGGGCCATCCACGGTTGCGGATGCGTCACGCCCCTTTCGCCATCGGTCTCGGCGAACGCGACGCCTGGCTGCGTCTCATGCTCTCTGCGCTCTCCGAAGCCGGCTTGGACGAAGAGGATGAGGCCGAGATGGCCGAGTACTTCCGCTCGTCGGCGACGCAGCTGATCAACCAGGTGGAGAGGTCTCGGCCCCCGAGATCCTGACCGGAGGCGACGAGGGGTCGACCTCGATCCTCTCGAGCTCGCTCACTCCGGGGTGTTGCCTCGGAGGCTCTTCACGTCGAACTGGCGCACCCGCTCATCGAGCGGCACGACCATCTCCGGCGCAATCGACTGGTGTGAGGCTGTGCGAAGGCGTACCCCCGTCCCGATCGCGACGAACTGGATCACCCGCACGCTCGAGCTGGCCCTGCCCTCACGGAGCTTGACGGCGACGATGCCGTCGGCCTTCATCGCGGTGCCGGAGCGCTGCATGCGCTCCATCGCGCGCTCGCGTGCGAGGTAGAGCGCCTGGGTGAGGTTGGGAAGCTCGACGTTCTGGCCCTGCTGGGAGGCCCATTCGCGTGCGGTCCGACGTGGGGCGATCACGAAGCTCGCGCCCGCAGCAATCCCGAGCGGCCACCACCCTGCACGGTCGAGGAGCACGAAGTCGCGAGCCGAGAGGTCCGAGACGAACTCGAAGCGGTGCTGGTCCGCACTCATGCGGCGCACCGCCGTTCCCGAGAGCTCGATCGCGACGTGGTGCGAGGACACCCTGACCCCGATCTCGACGCCGAGGACGCCAGTGCCGCCCGCCCGCTCGCACGACTCCCGAAGCTGCTTGGCGGCCTGGGTGGCGGCGCCAGCGAACGCGCTGGAGGCCTCCTGCACCTCACCAGTGGTCCATTGCCACGCGCCCCAGGGGACCGACCACCACGAGATGCCGTAGACGAAGTCGACGGGCTCCCACCCGGCGGAGTGCAGGAGAAGCATCTCGTCGATCGTGAGGTCGGAGGTGGTGCCCCGGATCGCACCGCCCGAAGTGGCCGGCGGGGGAGAAGCGAGCGCCGTCACGGCTTGGCGAACCTCGTCTCGGATCGTCACAGGCGGGACTCCTCCGTCACGTCAAGCGGACGACGGGCGCTGCGTCGGGCAGCGGGTCGAAGTCCTTGAACTGGCGGACCCGCGTGCCCTTGAGCGTGCACTGGATCGACAGGTCGCCTTCGCCGATCTCGCGCTCGGACCGTTCGAGCGTCGCTCCGTGGAGGATGTCCGAACCGAGCTGCTCGCGAACGCGTTCACGCGCGAGCCGGCGGGCCGCGGCCTCGGCGCGGTTCACCTGGTCGATCGGGCCGACGCCGGACACTCCGCCCGCCGCCGGTCCGTACCAGTTGCCCACATTGGTGCCGGCGAGCTGATAATGGGTGATGCAGTAGCCGAGCATGCGGACGGCGCTCAGCGTCGCGACGACGGACACCGGTGCGAACCCGGCCTCGACGAGCTTCGCCAGTCGCTGTCCGCAGAGATAGGTGCTGAACGGCGTGGAGGGCCGGGGCGCATCGGCAACCGCGACGGCAGTGCCGCTCGAGCGGAATTCGACCGCAGACCCGCTTACGAGCGGGGCCATCATGTCGACCACGCCTACAACGCCAGTCGCCCCGAGCTCCTTGGCCTCGTCGATCATGCGCCCCGTCGCCAGCCCCCAGCCGGTCGCCCAACTGTCCTCGAGCCATGTGAGCTCGTAGTTCGCGCCGTACATCCGATGCTCCGCGCTCACGAAGCCGTGCGGGCACTGCCACTGTTCGAGGTACTGCCCTTGGCGCTGCTGGGGAGATCCCCACCCGCCCCCGAATCCGCCGAGGCCGCCCGACCCCATGCCGAATCCGCCTGTGGTCGTGAACCAGCTCCATTGCATGACCGCGAACCCCTGCACGTAGCCCACCGGCTGCATCCCCATCTCGAGGCACGAGGCGAAGTCGGCGACCGAGAGCCCAGACGACCACGCACCTTCGGCGAAACGCCGGGACGCTGCCTCCGGGAGCTGCTCTTCGGCGGACGGGGACATCAGCCGTCGAGAGAGATGATCGTCTTGGGCTGCGGAATCGTGAAGTCGCCTGTCGACCGGGCGACGGCGGTGCCGAGCGAGAGGAACTCGATGGTGTGGGCGCCCCACATATGGCTCTTCTCCTCGAGCCGAACCCCCACGATGCCGCTGGCTTGCAGCTCGTTCGCCTCGTCCTGCATGCGCGTCATGGCGAGCTCACGTGCTTCGTACAGCGCCTGGGTGAAGTTCGGGAGCTCCACGTTGCGCCCCGCCGCTCGCACCGTCTGCCCGAGGCCCCGGTGTGCGATGTGGTACACGCAGGTCCCCATCACGAGCCCGAGCGGTACGTGGCCGGTCTGCATGAGCACCCAGAAATCCTGTCCTGACAGGTCCGAGGTGAAGGGCTTCCCCTGGCGGTTCCGGTAGGAGCGTCCGTCCTCCGCTTTGACCGCGGTGCCGACAGCGATGAACTCGGCGGTGTCCGCGCCCCACTCGTAATAGTTCACGTCGAGCCGCACTCCGACGACGCCGTCGGCACCGAGCTCCGTGGCCTCGGCGTCCATGCGGTCCATCGCCAGCTGCCGCGCCTCGTACATCGCCTCGGTGAGCTTGGAGAGCTCCTGGCTCTGCGACCACCGACGCGTCTGGATCCCGAGGTGATAGATCGAGCTGCCCATGACGAAGCCGAGGGGGTGGAAGCCGACCTCCTTGATCAACAGGAACTCGTTCACCGACAGATCCGAGGTGAACATCCCCTTGTGGCCGGGGCGGTCCTCCAGCTCTGCCAACCGGCGGCTGGCGTCGGGAGGGAGACCCTCCGGAAGCGGTGCGCTGGTCGAAGCAGCGGGTGCGCTGGTCGAAGCAGCGGGTGCGGTGGTCGAAGCAGCGGGTGCGCTGGTCGAAGCAGCGGGTGCGGTGGTCGAAGCAGCGTCCGGCCGCTCGGAACGTCCTGTGCCTGGCTGGTCGGCGGTGTCGGTCACGTGTTGTTTCCTATCACGAGCGACTCGAGCGCAACCCTCGTCGCCTCGGTCGTTGCGGCTTCGTCGCGTAGAGCGCCGAGGAGTTGACGCAGCCACTCGTCGATCCCTACACGGTTCGATCGGATGCGGATGCCGCCGCTGCTCCGGCTGATCGTGCACACCACGACGCCGTGCTCGATCGTGGCGTCGAACTGGTCGTCGCCGAGACGGATCGATACCTGCCGGACCTCGTCGGACTTGCGGAAACGGCCGGGCCGCTCGACGGCGAGTCGATCCCCCAGCGCGTCGGAGAGCCGGCTCACGAGTGCCCGCAGGAGCACGCGCACGTCTCCGCTGTCCGCGCGCAACGACGAGGCGAGAAGGTCCAGGTCCAGCTCCTGGTCTCCGTCCCCAACGCCTGATACCACGCTACGAGGCTACAGGCAGCGCAGCGGCGCCGCGATCACTCGCGGGCGCCGAGATCGCCGGGCTGCCCGGCTCGCGTCGGCACGCCTCTCGAGGAGGACATTCGACACGTCAGACGCGCGTCTGAGGGGCCCGAGTCGCGACCCCGAGGTCAATCCGAGGTGTCAACGTTCACGCCGACTGCGACCTCCTCCCCGCCGTCCCATGTGCCATCCTCCACAGAAGGCGCACTCGTAGACGCCGAGCTCGGAGCCCCACTCCCTCGAGCGCTCTTCCGCGGCGACGAGCGCGTCCTGGCGAGTGGGATATCGCACCTTCGGTCGGCCGTCGGCGCGCCAGTGCGATGCATCGAGCGTGAGAGGACGATGTGGCCTGTGCTGGGACATGCACTGCACAGTCTGCCCTTTCCGCCGTCAACGGATCGCGAGCCAACCGACGCGCTGCACTCTCGACGGAGCACCCGTGTCGGTCTCCACGTGCAGAGACCATGCATGTAGTAGCCCCTCGAGGTAATGTGCATCTAGTTTGCTATATAAGGGAGAGATGCACAGGGGCACTGCATGCGCATGCATGCAGACCAAGAGAAACAGGGTCTTCCGGCATGGATGTGGGTCCGATGGGGCGAACGTCTGTTTGTCGTGCGACCGCTTGCAGTGCCAGGACCAGGGCCGCGATCAGGCCAGCCGCAGGGGCGGCTGGCTCATTCCCATTGTGGC
>JAKAQM010000018.1:31116-32269 GCA_021822565.1 Actinomycetes bacterium | reverse complement strand
CGCCGGGCGCCCGGTCGCTGGTGACGTGAAGCAGGACGCGGATGCACAAGGGCATGGCGCCGGGGACCGGGATCTCCGAGGCGCAGAGCAGCGGCACGCTCCCGAACCCGATGCCCCGTGCCGCGGCGGCGGGGAACATGGAGACCACGTCCGCGGTGGTGGTGAAGATGGCGCTGATGATGTCGTCGAGCGCAAGGCCGTTGCGGGCCATGATCTCGGTGAGGAGCTCTTGGACCCGCTCGGTGACCTGCGCCTCGGTGTCTTGGCTGACGGTGGTCGCGCCACGGAGCGCGCGCACGGACCCTGGCATGGGGGCGAATGCTACCGGTTGGCCTGCCCGCCCTCGGGGGCGCTGGCCGGAGCGCTGGCGGGGGGGCCGGCGGGGGCGCTGGCGGGGGCAGCCGCGCGGGGCTGGGGTCGAGCGGCTCGGCCCTCCTTGGCCGAGCTGTGCGCGTAGAGCGCGCGAACCTCGTCGGTGCGCAGGAGCCGCCATCGCCCAGGGCGCAGCGCCGGGTCGGCGACCGGGCCGATCCGGGTGCGCACCAGCCGGCGCGCCGGGTGGCCCACGGCCTCGAGCATGCGGCGGACCTGGCGGTTGCGCCCCTCGTGGACCACGATGCGCAGGGCGTGCGGCGCCACCTGCCCGACCACCGCCGGCGCGCTGGGCCCGTCGTCGAGCTCGACCCCCTCGCGCAGCCGCCGGAGCGCCGCGGGCTCGGGCGTGCCCTGCACCTCGGCCAGGTACTCCTTGGGGACGCCGTGGGACGGATGAGCGAGGCGATGGGCCAGCACGCCGTCGTTGGTGAGCACGATGAGCCCCTCGGTGTCGAAGTCGAGCCGCCCCACCGGGAAGACCCGGGGGCTGGCCGGCACCAGTTCGAGGACCGTCGGGCGCCCCTCGGGGTCCGAGGCGGTGGTGACCACCCCCGAGGGCTTGTTGACGAGGTAGTACACGAGGTCCGGCACCACGGGGACCGGGACCCCGTCGACGGCCACCTCGTCGGCGCTGGGGTCCACGCGCCGCCCGAGCTCGGCGGTCACGCCGTTCACCGTCACGCGTCCCGCCGCCACCAGCTCGTCGCACACCCGCCGGCTGCCCATGCCGGCGCGGGCGAGGACCTTCTGGATCCGCTCGCCTTGGGACTGCTCGCCC
>JAKAQM010000018.1:0-31016 GCA_021822565.1 Actinomycetes bacterium | reverse complement strand
GGACTGCTCGCCCCGGGGCTCAGTCCCCCGTGCCATCGCCGCTCGCCCCGCCGGCCCCGGCGCCGGCGGACGGCCGGAGGCCCTCTTCGAGCTCGCCCGCGACGTCGGCACCCGGGAGGAAGTCCTCGACCGGCGGGAGCTGGGAGACGCTGTCGAGGCCCAGGCGCTCCAAGAAGAGGTCCGTGGTGCCGTAGAGGACGGGCTGACCGGGTCCCGCGGCACGGCCGACCGCGACGATGTAGCCGCGCTGCTCGAGCAGGCGGACGACGCCCTCGGCGTTCACCCCGCGCAGCGCCGCGATCTGGGCGCGCGACACGGGCTGGCGGTAGGCCACGATCGCCAGGGTCTCGAGGGCGGCCGTCGAGAGCCGGTGCGACACGTCACGGTTGGCGAAGCGCTCCACGTAGGCGGCCAGGTCGGGGTGGGTCTGGTAGCGGTACCCGCCGGCGACACGTGCGAGGACGAAGCCCCGCCTCTCGTGCTCGTAGGAGGCGGCCAGCCGCTCGCAGGCAGCCTCGACCCGCTCGGCCGGCTCTTCGAGGAGCTCCGCGAGGAGCCCCGCTGCGACCGGCTCGACGGCCACGAGCACCACGGCCTCGATCGCCCGAGCGAGGTCCTCGTCGTTCATCAGCCCTCGTACTCCTCGGCCCCGACCATGGCCTCGACGAGCGGGTGGTCCTCCCCCACCCACTCGACCTGGAGATCCCCGAACCGCTCGGCCTGGGCGACGACGACCTTGCCCATCTTGCACAGCTCGAGCAGGGCGAGGAAGTGGACGATGACGTCGATGCGCCTGGCGAGGCCCGCGGTGAGCTCCCGGAACGACACCCTGGCACGACCGGGCAGCCACGCGGCCAGCGCCTGGACCGTCTCGGAGACCGTCACGGTGTCGACCGTCACGTGGGAGAGGTCCACGCGGGGCACCGGACGCTCGGCGGTCGCACGGAGGTAGGCCTGGGCGAGGCGGTGGGGCGTGACGCCCTCGAGCAGGTCCGGGGCGTGGACGACGAAGCCGTCGTCGAGCCCCGCCTCCCGGGCGACGGAGCGGGCGGCGCGCTCGGAGAGGGCCACGAACGCATCGGCCGCGGCGGAGTACGCGCGGCACTCGAGGAGCCTCGAGATGAGCAGGTCGCGCTCCTCCCAGCCGCCGAGCTCCTCCTCGTCCTCGACGGTGTCGGGTCCCGGCAGGAGCCGCTGCGACTTGATCTCGACGAGGATCGCCGCCATGAGGAGGAACTGGGAGCGCGCCTCGAGGCTCACCGTCTCGGGGCGCTCCCGCAGGACCTCCACGAACCCGTCGACGACCGGCAGGAGCGGGACGTCCATGATGTCCACCTCGTGGCTGTTGACGAGGTGGACCAGCAGGTCGATCGGCCCTTCGAACACCGGGGTCACGACGTGGGGCGCGGGCCCCGACGGTGCGTGCGCAGAGGAGTCGAGGGTCGCGGTCACGCGCCCGACGATACCAACCGCCCCTGCCGGATTGGCGCATGGGCACGCGGATCGGCGCATGGGCACGCGGATCGGCGCATGAGGCGCGGCGTGCCGTCGCGTCCCGCCTACGATCGCGCGCCATGCCTCGTGTCTTCTCGGGCGTCAAGCCCTCCGGCGACTTCCACCTCGGCACCTACGTCGGAGCGCTCCGCCAGTGGGTCGCCGAGCAGGAGCGCAACGACGCGCTCTACTGCGTGGTCGACCTCCACGCCTTGACCGAGGAGATCGACCCGGCCTACCTGCGCACGATGAGCTTCAACGCGGCGGTCAACCTCCTCGCGGTCGGCCTGGACCCCGAGGTCGCCACGATCTTCGTCCAGAGCCACGTCGCCGAGCACGCGCGCCTCGCCTGGCTCCTCGAGTGCACGGCGACGATGGGCGAGCTGCGCCGCATGACCCAGTTCAAGGCCAAGGCGCACGGACAGGAGACGGTGCGGGTGGGCCTGTTCACCTACCCGGCGCTCATGGCCGCCGACATCCTCCTCTACCAGGCGGACCGGGTGCCCGTGGGCGACGACCAGCGCCAGCACCTCGAGCTCACCCGCGAGATCGCCCAGCGCTTCAACGCCCGCTACGGCGAGCTGTTCGTCGTGCCCGAGGCCGCGGTGCCCGCGATCGGGGCGCGCGTCATGGACCTCCAGCACCCCGACCGCAAGATGTCCAAGAGCGTCGACTCGCCCCTCGGGACGATCGGCGTGCTCGACGACCCTGCCCAGATCGACCGCAAGGTGAAGAAGGCCGTCACCGACACCGACGGCGAGATGCGCTACGACCCCGAGAAGAAGCCCGGGCTCTCGAACCTGCTGGCGTTGATGGCGGTGGCGACCCAGAGCACGCCTGAGGAGGTGGCCGCCCGTTACACGCGCTACGGGGACTTGAAGCGCGACCTGGCCGAAGCACTCGCCGAGCTGCTCCGGCCCGTGCGCGAGCGCGCGGCGGTGCTCGTGGACGAGCCCGACACGGTGCACGACGTCTTGCGGGCGGGTGCCGAGCGCGCCCGCGCCATCGCCTCGGCGACCTACGCGCGGGCTGCCGAGGCCATGGGCCTGCTCTCCTGATCTCCTGAGCCGCGCTCCGAAGAACCGGAGCCCTTGCGGTTCGCCGGAGCGTCCTGTAGACCGGTCGGTCCTGGATGCGGTGAGGCTGCGGTGAGGCTGCGATGAGGCTTCGATGACGTCGGCGAGCCGTTGGGTCCCTGTGCCGCCGCCCGGCGCGTCGGCGCACGCGCCCACCGCCGGTGACGGGCTCGTGGCACGCAGCCGGGAGCTCGCCGGGATCGACCAGCTGCTCGGCGACGCCCGGCGCGGCAGGGCCGGGGCCCTCGGGCTCCACGGCGAGAGCGGCGTGGGCAAGAGCGCGCTGGTCCAGGCCGCCGTCGCCCGAGCTGCCGATCTGCACACGGTCCAGGTGCGCGGCACGGCTGTGCCCGGCCCGCTCCACGAGCTCGCGGCCCGGCTCGGCGCCCTGGGCCCCGGCGCGCCGCGCGTCGTCCGCCACGCCGGCGGCGGCGCACCGTCGCCGGCCGTCTCGGAGGACGCCATCGACGCGGCGGCATGCGCGTTGCGCCGTCTCATGGGCGAGCGCGGGGGGCCGCTGCTGCTCACCCTCGACGACTGCCAGGCCCTGCCTGCAGCCCTCGTGGTGGCGATGGCCGCCGCAGTGGTCGTGCGCCTGCGCGACGAGCCCGTCGCGCTGGTGCTGGCCTGGCGGGACACGCCGCACCTCGCGCCGCTCCGCCTGCCGCTGGAGCAGGTCCCGGTCCACCAGCTCGGCGGCCTCACCCTCGGGCAGAGCCGTGAGCTCTTGGCGTCGCGCTGCGAGCACGTCCCGGCTGAGCAGGTCCTCATGCAGCTGGTGCAGCGCACGGGGGGCAACCCGCTCGCGCTGCTGAGCGCCTGTGGCCGCCTGAGCCCGGCCCAGCTCGATGGCTGGCACCCGCTCCCCGACCCGCTGCCGATCGGGGACGCGTCGACGGAGGCCTTCGACGTCGTCCGCCACCTCCCTCCGGCCACGCGACGCGCCCTGGCGGTCGTGGCAGCCGGCCGCGTGCCCCGCCGGAGGCTGGACGAGGCGCTGCAGCGCCTGGGCGTCGGCGCCGGCGACCTGGAGCCCGCCGTGAACGCGGGCGTCCTGTCCCGGAGAGGGGCGAGGATCGACTTCGCCCATCCCCTCGTGCGCAGTGCCGCCTTCCATCGTGCGCCGCCCGAGGTCCGCCGGGCGGTCCGCCGGGCGTTGAGCGACGTGCTCGCCGACGCCCAGGACCTCGAGGCCAGCGCCTACCACGCGTCCGTCGACGTCCAAGGCCCCGACGAGGTCGCAGAGCGTCGGCTCGTCGAGGCTGCCGCCGCGGCCAGCGGACGGGGGGCGCCCGCCGTCGCGGCCCGCGACGAAGAGCTCGCCGCCCGCTGCGCCGCATCCTGGGAGGCGCAGGTCGAGCACCTGGCCAACGCGGCAGGGCACTGGGCGGCCGCCGGAGAGCTGGCCCGAGCCCGCTACTGCCTCGACGCGCACGACCTCGACGCGCACGACCTCGACGCGGACCTCGACGCGCACGACCTCGACGCGGACGGCGGGGCGCGTGCGGCGACGTGGGCGGCTGCAGCCGAGCTCTCCTATCAGCGCGCACGGCTCTCGAGCGGGGCGGAGGACGCGAGGGCGCCGGAGCGGATGGCGGAGGCGGCCGAGGCCTGTGCGCTCGAGCGACCGCAACGGGCGCTCTGGATGCTGCTCGACGCCGCCGCGTGGAGGATGCTCGAGGACGAGCCCGGCGCGGCCGAGCACGTGGCGTCCCGTGCGGTGGTGCTCGCGGGATCGACGGGCAGCCACTCCGAGGTGCTCGCACGAGCGGTGCGCGCCGCAGCGGTGGTGGCCGGGGGCGGCAGGGCCGACGACATCGGCGAGCGGGGCCACGTGTCGCTCCTCGTGGGCCAGTCCGAGCGGTTCCCCGCCTCCGGAGAAGTGGCCTTCGTGATCGGGCGGAGCCTGCTCGACCAGGGCCTTCACCGGCAGGCTGAGCGGTGGGCACGCTGGATCGCACGCTGCGCAGCGCGCGGAGGCGAGGTGCCGCTCGCCGGGGTGCCACCGCTCCTCGAGTGCACGCGCTGGCTCCTCGAAGGGGATCTCGTCGCTGCCACGCGCCTGGTCGAGTCGCAGGCGATCGCGTCGGGCGGCGCCGAGCACGTTCCGCTGGACGCCTGGGGTTGGCACCTCACCGCTTCGGTGCACGCGATGGCCGGCCGCTACGAGCCCGCCATGGCTGCGGCGGCGCAGCTCTTCTCGTGCTCCGGCCCCTTCGCCGCGCGGGCGCGGCTGCGCACGCTCCCCGTGCTGGCGCTGCTCGAGCTCCAGCGAAGGCGCCGCGGCACCGCGGTGGCGTGGGCCCGCACCTTCGAGAGCGAGCTCGGCCTCGCCGACGACCCCCGTCGTCCCCTTCCAGCGACGCTCGCCGAGGTGGCTCCCCTCGCGGCGACGGCCCTGCTGCTCGCGCGCTCCCCCGCCGGGGGTGGCTGGGCGCCCTCGGAGGAGGCGTCCTCGGAGGAGGCGCCCTCGGATGAGGCGCCCTCGGGCGAGCCGGAGCACGAGCGGCCCGCGATGGCGCCGTGGTGCCGGGCGTGGCTCGAAGGCGCAGGCGAGACGGCCGACCCGCTGGAGGCGGTCGCCCGGCTCGACGAGGCGGCTGCGGCGCTGCACGACCGCCCGCTCCTCCAGATGCTCGCAGCGCTGTGCGGAGGGCGGCGCATGGCCGATGCGGGGCTCGTCGCCGAAGCGGCGGCGCGCCTGGTCGAGATCGAACGCCGCGCGATCGTGGCTGGCGCCTCGGGCCTGGCGACGCTGGCAGCGAACGAGCGGGACGCGCTCGCAGAGCCCTCGGCCCCCGGGGGCGCTCGGTGGCCGGCGACGCGGCCCGAATGGGAGATCTCCCTTCTCGGAGGCTTCTCCGTGCGCCGCTCGGGTGAGCCGATCTCCCTTCCCGCGAGCATCGCGGCGCAGGCGCTCAAGATCGTGGCGCTGAGACGGCGCCTCGGCGTGGACGAGCTCAGCGAGCTGCTCTGGGAGGAGGCCGAGCCGAGGGTCGGGGCCCGGAGGCTGCGCAATGTGCTGTGGCGCATCCGCTCGGCCTGCGGCGAGCTGGTCCTGCGCGACGACGGCGTCGTGCGCCTCGCTCCCGGGGCAGTGACCGATCTCGAACGGTTCCGGGCCATGGCCGACCGGGCGCTCGTAGGGCCGGGCGCCGGGACCTCCTCGACGGTCGAGCTCGCGCGCGCCGCCCTCGAGGGGTACGTGGGCGAGCTGCTGCCCGGTGACCGCTACACCGACTGGTCCGCGCCCGCTCGGGAGACGGCGACGCGGACCTACGTCCGGCTTCTCGAGCTCCTCGTCGACGACGCGCTCGCCGGAGGCCGCCAGGCCGAGGCCCTGGTGCTCCTCGACCGTCTCGCGGAGGCCGACCCCTATGACGAGCGCCACCACCTGCGCGCCGCCGAGATCCACCTCGGCGCCGGCAACCGCAGCCGGGCGCTGGACGCGGTCGAGCGCGCCGAGCGCATGCTCGCCGATCTCGGGCTCGCACCGGCCGACACGCTGCGCCGACTGAGGGAGCGAGCGGAGCACGCCTGACGCCGAACGGGCCGCCGGGCGCAGCTGGGACGCTCGTGAGACTGCCCCCGCGTACCTTGGCAACGTGCCAACAGACCTCTCGATCGACGCGACGCTGCGGCTGGCGCGCGACCTGTGCCTCGGGGTCGCCGCCTTCTGCGTGACGCCAGGCGGCACCGTGCTCTCGGAGATCTCCGACGTGATGCCCCCGGACGACGCGGAGCAGCGGGTCGCCGCCCTCGCGCGGAGCTGTCTGGCCCATCCTGGCGCCCACGGCAGGGGCCTGTTCTGGAGCGCGGAGGCGGACGAGACCGGCCCGTCGCACCCCGACAGCTCGCTTGCCTGCGTCGTCGCCCCGATCTGGTCCGCCGAGCAGTGGCGAGGACTGCTCGGCGTGGTCGACGTGTGGCTCCCCGAGCTCGATCACGAGCAGCGCGACGGGCTCCTCGGCCTCGCCGCCCAGCTGGCCGCGCAGCTGGCCGCTGAGCCGGCCCCGGAACCGGCCGCTGAGCCGGCAGCCGAGCCGGCCGCTGAGCCGGCAGCCGAGCCGCCCGCCGAGCCGCCCCCCCCGTGGTCGGGCGGGATGGAGCGAGACCGGGCGGTCGTCGCTCCCGGATCGCCGGCGCCGGGAGCGGGTGCCGAGCGCTTCGTCGACGAGGTGCTCGACAACCTGCCCGATGGGCTCCTCGTGACCCGCGCGGACGGCAGGATCGTGCTCGTCAACCGGACGTTCTCGACGTTGACGGGGCTCGACATGGACGCGGTGCTCGGCGAGGACGTCACCGCGGTCGTGGAGCCCGCCACTGCGAACGGTGTCGGAAGCTGGGAGGATCTCGGCACCTCGCACGAGGGTCTCGGGCCGGTCGTGGGGCCGGTCCTCGAGCCGCTGCTCGGACGAGCCGACCCCTCGGCGACGCTGGTCATCGACGGCGCCGGCGGACCCAGGACCTTCCGCGCCGACGGTCGGCGCCTCGAGAGCAGGTTCGCCGGCGACTGCTTCGTCACCCTCGTCCAGGCCGTGGGCGAGCAGGCCGAGCTCCATGGGTCGAGGATCCAGCAGCTGCTCGACCACATCGAAGACGGCATCGTGTGCACCGACGCGCACGGCACGGTCCTGATCGCCAACCGTGCCGCCCGGGCGCTCCAGGGGCTCGCGCACGATCAGCTGGCGGTCGGCCAGCCCTTCCCCGCCGTGACCGCCCTGCGCACCGCCCAGGACCAGCCCGTCGTGGTCGACGACCACCCTCTGCAGCGGTCCATGCGCGAGGGTGTGCCGATCGACGAGGACCTGCTGCTGCACGAGGGCGACAGGCTCGTCCACGTCGCCGTCTCCGCCCGGCCGCTGCGGATCGAGGACGGGGCCGGCGCGATCGCCGTGCTGCGGGACGTGACCGCCGACCGGGAGCGACAGGAGCACCTCACCCACTACGCGCTCCACGACCCCTTGACCGGCGTGGCGAACCGCTACCTGCTCGACGACGCGCTCGGCCGCATGCTCGACGGTCTCGTGCGGCGCGGCGGCTCCGTCTCCCTGGTGTACCTGGACCTCGACAACTTCAAGGCGATCAACGACGAGCACGGCCACGAGGTGGGAGACGAGGTGCTGCGCGCCGTCGCCCGGCGTCTCGAGCGCGCGGTGCGCGGGGAGGACGTCGTGGCGAGGATCGGGGGGGACGAATTCGTCGTCGCCCACCTGTCGGGCGAACGCCTCTCCGACGGTGACACCGTGGTCGCCAGGATCAGGAAGGTCCTGTCCGCGCCGTACCGCTTCGGCGACCTCGCCCTGGACGTGCGGGCCTCGGTCGGCTGGGTGAGCGCGTCGAGCGGAGGCGACACCCCGCAGGCCCTGATCAGCCGGGCCGACCGCGCCATGTACCAGCAGAAGGCGGCGCGGCGGACCCAGGTCGACCGCATCCCGGCATGAGCGAGAGCCTGGGCGGAGGGACGACCCACCTCCTGCGGATGGCGAGGACCGGCTGCCAGAGTGCGGTCTCCTTCGTCGCGCTCGTCGTCGGCGACGACGTGGCCACCGCCGTCTACCCCACCCCGTCGGACGAGGCGCCGCTCGGCGAAGCCGTCGTCGACGACCTCGTCCGTCAGCTCTGGCTCGATCCCGCCGTCGCGCGCCGCAAGGCGCTGCTGCGGTCCGTGCGCGTCGCCGGCCACGAGCCCGGCGAGGCTCCCGTGCAGCTGGCCGTCGCGACCGTTCCCCTCGGAGCGGACGGCGAGGGTCGCCCGTGGGGGCTCCTCGGCGTGGCGGACCCCGACGTCAAGGCGTTCGGGCTCCCCGACGTGGAGCTCCTGTCCCGCATCGCCCAGCGGCTCAGCTCCTACGTCGCCGCGCGCCGGAGGGTTCGCAGCCTCGCCGCTGGCACGGCCCCGTCGTCGCCCGGCACGGCCCCACCGTCGCCCGGCACGGCCCCGCCGTCGGAAGCACACGCCGCGGACCTCGCGAGCACACCCGGCCTCGCACGCCTTCTCGAAGGAGAGGACCCCGGCACCGGGCTCTTGTCGCTCGGCGCCCTCCTCGGCAGGACCGGGCGCCTCCTCGGCGCCGGCGAGGGTGCAGGCGGGTCGCTCGTTGTGGTCGCGGTCGAGGTCTCGGACGTCTCCGGGGCGCCGCAGGGCGTGGCGGTGACCGCCCGCGAGACCGCCCGGGAGGACGCCCGACGCGCCGCCCGGGCGATCCGCGCCGAGCTGCGCGTGGACGACCTGGTCTCGCGCCTGGGTGACACGGGCGTCCTCGCCGTCGTGCCGCTGGCTCCGGGCGGCGCGGGCGCGCAGGCGCTGGCCGATCGCCTGGCCGCCTCCGCGCGCGCGGCGGTCGGCGCCGCTGCGGTGACCGTGCGATCGGCGCACGTGGCGGTGGACCTCTTCTGGCATGCGGACGCGGCCGATCTGGTCCGCGCCGTCCTCGACGAGCTGGGCAGCGCCTGAGACGGGACGGACGTCAGGTACCCACAGGTTCCATCAGCAGGTGACTTCGAAGTGGTGGCTGCGGAACTCCGCCGGAGCCTGCACCGACCGCGTGGTGTCCTCGTAGAGATCGAGGTGCTGCGTGTAGCTCGTCCACAGGGAACCGTCGGGGTCGAACGGACGGGCCAGAGAGCGAAGCGCACGCGTGCGGTCCCTCGCCACGGTCCGCACGACCGGCGTGAGGTCGGTGAGGGGGTCCACGTCGAGCGCCTCGCTCGCCGCCGCCCAGGCGTGCCTGCCGGCCTCGGTGCGCACGAGCACGGTGGATCGGTCCGGATCGCTGGCGAGGTTCCCGACGGCGAGGTCGGCGCCGAGCCCCGTGAAGTCCGCGCACTCGTCGCAGCCCTTCAGGCCTGCCGCGTGGAATTCCTTTACCGGACGGCGCACGAGCTCGGTGCTCGCCGAGCGCACGACCAGATTTCCGCCGCGCACGTCCACCCGAGCCGCTTCGGACGTCGCGACACCGGCAGCTCGAAGGGCCTCCTCGAGCATGTCGGGGTCGAAGGATCGCGTGCAGAACAGCCCGATCGCGAGCACCACGGCGCCTGCCGACGACCGCCGGTACTTCCAGGGGAATCGCTGCAGCGCACGCAGCACGCTGATCTGGCACGGCGTGCCGACGAAACCGATCCGCTCCACGCCCATCGGCAAGCGCTCGTTGAGCACCTTCAGGGGATGGGACTGGTGGTAGACACTGCCCGCAGCGGCGCGCACCTCGTCGGGCGAGGTCGCAAGGAACGGCTCGCCGTGGAAGGCGTCGACCCGCCTGGTCACGATCGCGCCGTCGAGGAAGCCGGTCTCGAGCAGGCGGCACAGGAGCGCCGTCACCGCGCCGCCATCCTGGACGCCCGCGGCGTTGGCCCGCCCCGCAGCCGACCAGGCCGAGTCGATGCGGCCGAGCTCGATCGACACGGGCATGCCGTTCGCCGCGGCCGACTCTTTGGCGCCGTTCGCCGTCGCGCTGCCCGCACCGGACGCGTGCAGCGCCTCGGTCCTCAGTCCGGCGAGCGGGCAGTAGTCCCAGCACGCCGAGCAGCCGGTGCACATCTTGACGAGCGTCGGCTTGCCGTCCTCGGCGACGCCGATCGAGCGCGACGGGCAGGCGGCGATGCATCCCCCGCAGCCGACGCAGCGCCCGGCGTCGATGACCGCGGCGGCGGTCTTGTGGAACCAGATCTTGTCGGGCAGCTCGGGCATGCCGCCGGCGAACGCGATCTCGTCGCGCAGGTCCGCCGCCGGATCGTCGAGTGGTGCCCGCCGCCGCGTGGGCGCTGGCACGCGGCGCGCGGCGCTGGCTCCGGGCCGGTGCCCCTGGGAGCGGGAATCTTCGACGAGGGTCATCGTGGTGGTGCTCCTGTGCTCGGGGCTCTTCTCATCGCGCCGCTCCATCCGCTGTCCGCACAGCAGGCGAGGGGCCAGCGGCCTTCGTCCCCTCCGGTCGCCGGCTGCCGGTCCTCGCGACCTCCTCGGGGTACGGCGCCGTCCCCACAGCGGTCCATGGCGCGAGGCCTTCGGAGAGCTCGTCGAGTGCCAGCTCTCCGTGGGCAACCTTGGAAAGGAGCGAGGCGATGCCGTCGAAGGCGGCGTCGGTCGGGACCTCGCCCCTCGCCCACCGGGCGAGGTGCGCTCGGCCGGCGTCTCCCCCGAGCGCCACGTCGAACCCGTCGTAGTAGTCCTCCCCGTCCTTGCCCATCGTGGCGCGGATCCCGATGTGCGCGGTCGGGATCTGCGCGCACGACGCCTTGCAGCCCGACATGTGGATCCGCAGGCCTCGCAGCCGGTCCCAGCCCTCGCGGGGGACTGCGCCACGCAGGTGGTCGACGAGCTTCTGGCCGTAGGGCTTCATCGCCAGGATCGCGAATTTGCAGAATGGTGCGCTCGTGCAGGCCACCACGCCCCGCTCGAAAGGGTCGGGCTCGGGCTTCAGGCGCTCGAGCAACGGCTCGGCGAGCAGCGCGTCGACGCTGGCGACCCCCGTCAGGATCACGTTCTGGCGCTGAGTGAGGCGCACTCCCCCGTCGCCGTGCACGCGGGCGCAGCGCGCCAGCTCGAAGAGCTCGTCGGCCGAGAGCCGTCCCAAGGGGACGCAGAGGCCCACATAGCTCGTGCCCTTCGCGTCCTGGTGCACCCCGATGTGGTCCTCGGCACGCCAGGTCGTGAGATCCTCTCCGGCCGACGGGGCGGAGAAGCCCAGCCGGCCGCGGATCTCCATGGCGACGCGCTCGGGACCGAGCTGGTGGACCAGGGCACGGAACCGGTTCAGGCTCGGGTTCGCATAGTCGCCGTGGAGGGCGTACACCTCGAGGGCCGCCCGCACCACCGCAGGTGCCTGGTCGGGCTCGACGAACAGGTCGAGCGCGGTCGCAAGCCTCGGGTAGTCCGAGAGCCCGCCGCCTGCGTGGACGTTGAACCCGAGCGTCCCGCCTCTACGCGCAGGGGTGAACGCGACGCAATGGATTCTGGCAACGACGCAATCCGTCGAGCACGCGCTCAGCGCGACCTTCAACTTGCGAGGAAGGAACGCGGTCAACCGGGGCTCATCCCGGGCGATGGCGTCGACGGCGTCCACGATGGGTCCGACCTCGAAGGCCGCCTGCGGGTCCACCCCGTCGACGGGGCAGGCCGTGACGTTGCGCATCGTGTTGCCGCACGCCTGGAGGGACCCGAGCCCCACCTCTGCGTACCGCCGCCAGATCTCGGGGAGCTGCTCGAAGCGGATCCAGTGGACCTGGACGTCCTGGCGCGTCGTCACCTCGCAGAAGTGGTCCGGCTCGCCATCGAACCCTTCGGCGTGGACCGAGAAGTCCCGCACGACGCCGGCGAGCGCGTCGACCTGCGCGGCGCTGAGCCGTCCGCCCGGGATCCGGGTGCGCAGCATGAAGGTGCCTTCGAAGCGGTCGTCGTAGACGCCGACGAGGCGCAGACGGGCGTTCCCCACACTCCCGCGGTCAGAGACGTGCAGATCCTCCCAGTGCAGCGGGCCGGCACCGACGATGGCCGCCAGGATCTCCTCTGGGACCTGCTCAGGGTGGAAGAGCGGCTCACGCACGGCCGTCACATCCACCCTTGCGCCGTCCGGCTCTCGTGCGTAGTCACAGTGCCAATATATGACCATGTTGGTCAGCTTTGCAACCCACGGGGCCGCGGGCGGGACCGAAGCACGCGTGCGCGCACCGGAGCGCACGTGCCGCCTGCACTCGCCGCAGCGTTGCGCAGCCGATGGTGCACTCGCCGCGGCCTTCGGCAGGCGGAGCTGTCCGATCGGCGCGAGGGCCTGGGAGGGACTATACATGACCAAACTGGTCACGTTTCTCTGACCGACCGTTGCACCGGCGCGCTGGGCAGCCATCTGTACGGCCCCGGAGCCACCATTCGAATGGACGACACTGTGCCCACCGAGCTCCATCGCAGCGCCATCGACCATTATCCGGTGAGCCTGGTGGTGGCCGGCCAGCTCTGCCTGGTGGTCGGGGGCGGGCCGGTGGCTGCCCGCAAGGCCGAGGGACTTGTCCGAAGCGGCGCCCGAGTGACGATCGTGGCCCCCGACGTCGACCCTGTCATCGAATGCCTCCCCGTCGCCGTCGAGCGGCGCCCCTACCGGAGAGGCGAAGCGGGCCACTACCGGCTCGTGGTGACGGCCACCGGAGTCGCCGAGGTGGACGCCTCGGTGGCCGCGGACGCCGACGCTGCGGGGGTGTGGGTGAACAGCGCCGACGACCCCGCCCACTGCACCTTCCTCCTGCCCGCCGTGCACCGAGACGGGCGGGTGTCCGTGGCCGTGTCTACGGGCGGGGCCAGCCCAGCCCTGGCGAGCTGGCTGCGGTGCCGCCTCGCCGAGGCATGCGGGGAGGGACTCGGTGCACTGGCCCAGGCGCTCGAGGAAGCCCGACGCAGGATCCAGGCATCCGGTCGGTCGACGGAGTCGGTGGACTGGCAAAGCATCCTCGACGGTCCGCTGCCGTTGCTGGTGCGAGAGGGTCGGCTCGAGGAGGCCCGCCGGCTCCTCGACCAGGCGATCGACTGACGGTCGGCGAGCCTCAGCTTGCAGCCGGAGCCGGAGCCCGCGCCCACCCATGAGATGTGCTACTCCATCGGCGGGACCTGCATGGACGCCCGGGCGCTTCCACAAGACCGTCTGGTCGAGGGGGCTCGTCGCTCGTCGATGGAGAAGATGACCGAGTGGAGCCGAACCCTCGAGATCTCCTTCGACCTCGCCCCGGTGCTCGGCCGAAAACGGGTGAAATTCGCCGGTGAGACCGTGGTCAACATGGATCACGAGACCAAGACGGTCACCGTGGACAAGGTGGAGCATCGCTACGACTTCCTGGTCGTCGCCACCGGGCACATGAGCGCCAACCAGGCGGTACAAGGGCTCGGGCCGTTCGGCCTACGAGGTCGCCTTCGAGCTCGACCACCAGTTGCGCTTTCGGCGCGTCCGCTCGGTGCATCGCCACGTCACCGGGCGCCCGACACGTCGCGAGCCAGAGGCGCGGCGGGACGCGCTCAGACGGCGTGGATCACGTGCGCCCACCATGTGAGCAGGTCTGTGACCACGCGCTGCAAGGGGCTCGTGTGCGCGAAGGACATCAGCACGAGCGCCCCGATGATGATCAGCATGCCGTAGGGGCGGATCCGCAGGTAGCCCGGCCACCACGACGCGGGGAGCAAGCGCTCGAGGAGCGCGGAGCCGTCCAGGGGCGGCACCGGGACCATGTTGAAGCAGGCGACCCACAGGTTGATGAAGCCGGCGTAGAACAGGATGCGGGCACCCAGCGATGTGACGACCGGCCCGCTGCTGCCCGCCGCGAAGATGAAGTAGAAGGCCGCCCCGAAGATCGCCGCGAGCAGCACGTTCGTGAGCGGTCCCGCGAGCGAGACCAGCACTCCTTGGTTCCGCGGGCTGCGGAGCTTGCTGACGTTGACCGGCACCGGCTTCGCCCAGCCGAACCAGCCGATCCCGGCGATCACCGTGATGATCGGCACGATGATGGTGCCGAACAGTGTCACGTGCCGCAGCGGGTTGAGCGTGATGCGGCCCGCACGTTTGGCGGTGTCGTCGCCGAACCACAGGGCGACCACGCCGTGCGCCACCTCGTGGAGGATCACGGAGGGAACCAGGACGCAGAACAGGATGATCTCGGTCGATGTGATCCGGTGGCTGCGCACCAGGATCGCCACGACGGCGACGACCACGATGATCCACACGAGTGACCGCTGGGCCCCCGAGCGTCGGGGAGGGGGCGGCCCCGTGCCCCCGGGCGGAGGCTGGTTCCACGACGGTGTGTGGAACGCGTGCTGCCGCCGGTCGCCCGAGCCCGGCGGCGGCGGATAGCCCGGCGGGGGCGGCGGATATCCCGGCGGTGGCGGGTAGCCCGGCGGTGGCGGGTAGCCCGGCGGGTACGCGGGCGGGGGGTAGCCCGGCGGGTACGCGGGCGGGGGGTACGCACTGGGGTCGAACGAGGGTCCCTGGTCGGCAGGGCGCGGCGCGGAAGGACCCTCGGACGCCGAGGGCGGCTCGGCACTCACGGGGCTACGACTTCGAGGCGCAGGCGATGCAACGACGCGCCGCCGGCTTCGCCTCGAGGCGAGCGGGCGAGATCGGCTGGCCGCAACGCTCGCAGGTCCCGTAGGTGCCCTTCTCGAGACGCGCGATGGCGGCCTCGACCTCGGCGAGCGCGTCCCTGAGCTGGCCCGCGAGCGCTTCGGCTTCCCCGCGCTCGGCGGTCACCTGGCTCGTGTCCGCGAAGTTCGGGTCGTACGCGAGGCCACCGCCTTCGCCGAACCCCAGCTCAGCGAGCTGGGCGAGCAGGTCCGCCCGCTCGGCTTCGAGGAGACCCCGGTAGTCGATGTCGGTGTCGGTGGGGGCGTCGCCTGCCATGGAGCAAGCCTAGACGTCCGCTGTCGCCACGGCTCTGCGCCGTCCGGGCCGTCCGCCATCCCCGCGATCCGCGCCATCCCCGCGATCCCCGTCACCCCCGCCGGCCCCGGTCGGGCGCCCGACCGGGGCCCTCGCCCTGGGGTGCGCGGCTTCGTAGGCGGCGCGCAGGTGGTCGCTCGTGACCTTGGTGTAGAGCTGCGTGGTCGTGACCGAGGCGTGCCCGAGGAGCTCTTGGACGATGCGGACGTCGGCGCCGTGGGCGAGCATGTGCGTGGCACAGGAGTGGCGCAGCGAGTGGGGTCCGAGCTCGACCCCGACCGCCTCGCCACGCGCCCGGACGGCGCTGAACGCGCTCTGCCGGGAGAGCCGGCTTCCTCGAGTGTTCAAGAACACGGCCTCGGCGTCACCCTTGCGTCGCCAGCGCTCCGGCGCGAGCGCGTCGCGCCCCTGGGGCTCCAGCCATCGGGCGAGGGCGCTCGCCGCGTGGCTTCCGAGCGGCACGAGGCGCTCCTTGGAGCCCTTGCCGTAGAGGCGCACCAGCCCGTCCTCTCCTGCAAGGTCGGTGAGGTTCAGCCCGATGGCTTCGGACACCCGAGCGCCGGTCGCGTAGAGGAGCTCGAGCAGCGCGCGATCGCGGCGTGCCACGGGGTCGTCTCCAGAGATCCCCTCGAGGACGCGTGCGACGGCGTCCTCGGGGAGGGCTTTGGGCAGGCGCGCTGGCAGGCGCCCCGTCTCGAGATCCCTCGTCGGGTCGGTCGCCGCGGTCCCCTCGTCGACGAGGAACCGGTGCAGCCCGCGCAGCGACGAGACGGCGCGTGCCACCGACGCAGCGCTCCTGCCCTCGGCGCGAAGCTCGGCCACGTAGCGCTCGACGTCCTCTCGGTCCGCGTCGAGCGGCGTCTTCCCCCGGGCGCCGAGCGCGGCCTCGTAGTGCACGAGATCGCTCCGATAGGCCGTGAGCGTGTTGGCGGCGCGCCCGCGTTCGACCGAGAGCCACGACAGGTACTCCTCGGCCGACTGGCTGAGCGCGCCGAGGAGCCCTGTCACGTCCCGAGGAGCCCTGTCACGTCCCGCGGATCCCTGTCGAGCCCGGTCATGTCCCGAGGGCCCGCCGGGCGAGGAGGAGGCCGACGATGGTCGTGGCGTCGAGGAGCCGGCCGGCGGCGACGAGCCGCTCGACGTCGGCGAGCGCCACACGTTCGGTCGACATCCAGCGCTCCTCGACGCCGTGGGGACGGGCCTCGCAGGGCTCGAGGCCCGTGGCGAGGTAGACGATCGTGCGCTGGTCCGTGTAGCCGGGCGAGTTGAAGACGCTCCCGAGCCGCTCGAGGCTCCGTGCACGCAGCCCTGCTTCCTCTTCGAGCTCGCGCCGCGCGGTCTCCTCGGGGTCCTCACCGCCCACGTCGCGGGTGCCCGCAGGCGCTTCGAGGACCCACGTGCCGACGGCGACGCGGACCTGTCGGACGAGGGTGACGGTCGCGTCCTCGTGGGCCGGGACGATCGAGACGGCGCCCGGATGACGCACGATGTCGCGCTCGAACTCGTGACCGTCGGGGTCCGAGAACCTGACCGTGCGGACCTCGAAGAGGTGCCCTCCGAAGCGCGGGCGCTCGCCCAGCTCCCGGAAGCCCTCGAGGTGGCGTTCCTCGCTCATGGCACGGGGCTCATGGCAGAGGGCTCATGGCTCATGGCACAGGGCTCACGGCTCAGCCGACGAAGTCGAGGTCGCCGATGTCGATGAGCCGGGGCTCACGGCCCTCCGCGCGGTCGAGGGCCGCGCCGACGAGGGCCCTGAAGAGTGGGTGCGGCCTGTCGGGACGGCTCTTGAACTCGGGATGGGCCTGCGTGCCGATCCAGTACGGATGATCGGTCAGCTCGACGAACTCGACGAGCCGGTCGTCGGGGGAGGTCCCCGAGCAGCGGAGCCCTGCGGCTTCGAGGCGGGCTCGATAGCGGGGGTTCACCTCGTAGCGGTGGCGGTGCCGCTCGGTGACGGCGCTCGCGCCGTAGATCTCGGCGACCTGGGAGCCCGGCGAGAGCATCGCCGGGTACGAGCCGAGGCGCATGGTGCCGCCCTTGTCGACCACGTCCGCCTGGTCCTCCATGAGGTCGATGACCGGGTGCGGGGTGCGCGAGTCGAACTCGCGCGAGTTCGCGCCCTGGAGGCCCGCAAGGTCGCGGGCGACCTCGACGACCATCACCTGCAGCCCGAGGCAGAGGCCGAGGCAAGGGATCGCGTGCTCGCGTGCGTACCTGGCGGCCGCGACCATGCCCTCGATGCCCCGCTCGCCGAAGCCGCCGGGGATGACCATGCCGTCGAGCTCGTGGAGCCGCTCGCTGGGCACGAGCTCGGGGACCATCTCGGCGTCGATCCATTCGAGCCGCACCTGGACACCGTGGTGGAAGCCTGCGTGGCGGAGCGCCTCCACCACGGAGAGGTACGCGTCCGGCAGGTTCACGTACTTGCCGACCACGCCGATGCGCACCTCCCGCTCTGCGGTGCGCACACGATGCACGAGCTGCTCCCAGTCGCCGAGCGCGATGGGATGCTCCGCCGGGTCGATCCCGAGGATGGGGCAGATCACCGCGTCCAGGCCCTCTTCGTGCAGCACGAGCGGGATCTCGTAGATGCTCTCGGCGTCGATCGCGGAGATGACCGCCTCGATGGGCACGTCGCAGAGGAGCGAGATCTTGCGCTTGAGCCCCTGCGAGATGTCCTTGTCGCTGCGGCACACGATCACGTCTGGCTGGATGCCCCGGCTGCGCAGCTCGGTGACCGAGTGCTGCGTGGGCTTGGTCTTCTGCTCCCCGGAGGGCGCGAGGTAGGGCACGAGGGTGAGGTGCACGTAGCAGACGTTCTGCCGGCCGACGTCGCGCCGGAACTGCCGGATCGCCTCCAGGAACGGGACGATCTCGATGTCGCCGACGGTGCCGCCGATCTCGACGATCACGACGTCGACGTCCTCGCCGGCGAGGCGCAGGACCCGCTCCTTGATCTCGTCGGTCACGTGGGGGATGACCTGGACCGTCTTGCCGAGGTAGTCCCCCCGGCGCTCCTTGGCGATGACGGAGGAGTAGATGGTGCCGGTCGTCGTGTTGGAGCTGCGGCCCAGGTTCTCGTCGATGAACCGCTCGTAGTGGCCGAGGTCGAGGTCGGTCTCGCCGCCGTCCTCGGTGACGAAGACCTCCCCGTGCTCCCCCGGGTTCATGGTGCCGGGATCGACGTTGATGTAGGGGTCGAGCTTGCACATGGTGACCCTGAGCCCCCGGCACTTGAGGAGCCGGCCGAGCGACGACGCGGTGAGCCCCTTTCCGAGGGAGCTCGAGACCCCCCCGGTGACGAAGACGAACTTGCTCAACTGGTCACGGCCTCCTCGTGGGCGTCCTGGCTCATGAGCGGTGCGCTCCGCCGCGGCGCGCTGGGGCGTCGGGCTCGGAGGTGCACCACCACACGCTAGCCGTCGCCCACGGCCGCTTCGGTGGACCTCGCGGCGCCGTCGCCCATGGCCGCTTCGGTGGATTTCGCGGCCAGGCAGAGCAGCTCCTCTGCGTGGGCACGGGCGGTGGGGCTGTCAGGATGCCCCGAGAGCATCCGGGAGAGCTCGACGACCCTCGCTTCGGGATCGAGCACCTCCGCCGTGGTGACGGTGCGGCCGTTGGCGTCCAGCGTCTTGCGGACGGCGACCTGGCAGGTCGCGAAGGCGGCGACCTGGGGAAGGTGGGTGACGACGAGCACCTGGCGGCGGGCGGCGACCGCACGCAGCGCGCCGGCGAGTGCCAGGGCGGCGGCGCCGCCGACCCCGGCGTCCACCTCGTCGAAGAGCATGGTGGGCGCTCCGCCGTCCACCACGAGACGGAGCGCGAGCATCGTCCGGGAGAGCTCGCCTCCCGAGGCCACACGGCCGAGCGGCTGGGCGGGCTCGCCCCGGTTCGCCGCGAGGAGGAGCTGCACCGAGTCTCCTGCGCCCTCCTCGCCCACCGCCACGAGGAGCTCCGCGTCGGGCATCGCCAGCTGGTGGAGCCGCTCGGTCACCGCCGCGCCGAGCGCCGGGGCCGCAGCCGCCCGCACGGCGCGGAGCCGGCGCTCCTCCTCGTGCACCGCTCGGGCTGCGGCCTCCCGGCGGGCGCGGAGCCTCGCAGCCTCGACCTCCTGGTCCTCCAGCTCCTCGAGCGAGGCGCGGGCCTGGTCGCGGTAGGCCATGACGTCGGCCAGCGTCTCGCCGTACTTGCGCCGGAGGTCTCCGAGGAGCCGCCGCCGCACATGGACCTCCTCCAGGCGCTCCGGGTCTTCCTCCCAGGTCTCGGCTGCCTTGTGGAGGTCGGCTGCCACGTCGTCGAGCTCTACTGCGGCATCTTGGAGGCGCCTGGCCCAGGGGCCGAGGGCCGGATGGGCCGCGAGCGCGGCGAGCGTGGCGCGCACGAGCCCCGAGGCGCCGCCCTCGGCGCCGGTGCCGCCTTCCTCGCCCGCCAGCGCCGCGACCGCGTCTGCGGCAACTCGGCGGATGGCCGCCATGCCGGCGAGCCGCTCCTCCTCCTCTGCGAGCTTCCCGTCCTCTTCGGGGTCGTCGATCCGCGCGGCGTCGATCTCGGCGACCTGGTAGCGCAGGAGGTCGGCCTGGCGCGCCCGCGCGCGCTCGTCCCCCCCGAGCGCCTCGAGCCGGGCGTCGATCTCTCGCAGCGCGCCACGGGCTCCGGCGAGCGGCGCCAGGTCGCTGCGGGCGAAGGCGTCGAGCGCGGCCCGCTGGCCGGCGGCACCCAGCAAGGACTGCTGGTCGTGCTGTCCGTGGATGTCGACGAGCCCCGCGCCGAGCTCCCCAAGGAGCCCGACCGGCGCCATGCGGCCGTCGACCCAGGCACGCGACCGCCCCGACACGGGCACCGCTCGTGCGAGGATCTGCTCGCCGCCGGCATCTTCGGGCGCTCCGCCCGGGTCCTCGCCCGAAGAGGTGTCGAAGCGGGCCTCGACGAGCGCCTCCTTGGCCCCGGCGCGGACGAGGCCGGGCACCGCACGGCCTCCCATGACCAGCTGGAGCGCATGCACGAGCAGCGTCTTTCCGGCCCCGGTCTCGCCGGTGAGCGCCGTCATCCCCGGCCCCAGCACGAGGCCGAGGTCCTCGATGACCCCGAGGTCGCGGACGCGGAGCTCTCTCAGCACCGCCGGCCCGGTGCGCCCGTCGCACGCCCAAGGCCCGGTGCGCCGGTCGGCGGTCTCACTCCTGCACGCCGTGGGTGAGGGCTCGGCGGAGCCGCCGAGCGAAGCCGTGGTCCCCCGAGCGAACCATGTGCAGGCACCCCGGGGCCACCCTGCAGACCACCTCCGCACCCGGCGAGAGCCTCCCCGCCTCCCGGCCGTCGACGACCAGGACGGCTGGCCGGGGCGGGAGCACCCGCACCGTGGCCTGCTGGTCGGCGCGCAGCACCACGCTGCGGTCGATCGCGAGGTGCGGGGCCACCGGCGTCATCACCATCGCCGGGAGGCTCGGTGCGAGGATCGGACCACCCGCAGAGAGGTTGTACGCAGTGGAGCCGGTCGGCGAGGCGACGAGGACCCCGTCGGCCTTGTAGGTGAGGAGCTCCTCCCCGTCGAGCGCGGTCGACAGCGAGACCATGTGGCCGGGCACCGTCTTCTCGACGACCATCTCGTTGAGCGCCACCCACCACCGCTCCCCCTCCGGGCACACCACGCCGTCACCCGAGAGGGAACGGTCGTCGCCGTCGGCCTGTGTGAGCCCGCCGGGCACGGTGATGGCGAGCACCAGGCGGTCCTCCATCGCCGCGTCGCCCGAGAGCGCCCGCTCCAAGGTGTCGAAGAGCGCCGCCGGCTCGACCTCCAGCAGGTAGCCGAGGCGGCCGAAGTTGACGCCGAGGACTGGCACGCGGGCGCTGTAGGCGAGCGGCACGAGGCGGAGGAACGTCCCGTCGCCGCCCAGGCTGATCGCGAGGTCCGCACCCGTAAGGTCCGCATCTCGCAGATCGCCTGCAGGTACCTTTCCCTCGGCCCGGTCCGCCGGGGCGAGCCTGAAGACGCGGGGCTCGTGATGTCTGCGCTCGAGCCATTCGGCGATCTCCGAGGAAAGGTGCGCGGCGTCGACACGCACGGGGTTGACGAGGATGGCGACGGTGGCCACGGCTGCTCCGACTACGCCGGCGCGATGGCCACCGCGCGGCGCAACGACTCCTCGGCCTCCTCCGAGAGCGCGGCGCCGAGCGGTTGGGAATGCGCGACCGCGTGCAGGAGGAGCTCCACGTTGCCCGAGGCTCCGGTGATCGGCGACGGCATGGCGTCCATGATGGCCGCTCCGGCGGCGGCGAGCGACGATGCCACCGCCCGCAACGACGACAGCCACAGCTCGGGGTCTCGCACCACCCCCTTGCCGCGGGAGGCGTCGGCCCTCCCGACCTCGAACTGCGGCTTCACGAGCACGACGAGGGCGCCGCCCACGCGCACGATGGGCCCTGCGAGCACCGGGACCACCGCGGTGAGCGAGATGAAGGAGAGATCCGCGGTCACCGCGTCGACCGGCACGCGTGCTCGGCCGAGCGACCCGGCGAGCGTGGCCGGATCGAGCGCCCGCACGTCGGTGCGTTCGAGCACCACCACGCGCCGGTCCGCGCGCAGGCGGGAGTCGAGCTGGCCGTGCCCCACGTCCACCGCCGCCACGGCCGCCGCGCCCCTCTGGAGCAGGCAGTCGGTGAACCCTCCCGTGGAGGCGCCCGCGTCCAGCACCACGGCACCGGTGACGTCCACCCCGAACCGGTCGAGCGCGGCGTCGAGCTTCTCGCCGCCGCGACCCACGAAGCGGGGCGGGGGCCCGAGCAGCTCCACGGGCTCTCCCGGGGCCACCAGCCTCGACGCTCGCTCGGCGACCGCGCCGCCGACCAGCACCCGTCCCGACGAGATGGCGCCCAGCGCGCGCTGGCGGCTGGCGACGAGCCCCCGGCGTACGAGCTCCACGTCCAGACGGCGCCGTGGCGCGCTCATGTGCACGCTCGGCGGCGTGAGGGACCCGTCAGCGCTCGCCCGTGGTCGACGTGCGCGATCTCGTGGCTCCCGCGGCCCGCCCCGGCCCGGCCTTCTTCGCCGGGGCCTTCGTCGCGGCAGCCTTCGTCGTCGCGACCTTCTTCGCGGGCGCCTTCTTCGCGGCAGCCTTCGTCGTCGCGGCCTTCTTCACGGGCGCCTTCTTCGCGGCAGCCTTCGTCGTCGCGGCCTTCTTCGCGGCAGCCTTGGTGGCAGCGGCCTTGGTGGCAGCAGCCTTGGTCGTCGCGGCAGGCCTCCCGGTGCGCTCCGTCCCCTCGCCGCCCGCGCGTCCCCCCGGGGCGCGGGTCCCGGGACCGGCACCCGACGCCACGTCGTGGACGACTCGCCGGCCTGCCGCCGCCGAGCGCCGCATGACGTCGGCGGCTTGGCGGGCGAGCTCCTCGGGATCGAGGCCAAGCCCTTGCAGCTGCTTGGAGACCTCGGCCCGGACGACGTCGACCAGGTCCCCCGCCGCGTCGCGACCTCGATCGACGAGCTCGTCCACCCACTGCTGCGCCTGCGCGCGCTGGTCGTCCCCGCTGCCCATCAGATCCTTCATGAGCTCCTCCGCCCGTGCACGGGTGATCTGCCCGAGCACGGCTGCCGCGTCGAGGTACCTGCGATATCGGTCGTTGCGGGGCATGAGCAAACCGTACTGGTCTGCGCGCCTTGCCACAACGCCCCCCTCGCGGGACCCTCAGCGCGATCCCGCGTGGCCGTGGGTCGCCGCCTGGGCGACCGCGCGAAGGTCCTTCCCCACGAAGTCCGGCGCGGGGTCGAGGTCGTCGCCCGCGCGCGTCGTGACCCCGGTGAGGACGAGGGCGTAGGGCACTCCGAGCCGCCTGGCGAGCGCTCCGTCCGTCGACGGCCGGTCGCCGACCACTGCTGCGATGCGCGCCACGCGCTCGGTGATGAGCGTGGCGAGCGGCTGGTGGGGCTTTCCCGCCACCACGGGCGTCGCGCCCGACGCGGTGGCGACGGCCGCGAGGATCGCCCCAGTGCCGGGGAGCAAGCCGCCGGAAGTGGGCAGCACGGCGTCTTCGTTGGTGCCGATCAGCCGCGCCCCTGCGCGCACGGCGTCGGCCACGATCGCGAGCACGTCGTAGTCGAAGCGCTTCGTGTAGCCGACCACGACCGCGTCGAAGACGGGAGCGGCGCCCGTGCGATCGTGGGTCGCCCGGGTGGCATGCACGCCCCTGGCGGCGAGCGCCTCCATCAGGCCGTCGTCGCCCACGACGAGCGCGTGCCCACCGGGGTCCAGCATCTCTGCGGCAGCCATGCCCGACGTGACGATCTCGTCGCGCCCGGCCGCGATCCCCGCGACTCGGAGGCGCTCGATCAGCTCCTCCAGCGTCGGCGACGAGTTGTTGGAGGCGAACAGCACGCGCCCTCCCGCACCGCGCAGGAGCGCCACGGCGTCGCCTGCGCCGGGGATCGGCTCCCCTCCGCGCCATACGACGCCGTCGAGGTCGACCACCCATGCCGCCCCGTCTCCTGCGCGAGGGAGTCCTCTGGCCGGGTCGTCGGGCACGCCGGGGTCCTCGGGGTCGGCCGGGTCGGCCGGGTCGTCGGGCACGCCGGGGAACTTACCTGGAGGCAGCCTCTGCGAGCTCCTCGGGCGGGCGCGCTGCCCTTCTGCGAGTGGCAGGCTGGAACGGTGGGCCCGACCTTTGTGCGCCGTGCCGGCTTGCCCTGGCCCAGAGGGACGGGGGGGACGCGGTGACCCGCGTGGTCGCACTGGGGGGAGGGCACGGGACGGCGGTGACGCTGCGGGCCGCCCGTCACTATGCCAGCGAGATCACCGCCATCGTCTCGGTGGCCGACGACGGCGGCTCGACCGGGCGCCTCCGTGAGCAGCTCGACCTCGTCGCGCTGGGTGACCTGCGCAAGTGCCTGGTTGCGCTCGCCCCGGAAGGCTCCGTGATCGCGCGGGCGTTCGAGCACCGCTTCGCGGACGGAGATCTCGCCGGGCACGCCGTCGGCAACGTGGTGCTGGCCGGCATGCTCGACGCCGCCGGCGGCCTCGTCGCAGGGATCGACGAGACCGCGGCGCTCCTCTCCGCTGCTGGGCGGGTCCTGCCGGCGACGATCGACCGCGTGGCGCTCAAAGCGCTCGGAGCGAGCGGCGAGGTGAACGGCCAGGTGGCCGTCTCGAGCTCGGGACGGATCGAACGAGTGTCGCTCGACCCGCCGGACTGCGCTGCCCCCGACGAGGCGATCGAGGCGATCGAGAGGGCGGACCAGATCGTCATCGGGCCGGGCTCGCTCTACACGAGCGTGCTCGCCGCGGCGGCCGTGGGACGCATCGCCCGGACGATCCGGCGCGCCCGGGCGCAACGGATCTACGTGTGCAATCTCAGGCCGCAGATCCCCGAGACCGAGGGCTACAGCGTCGCCGACCACGTCACTGCGCTCCAACGCCACGGGATCGCGGTCGACGTCGTCTTGTGGGACCCGTCCACGGGAATGGACCTCGGCGAGACGCAGGTGCCGGTGGTCGCCCGTCCGCTCGCGAGCCCGAGCCCACTGGTCCACGACCCGACAAGGCTGGCGACGGCCCTCTCCGAGCTCCTCGCACCGGGACGGAGCCCCGGGCGTCGAGAGGACCGAGCGGGCATCGGAGGGGCCGAGCCGCGTGGTGGGGTAAGAAGAGGGACGGAGAAGGGCCGAGCAGGAACGAAGGGCGAGCCGCACGCGCGAAGCAGAGCCGACGCGGCGCGACCGCATCTGGAACGAGCGACGAGGGGTGAGGCGGAATGACCGTACGGGTCGGGATCAATGGCTTCGGAAGGATCGGGCGCAGCTTCGTGCGGGCGATCGTGGATCGCTCGGCAGACATCGAGGTGGTGGCGCTGAACGACCTCACGTCGGCCGAGACCAACGCGCACCTGCTGCGCCACGACTCGACCCAGGGGCGTTTCGACGCTCGGGTCGCGGTGGAGGGCGACGAGCTCGTGGTCGGCGAGCGCCGGATCAAGGTGCTCGCCGAGCGCGACCCGTCGAGCCTTCCGTGGAAGCAGCTCGGCGCGGACGTGGTGCTCGAGTCGACGGGACATTTCACCTCGCGTGACAAGGCTGCCGTCCACCTGGACGGCGGCGCGACGCGAGTGGTGGTCTCGGCACCCTGCACCGGTGCCGACGCCACCATCGTGGTCGGGGTGAACGACCGGGACTTCGACCCGACAGCCCACTACGTGGTCTCCAATGCGTCGTGCACCACCAACTGCTTTGTTCCCATGGTCAAGGTCATCGACGACGCCTTCGGCATCGTCACGGGCCTCATGACGACGGTCCACGCCTATACGAACGACCAGAACCTCCTCGACCTCACCCACAGGGACCTGCGGCGTGCGCGTGCCGCAGCGGTCAACATCGTCCCCGCCTCCACCGGCGCCGCACGATCGACCGGCGAGGTGCTCCCCCAGATGGTGGGAAAGCTCGACGGGCAGGCGCTGCGCGTGCCGGTGCCCGTCGGCTCGATCACCGACTTCAGCGTCGTCGTGGGCAAGGCCGTGACCGTCGAGGAGGTGAAGGCCGCCTTCGCGGCCGCCGCCTCCGCGCCGCCCCTCGAGGGCATCGTCGAGTACAGCGACGAGCCCATCGTGTCCTCGGACATCGTGGGGAATCCTGCGTCGTGCATCTTCGACGCGCCCCTCACCATGGTCGAGCAGTTCGACGACGAGCGCACGCTGGTCAAGGTCCAAGGTTGGTACGACAACGAATGGGGCTACGCGAACCGTCTCGTGGACCTCGTCTCCATCGTCGGCTCGCGGTCGTCCGGATCGAAGTGACCGCCACGGCGCCGACATCCCCTGCCGCGGGGCTCCCGCAGCTCGAAGACCTTCCCGACGTGCGCGGGAGGCACGTGCTCGTGCGGGTCGACTTCAACGTCCCGCTGGAGGACGACCCGGCCGTGCCGGGATCCCGGCGAGTAGGCGACGACTACCGCATCCGCACCGCGCTGCCCACGCTGCACTGGCTGCTCGACCGCGGCGCGCACGTCACTGCGTGCAGCCACCTGGGACGGCCCAAGGGCGCTCCCGACCCGCGCCTGGGCATGGATCCGGTGCGCGCGCGCCTCGCAGAGCTCGCACCCGGCGTGCAGCTGCTGGAGAACCTCCGCTTCTCCCCCGGCGAGACCGCGAACGACCCTGCCTTCGTCGACGAGCTCGTCGACGGCCAGGACGCCTACGTGAACGAGGCCTTCGGCGCATCGCACCGCGCCCACGCCTCGATCGTCGGTCCCCCGGCGCGCCTGCCGAGCGCTGCCGGCCGCCAGCTCGTTCGCGAGGTGGAGGTGCTCGGGCACCTCCTCGGCGCGCCGCAGCGGCCGTTCGTCGCCGTGCTCGGCGGTGCCAAGGTGGCCGACAAGCTCGGAGTGCTCGAATCCCTCGCTGCGAAGGTCGACGTGCTCTGCATCGGCGGCGCCATGGCGTTCACCTTCCTCGCCGCCACCGGCCACGACGTCGGCGACTCCCTGGTCGACCTGGACCTCGTGGAGTCCTGCAGGAGGCTGCTGGCGTCGGGCACCGAGATCCTCCTTCCCCTCGACATCGTGGTGCTCGAGAGCGGAGCGCCGGTCGGAGCGGCTGGCGGAGCCGCTGGCCGAGCGCCGGTCGGAGCGGCTGGCCGAGCGGCAACAGGGTCCGCGCACGGCGACTCGAGCACACCGAGCACCCGGGTGGTCGGCCAGGACGTGCCGGACGGGTGGCGCGGCCTCGACATCGGGCCAAAGACCGCTGCAGCCTTCGGTGAGGTCGTGGCCCGCGCCGCCACCGTCTTCTGGAACGGTCCCCTCGGGGTGACCGAGGACGAACGGTTCGTGGCCGGCACGCACAAGGTGGCCGAAGCCGTCGCCGCATCGGGCGGGTTCAGCGTCGTCGGCGGCGGCGACAGCGTCGCCGCGCTCCGCCATCTCGGGCTGGCGGACCGGGTCGGCTTCCTCTCCACCGGCGGAGGCGCGTCGCTCGAGCTGCTCGAAAAGGGCGACCTCCCCGGGCTCGAGGCGCTCCGCGGGGCACCCAACGCCCCGAGCGCGTGAGCCCGGGGAACGTGAGCCCGTGGAACCTGAGCCCGTGGAACCTGAGCCCGTGGAACCTGAGCCCGTGACGACCGCCTCCCCCGACGCCGCGCCGGCGCGGCGCCCGCTCGTGAGCGGCAACTGGAAGATGCACCACGACCACCTCGAGGCCCTGCACACCGTGCGCGACCTCGGCCTGCGGTTGAAGCCCGAGGACGTCGCCCAGGTGGACGTGTCGGTCCACCCGCCGTTCACCGACCTGCGCACGGTCCAGACCCTGGTCGAAGGGGAGTCGATCCCCGTCGCCCTGGGCGCGCAGCACTGCAACGACCACGACCGCGGCGCCTACACCGGTGAGGTGAGCCCGCAGATGCTCGCCCGCCTCGGGGTCCGCTACGTGCTGGTCGGCCATTCGGAGCGGCGTCAGCACTTCGGGATGAGCGACGACCTGGTCGCCGCGACGCTGCGCGCGGTCCTCCGTCACGAGATGGTCCCCATCCTCTGCGTGGGCGAGACCGAGGAGGAGCGTGCGGCCGGGCACACCGAGGCGCGGCTGTCCTCGCAGCTCGAGGCGGCGCTGCGCGGGCTCGACCCCTCGAAGGCAGCCGGCATGGTCGTCGCCTACGAGCCGGTGTGGGCGATCGGCACCGGCAAGGCGGCGACGACCGTCGACGCGGAGGATGCGTGCCTGTTCATCCGTGAGACGGTCGGCACGCTCGCACGGCCCGAGGCAGCCCGGTCGATCCGCATCCAGTACGGCGGGTCGGTGAACCCGGAGAACGCGGCCGACCTCATGGCCGAGCCCGACGTGGACGGCCTCCTCGTCGGCGGTGCAAGCCTGGACGCGGCCGGCTTTCTCGAGATCGTCCGAGCGAGCCGCCCGGCCGCTCCACGCCGGCGATCCTGACCCGCGTGGGCAAGCCGGGGAGCGCCTGCTACCGTTTCGCTCTCGTTGCGTGGCCACGCGTCACGCGACCGAGCAGGATCGCGAGCAGGACCGCACGCCTGAAGGAGCTGACCCGGTGCTGACCTGGCTGTACATCGTCATCGAGGTGCTCTCGGCCATCGGGCTCGTGTTCCTCATCCTCATGCACAGCGGCAGAGGAGGCGGCTTGTCCGACATGTTCGGGGGCAGCGTCGGCGCGGCGGCATCCGGCTCCACGGTGGTCGAGCGGAACCTCGACAGGATCACCGTGACGGTCGCGATCGTCTTCGCCCTCGCCACGCTCACGCTGGACCTGCGACTGCAGTGACGCGTCCGGGCGGTGGCCCGGGCTCGAGGCGCCGGGCGGCCTACCTCGCAGCCGCGCTCGCAGTGCTGGCGGTGCCGGTAGGAAGCGGCGTGCTCGGTGCCGCACCCTGGGGCGCTCCCGAGGCCGCTGCAGCACCTCGCACGGCCACCTCGACGACGCTCGCGCCGTGGGTCCCTGGAACAGGCGGCACGGTCACCGTCGGGATCGACCAGGCGCCCACCGGGTGCAACCCGAACACCGCCTCGGGCGACACCTGGGCGGATCGCCTCCTCCTCGAGCCGGTCCTCCCGAGCGCCTTCACCGTGAACTCGAGCGACCAGTCCGTCTACAACCCGGCGCTGATCACGCAGGCCGAGCTCCAGAGCACCACCCCCGAGACCGTCGTCTACACCATCAACCCGCGTGCCGTGTGGTCCGACGGCAAGCCCGTGACGGCAGAGGACTTCGTCTACACGTGGCTCGAAGAGCGCGGCACAAGCGGGCCAGTAGGGGCGGTGACGAAACCGGCGACGGCGGCGACCACGGCGAAAGCCGCCACAGGAGCGGCAGCCGCGACAGCCACCCCAGCCGCGACAGGGACGCCGGCCGCGACAGGAGCGGCAGCCCCAAGAGCCACCACAGGTCCTGCGCCTGGAGCAGCGACAGCCGCCGGGGGCACAACGCTGCCGGGTGCGACAGGCACGACAGGGCCCGCGCTCGGGTACCGGCAGATCGCCTCGGTCACGCCCAGCGCGAAGGGGCGGACGGTCACCGTCGTCTTCAAGAGGCCATACGCGGACTGGCAGTCCCTCTTCGACGACCTCCTGCCGGCGCACGTGCTCGAGAAGACGGGATGGAACCCCGCATGCAGCACGCTCGACCCCTCCATCGACCTGTCGGCGGGCCCGTACGTGCTGAAGAAGGTCGTGCCTGGCAAGGAGATCGTCCTCGTCCGCAACGCCAAGTGGTGGGAGCAGCCGCTACCACCGCTCCAAAGGATCGTCGTGCGGATCGCGTCCGGGCCCTCGCAGCTCGCCCAGTGGCTCGCGCACGGCACCGTCCAGGTCGCCTTGCCGAGCGGCTACGACCAACGCTTCCTCCAGTCGGTCTCCTCGCAGCCGGGTCTCATGAGCCAGGTCCAGCCGTCGACGACACTGCTCCAGCTCGAGCTCTCGACCACCTCTCCCAACACCGCCTCGTTGGAGCTGCGGCTCGCCATCGCCCACGCGATCGACCGCCAGACCCTCGTCGACCAGGTGGTCGGCTGGGCGGACTCTGCGATCGTTCCCGCTGCGAGCCTGATGTTCACCCAGACGCAGCAGGGCTACCCGGGGCACAGGCCGCCGCCGCTTCAGGTGAGCGGTGAGCCCGGGTACACGGGGACGACGGTGCCCAAGTCGTCGCCGACAGCGACACCGTTCCCGCCCGGAGCGGACCTGGGGGCGACCGAACGGCTCCTCGCGTCGTCCGGGATGCTGCGGGTCGGAAAGGGCCCGTGGACGCTGCTCACAGGCAAGCCCCTCGCCCTGCGCATGGCTGTCGACGTCGGCGACCCCTGGGCGAGCGCAGCTGCGCCCGTCCTCGTCCACCAGCTCGACGCAGCAGGGCTCCCGGTCAGCGTCGTGGACGCCCCGAGTGCCCAGACCGCAGGGCTCGACCTCGCGCGGGGCGCGGCGGACATGGCCCTCCTGCCGATGCACTCGAGCCCGTACCCGAGCCAGGCGATCGCGTGGTACACGCCGTTGCTCGGAACCCCCGGCGCCGGCGGATCGCAGGACTGGTCGAACCTCGACGACCCCACGGTCGACGCACTGCTGGAGAAGGCCTCCCAGCAGCTCAACCCCGTCGACGCGGGCCCGCTCTACACCCAGGTCGACGCTGCGCTCTGGCAGCAGATGGTCGGCCTGCCACTGTTCACCCAGCCGCTCGTCTTCGCATGGTCGGGGCGCATCTCGGGCGTCTCCCCGAACCCCAACGGGCCCTCGTTGCTCTCGGCGGTGCAGAACTGGGCGATCCGGGTGCCGCCGACAAGCCCGAAGGCTCGGTCGTGACCGCGCTCCGGGTCCCCTTCCCCGCGGGCGCCGGCGCCGGCGCCGGTGCATGCAGGAGGCCGCGATAGGATCGCTTCCCACGTCGGAGTGGCGGAATAGGCAGACGCGCCAGCTTGAGGGGCTGGTGACCGCAAGGTCGTGGGGGTTCAAGTCCCCCCTCCGACACCACCAACCGGGAACGTTCCCCGGAATCGCCGCCCTTCACTGACGCGCACACCCCCGAGGACGGCGCTGCCCCCAGGGGCGGCCCACCGGACACGACGAGCGCCGCGATTGCGCCCGCTGGCGAGCCCCGGACGAGTCCGTGGGTGACCTACGCCACCCACATCCGAGACCGCCACCGCGTGGCCCGGCTGCGGCCCGCCGTCCCCGACGAGCACCCGGCGCTGCCCATCGCGCCCGCGCCCCTCCACGAGCGCCCGCATGCCCCGATTGGCCCGGCCCCGGCCCCGGGCTCGGTCGTGCGCTTCGAGACCCGTTACTGGGGCACCGTGCCGGTCACCAGGCGCCTCGACGGCTCGGGGCGGCTCCTGTGGGACGGCTTGGCGAAGATCCTCGGCTGGGGCCCCGGCACTGCCCTCGTGGCCCGGACCGGCCCGGGGCACTGGGTGACGCTGCGCTCGGCCGGCCGCACGGCCGGCCCCGACGATCGCCGCAGGGCCCACGTCGACGACAAGGGGCGCCTCGTCGTGCCCAAGGGCCTGCGTGTCTGCCTGGCGGCCGGCGGCGACACAGAGCTCGTGCTTCGCCC
>JAKAQM010000017.1 GCA_021822565.1 Actinomycetes bacterium | reverse complement strand
CGACCGGGCGCGACGCCAAGGCCGCCCTGGAGCTCGCCCGCTCCTTGGACACCCACCCACGGACCAAGCAGGCGCTCTTGGACGGGAGCGTCTCGGTGGCGCAGGCCAAGGAGATCACGAAAGCCGACGCCGAGATGCCGGGATCCGAAGAGGAGCTCCTCGAGATCGCACGTCAGGGGGACTTGACCGAGCTCCGTGACCATGCACGGGAGCGGCGGCTCGGCTCGGTCCCGGTCGACCAGCTCCATGCCCGGCAGGTGGACGCACGGCGCTTCCGCCACTGGCGCGACGGCCTCGGGATGGTCTGCTTCGAGGGCGCGCTCCCGCCAGAGACCGGGATCCCCTTCGTCAGCCGCATCGAAAGGGAAGCTGCGAGGCGCTACAGGGCCTCCAAGCGCACCTCCGAGGTCGACCGGTTCGAGGCCCACGCCGCGGACGCGCTGTACGCGCTCACCATGACCGGATCCGACGGCACGCGGCCGTCGGCGACCGACCTCGTGATCGTGTGCGACATCAACGCCTGGAGAAGGGGTCATGCCCACCCAGCCGAGCCCTGCCACATCGTCGGCGGTGGCCCGATCCCCGTCGAGCTCGCCAAGCAGCTCTCCCAGGATGCCTTCTTGAAGGTCGTGCTCCATGACGGCGTGGACATCCACAAGGTTCACCACCACGGACGCCGCTACACCGCCGAGCTTCGGACCGCCCTCGACCTGGGGGCCGTCCCCGCCTTCGACGGTCGGGCATGCAGCAGGTGCACTCGGAGGTGGAGCCTGCAGTACGACCACAAGGACCCGATCGCCCATGCTGGCACGACCTCGTACGCGAACGTGCAGTCCCTCTGCTACTCCTGCCACGCCCAGAAGACCGAGGAGGATCGCAGGGCGGGGCTGTTGGGCAACCGGGCAGCCGCGCGCGGCTCGGCGCCTCCCACCGGCACACAGGGCAAAGGGCCCCGCCCGCGAACGATCCGGGGCGCCCCGTCCACGCCGGCCCCCCCATAGCGAACAGGGGGAGGCTCGGCCGCGCCGCGAGCGTCTTCTGACGGCGCGGCCGCCCGCCGCCGCGGCCCACACTGCAACCCACGCCGTAGCCTCAGCATCAGCCCCAGCATCAGCCCCAGCATCAGCCCCAGGATCAGCCCCAGGATCAGCCCCAGCCCGATGCGGCGAGCCGCTGCGCGACCAGAGCGAGCCGCTCCGTGGGCTGCACCACAGCGATGCGGACGTGACCTGCGCCATCGGCGCCATAGAGATCGCCGGGGCTGACGAGCATGCCGGACACCTTCGCAAGGTCCTCGGCCATCGCCCACCCGTCGCTCCAGCGATCGGGCACGGCGGGCCAGAGGTAGAAGCCACCGGCGGGCACCGGCGTCGGACAACCCGCCTGCGAGAGCGCGTGTGCCAGGAGCTCGAGCCGCTCGAGGTACCGCGCGCGTTGCACGGCGACGTGCGCGTCGTCGGCCCAGGCGACCGCGGCGGCAGCCTGTACCGGTCCGGCAACGATCATGCCTGCGTGCTGGCGGACATCCCGCAAGTACGCCACGAGCGCATCGTCACCTGCGAAGAAGCCCGCACGCACGCCGGCGAGGTTCGACCGCTTGGACACCGAGTGGACGGCGACGACGCCGTCGCACCCGGACTCGAGGATGGAGCGCGGAGGGCCATCCCACGTGTAGTCCGCATAGCACTCGTCGGAGAAGACCGGCACGCCATGCCGCCGGCCCCACTCGGCGGCAGCGGCGAGGTCGGTCAGCCCGCCGGACGGATTGGCCGGCGAGTTCACCCAGAGCAGCAGTGCGCGGCGGGCGTCGGACAGGTCCACCGACTCGAGATCGAGGCCGCCTCCGTCGGCGCCCAGGGGTGGCACCGGCACGGCGCGGCAGCCCGCGAGACGCGCGCCCATCGCGTAGGTCGGGTAGGACACCGAGGGGTAGAGAACCGTGTCGCGGGACGGGTCCCGAAGATGCAGGTAGTGCGGCGTCGAGGCGACCATCTCCTTCGTGCCGATGCACGCAGCGAGCGCCCATGGGTCGACGTCGACACCGAACGTGCGGGCGAGGTGCTCGGCGGCCGCGCTCCGGTAGCCGGGCGTGCCGGCCGACGGCGGGTACCCACGCTCGGCACCGGACGTCGCCAACGCCCTGACCGCCTCGGGGGGCGGCGGGTCGCAAGGCGTCCCGATCGAACAGTCCACGATGCCGCCTGGCAGCGCCTCGGCAAGGGCGCGCAGGCCCGAGAGCCGCTCGTAGGGATACGGAGGTGGTCGGAAGCCGCTCACCGCAGGAATTCTTGGGTCGGCAGCACTGCTACGCACCACTCACGACGAATTCCGAGAAATGGGAGCGTCCTGCCTCGTCCAGGACCACGTGCACACGCGCCCCCTCGTCACCGTCCTCCTGCTCCACCACTTCGCCCTCGCGATGGACCGCGGCGAGCACGTCGCCGCGCGCCCAGGGGATCGCGAGCTCGACGATCCGATCGGCGACGCGCAGCCGATCGCCGATGGCACGCAGCAGCTCGTCGAGACCGTCGCCCGTCGCGGCGGAGATGCACACCGCACCCTCCGCATCTGCCGCGAGCTGCGCGGCCCTCGGGCTCACGTCGGCCTTGTTGACGGCGAGCAGCTCCGGCACGTCGCCCGCGCCGATCTCACGGAGGACCGAGCGAACCGCCTCGATCTGGCCTTCGGGGTCGGGGGCAGCGGCGTCGACCACGTGGACGAGCAGGTCCGCCAGCCGGACCGAATCGAGCGTGGAGCGAAAGGCCTCCACGAGCTCGTGAGGAAGCTTGCGCACGAAGCCGACGGTGTCGGTCACGAGCACGGTCTCCCCACCCGGCAGCGCGAGCTGACGGGTCCTCGGGTCCAAGGTGACGAAGAGCCGGTCCTCCGCCGGGACGCCGGCGTCGGTCAGCCGGTTGAGCAGGGTGGACTTGCCGGCGTTCGTGTACCCGACGAGCGCCACCTCCCGCAGGCGCCCTCGGCTCCTCGAGCGGCGCTGCAACTGGCGCGTGCGCTCCACCTCTCGCAAGTCGGCCTCGAGCCGATGCATGCGCCGCACCAGCCGCCGGCGATCCACCTCGAGCTGCGTCTCACCGGGACCGCGCGTCCCGATGCCGCCCGCCTGCTGGCTGAGCTCGCGGCCGCGCCCTCGAAGCCGCGGCAGGCGATAGCGCAGCAGGGCCAGCTCGACCTGCGCCTTGCCCTCGGGGCTCCGTGCGTTCTGGGCGAAGATGTCGAGGATCACCGCCGTTCGGTCGATCGCCGTACGGCCGAGGAGCTTCTCCAGATTGCGCTGCTGGGCAGGCGAGAGCTCGTCGTCGAAGACCACGGTGTCCGCGTCGACCTGCTCGGCGAGCTCTGCCAGCTCGTGGGCCTTGCCCCGGCCGATGAACGTCGCCGGATCCGGGCGCGTGCGTCGCTGGATCGTGCGCGCGACCACATCGGCGCCCGCGGTGCCCACGAGCTGTGCCAGCTCGTCGAGGTTGGCCTCGACCTCCTCGGCGTCGGTGCCCGGGAGCACGACGCCCACGAGCACGATGCGCTCGCGGAACTCGCGCGTGATGAGCGTGCTCGGGATCTGTGACGTCATCCTTCCCCGCTCGCCGAGGCGAAGAACGAGGTGTCCACCTCCACGTCTGCCACCTTGCGCACCGGCCCTCCCAGCTCGACCCCGACCGGTGCGGAGCCGGCCGGTGCGGAGCCGACCGGTGCGGAGCCGGCCGGTGCGGAGCCGGCCGAAGGATCTCTTGTCGCCCTCGCGGCGGTTCCGAGGCGCACCTCCAGACGACCGCCAGGATTGTCCACCCGCACCACGCTGCCGACCATCCCGAAGGCGCGCGCGACCGCCGCGACGGCACAGGTGCCCGTCCCGCAGGCAAGCGTCTCGCCGACGCCGCGCTCGAGCACCCGCAACTCGAGATCTGCGCCTGTGTGCCCGGGCCGCGCGACCTCCAGGTTCACCGGCCTGCCGGCGGCATGCGTGGCAGCGACTCCGAGCGCCTCGAGATCCACGGCGTCGAGCGCGAGGTCTCCGATGACGACGAGGTGAGGATTGCCCACGTCGGCGAGCCGGGCTCTCGTGCCGGGGAGCAAGCTCTCCACCTCGCGCCCCAGTCGCACACCGCCCATGTCGACGCGCGCCCAGGCCCTGCCGTCGGCACCAGGCTCGTAGGAGACGGTGCGATGGCCCGCGGTCGTGGCCACGTGCACCACCCCTGGCGCAACGAGCCCCGCGAGCACGGCGGCATGGACGAGGCAGCGAATTCCGTTCCCGCTCATCTCCGCCTCGGATCCGTCGGCATTGTGGAGGACCATCTCGAGGTCCGCTGGCGCGGCGGCCGGGCGCCCGAAGATGAGGCCGTCCGCGCCGATGCCGCGGTGCCGGTCGCACAGCGCCCGCACGTGGGAGGGCGTGAGCGGCAGGGGCTCGTGCCGCGAACGACCGAGGACCACGAGGAAATCGTTCCCCGCAGCCTCGAGCTTGGTCATCGCGATCGTGCGAGTGCGCCGTTTGATCGCGCCGATCGCGCCGATCGCGCCGATCGCGCCGCTCGCCTCGCGCGCCTCGCTCGCCTCGCACGCGCCGCTCGCCTCGGACGTGGGGCGTGGTGCGGCGGCAGGGACCATCGTCACCAGTCTCGCACCGGCGCGCCGCCGAGCGCCGCCGAGCGCCGCGACGAGCACGTCCTCGGGATCCTCGTGAGGCGCGATCCAGCGGACACGCGGGTCGCGGCGGAACCACGACCGCTGGCGGCGTGCGAACGCTCGAGTCCGCCGCACCGCTTCGCGCACGCACGTCTCGAGCGGCGCACCCCGCTCCACATGATCGAGCAGCTCCCGGTAGCCGAGCGCCTGACGCGCCGTGCGCGACAACCCCCCCGGGCGTGCCGAAAGGCGCCGCACCTCCTCGACGAGACCCTCGTCCATCCATCGGGCGAAGCGCTCCTCGATCCTTCGGTCCACGAGCTCGGGCACGAAGGGCAGGCCCAGCAGCACCACGTCGGTCGGAGGGTACGCGCCGAGCCCGGGGCCGTAGGAGGAGAATAGACGGCCCGAGCCGAGCGTGACCTCGAGCGCGCGCACGATGCGCCGGCGGTTCGTGTCGGTCGTGCGCGACGCTGCGACGGGGTCGAGCACCGCAAGCCGCGCGTGCAGCTCCTGGATGCCCCCGGGGCGCCGCGCGTCACGCTCGAGCGCTTCAGCCACGTCGGGGTAGCGCGCCGGGATGTCGAGGTCGTCGACGACGGCGCGCAAGTACAGGCCGGTGCCACCGACCAGGAGCGCGCGCTGCCCGCGGCTGGCGATGCCTGCCCGTGCGGACGAGGCCTTCGCCTGGAAGTCACTGACGGTGAACTCTGCGTCGGGGTCCACGAGGTCGAGCATGTGGTGCGTAACTGCCGCGCGGTCCGCCGGCGACGGCTTGGACGTGCCGATGTCCATGCCTCGGTAGACGGTCATCGAGTCGACGCAGAGGATCTCGACGTCGCCGAGCCGACGTGCCGCGGCCATCGCCAGCGAGGACTTTCCCGACGCCGTCGTCCCGACCAGCGCCACCACAGGGGGTAGCTGGCTCAAGCTGCCGTGACCGGGATCCTGCGACGGTGGGCAGGCGCAGCCGTCATCCGCACGAGGCTCCCGACGAGATGGTGCGGGGCCGCCCCGGTCACCTCGACCTCGCAGAACGCCCCTGGCGACGGCGCGCCGTCGCCCGCGGGAGGGAAGTGCACCAGCTTCCCCTGGCGCGTCCGCCCGGTGACCAGCCCGGCGTCGCGACGGCTCGGCCCTTCGACGAGCACCTCCTCGGCCCGGCCCACGCGCGCCTCGTTGCGCCGCAGCGCGGAGCGCTCCACCACCTGGCGCAGCCGCTCGAAGCGATCCGCGACGACATCGTCCGGCACGAAGGCATCGTGCATGGCAGCGGCGCGCGTACCCGGGCGCGGCGAGAAGATGAACGTGTACGCGCTGTCGAACTCGGCCTCCGCCACCACGGCGAGGGTCTCGGCGAAGTCCGCTTCGGTCTCGCCGGGAAACCCGACGATGAGGTCCGTGGTCACGGCGAGGTCGTCCACGGCCGCGCGCGCCGCAGCGAGGCGAGCAAGGTAGCGCTCGGCCGTGTAGCCGCGGCGCATCGCGCTGAGCACGCGATCGCTCCCGGCCTGCAGCGGAAGGTGAAGCTGCTCGCAGACCGCGCCGACCTCGGCCATCGCCGCGATCGTCTCCGGCCGGAGGTCCTTGGGGTGTGGGCTCGTGAAGCGAACCCTGCGCACGCCGTCCACCGAACCGACCGCGCGGAGGAGCTCCGCGAACAGCGGCCGGCGCCGCGTGAGGTCGCGACCATAGGAGTTCACGTTCTGGCCGAGGAGCGTGACCTCCACGACCCCGCGGCGCGCGAGCGAGCGAACCTCCGCGACGACGTCCGCAACCGGCCTGCTCACCTCCGGGCCGCGCACTGCAGGCACGATGCAGAACGCGCACGAGTTGTCGCAGCCCGTCTGGATGGTGACCCACCCCGCGTACGGCAGCTCGCGCACTGCGGAGAGCGCCGGAGCATGGTCGGAGAGGACTGGGTCTGGCGCGTCGAGCACTTCGACCAAGGGTCCCTCCGCCGCGGCCCTCCGCAAGAGCTCGGGTGCCCGAGCGAGATTGTGGGTCCCGAAGACCACGTCGACGTGAGGCGCCTTCTGTCGGACGAGCTCGCGGTCCTTCTGCGCGAGACATCCCCCTACGGCGATCTGGAGGTCGGGGCGCCGATCGCGCAGCGCTTTCAGGTGCCCGAGATGGCCGTAGAGCTTGTTGTCCGCGTTCTCGCGGATGCAGCACGTGTTGAAGACCACGACGTCCGCTTCATCGAGGCTCTTCGCCTGCTCCATCCCCTCGGCCACGAGCAGTCCTGCAAGCCGTTCGGAGTCGTGCTCGTTCATCTGGCACCCGAAGGTACGGACGAGGAACTTGCGGCTCACCGCCCGAGTGTATGTCCGAGCGTGTGCCCGGGCACCCCCCCAGGCGTGCTTCCGGCCGCGTTGCCGGGCGTCCTTCCGGCCGCGTTGCCGGGCGTCCTTCCGGCCGCGTTGCCGGGATCCGCTCCCGTGGCGCGCACGGGCAGCCGCGCGTGCTCACCCACGACGAGACCGACTGCGTCTGCGTGCAGCACGAGCGATCGCCCTTTGACGCCGGCGTCACCCAGCGCCGCCAGCCCGGCTTGCGCGATTCGCTCCGCCTCTCCTGCGTCGCAGATCCCGAGAAGCGTCGGACCCGCGCCCGACCAGCAGGCCGCCCGTGCGCCGGCGCGCTCGAGCGCTTCGAGAAGTCGCGGCGCCTCAGGGAAGAGCTGGACCCGCGGCGGCTGGTGCAGCCGGTCTCCCGCCGCAGCAGGCACGAGCCTGTCGCGGTCGCCCAGCCCTTCCAACAGCATCGCGAGCCGACCGAGGTTGAAGATCGCGTCCGCGCGCGGGACCTGCGGAGGGAGGATGGCACGGGCGTGTGCGGTCTCGAGCAGGCGGTCCGGCACGAGCGCGACGAACTCGAGCCCCGGATCGAGCGCGAGGCGCGAGGTCCGCCATCCGCCCTCCAGCGCGTTGACCGCGACGAGGCCGCCGGCGTACGAGGCGGCGGCGTTGTCGGCGTGGCCCTCGAGACGCGCCGCGACGGCGAGCGGGTCGCCCGCTCCGGCTGCTGCAGCCGTGGCCACTGCCAGCGCTGCGGAGGAGCCGAGGCCACGAGCCACCGGGACCTCGGAGCGCACCCGGATCGCCACACGGTCGTGGCCCAGGACCGCAGCGGCCACGCGGGCTGCGAGGTGCGAGGCGTCCGCCGGGAGCTCCGACCCCTCGCCCTCGCTCTCCACGCTGAGCCGTTCGGCAGGCTCGAGCTCGACCTCCACGTAGAGATCGAGCGCGACCGCGAGCACGTCGAGCCCTGGCCCGAGGTTGGCCGACGACGCGGGCGCCCGGGCGCGCACGCGCACCTCAGGGCACGCGTGCGGCGAGCCGCACGGGCACCGACACGACCTGACCGGCGAGCAGGAAGGTGGCCGCTCCCAGCCGCGCTCCCTTCCTCGCTCCGTTCCGAGGGAGGCGGATGCGCACGAGCTGGCGGACGCGATCGCCGGGCAGCACGAGCAGCTGAGCGGACGAGCCCGTGGTGACGTCGACCGCACGGCCACCGGTCACGACCTGCGCCACGACAGCGCCCTTCGGCGCCATCGTCTCCGCCTGGACCCGCGCCGCTGCAGCCTTCGCGAGCGCGAGCGCCTCCTTGCCAGCCAGCTCGAGCACTGTCCATCCCTCCTGGGAGGTCACGGCGGCGAGCGAGAGCAGGCTGTGGCCGTCCACCGACGTGCGATAGGCGAGGAGGTCGCCGCCCCCCGCCGCAGAGGTGAAGCCGGACTTGATGCCGACGACCCCTGTCGTGCCGAGCAGCGGCGTGTAGGAGCTCACGACACCGGCGAACGGCAGGCTGACCGCGGGCATGGACACGATCTGTGCGAACACCGGATCGGCCATCGCGAGGGCGGCGACCTTCAGGAGGTCGGACGCCGTCGACACCGACGACGCCGAGAACCCGCTCGCGTCGGCGAAGTGGGTCTCGCTCATGCCGAGGGCGGCAGCAGTGGCGTTCATCTTCGCCACGAACGCCGGGAGGCTGCCGGCGTCCCAGGCGGCGAGCGCGTACGCGAGGTCGTTGGCCGAGTGGACGAGGAGGCCTTGGAGCATCTGGTACTCGGTGAGGACCTCCCCCGCCCTCAGGACGACGTTGGCTTGGTCCGTGACCGTGTCCAGCCCGAACTGGGACGCGTCCGCCCCGGTCATCGTCACGCTCGGCCCCTGCTCGCCGAGCGCGAGCGGGTGGTCGTGGAGCACCACGTACGCCGTCATCACCTTGGTCATGCTTGCGACGGGCACAGGCGGTTCGGGCCCCGATTGCGCCTCGAAGCCGATCGCGGGGATGTCCACGGCCGACTGCCCGGTCTTCGGCCAAGGGAGCGCGGGGGTGAGCGACGCGGCGGTGGCTGGGCCCGCAACGGCGACGCGGGGAAGCCGCACGACGACCGAGGGCCGAGGTGGCACCGCGGTGCCCGTTTCCGAGCTGGTCAGCCACACCGCAACCGCCGCGAGCACGGCGATCGCAGATCCCGTGCGCACGAGGCGCAGGACGCGACGCCGTCCGCGTCGGCGGCCGTGCGCGGGCCAGCGCCCGGCTCCGGCCAGAGGGTCACGGGGTGTTCGACGGCTCGACGGCGGGGCCAAGCTCACGGCGACCCAGGCTATCGGGGGCGGGAGTCCAATTCCTCGGGCGTCATCAGCACTGCCCGGGCCTTGGATCCCTCCGACGGTCCGACCACTCCTCGGCGTTCGAGGAGGTCCATGATCCGGCCCGCGCGCGCGAACCCGACTCGAAGCTTGCGCTGCAGCATCGACGTCGAGCCGAGCTGCGAGCGGACGACGAGCTCCAGCGCTGCCTCGAGCAGCTCGTCGTCGTCCTCCGCGAACGGCGAGCTGCCGACGGGACCGTCGTCGGCCCCTTGGATGCCGACGACCGGCTCGGTCACCCTCCCCTGGCGGCGCCAATGACCCACGACGGCACGCACCTCGTGCTCGGACACCCACGGAGCTTGCAGGCGCCGCGGGACGCTCGACGAGGCGGTCAGCAGCAGCATGTCGCCCTTGCCGACGAGCCGCTCGGCGCCGGGCTGGTCGAGGATCACGCGGCTGTCGGCGAGCGAGGACACCGAGAAGGCCATGCGGCTCGGGATGTTCGCCTTGATCACGCCCGTGATCACGTCGACGGAGGGTCGCTGGGTCGCGAGCACGAGGTGGATCCCGACCGCCCGTGCCATCTGGGCGATGCGGCACACCGACTCCTCGACGTCACGGGCCGCCACCATCATGAGGTCGTTCAGCTCGTCCACGACGACGAGGACGAATGGCAGCCTCTCGGGGCCTTGCACGTCCGTTGTGCCGGCCCCGTGATCTTCGGCCTCCGCGACGCCGACCCCCTCCTCGACGCCGGCCCCGTTCTCGACCCCGACCCCGTCGTCGACACCGACCCCGTCGTCGCCCCCGTGCGCCCGGTCGCGCACGCCCCCTGCTTCGGCGCCGTCTCCCGAGAGCCCGCCGGAGCGCTCGTCGGAGAACCCGTCGGAGCGCTCGTCGGAGCGCTCGTCGGAGCGCGCACCGGTACCTCGGGCTGCGGCGCGAGCCCGCGCCGCCACCGCCGCCAGCTCGGCAGCGAGCGATGGCCCGCCCGGTGGCCGCAGCTCGCCGCGTGAGCACGCGTCGTTGTAGCCCGCAATGTCGCGCATCCCGTGCTCCGCGAGGAGGTCATAGCGACGCTCCATCTCCTTGACCGCCCACGACAGCGCGTTGGCGGCCTTCTTGGGGTCGACCACGACCGGCGTGAGGAGGTGAGGGAGCCCGTTGTACTGGCCGAGCTCGACGCGCTTGGGATCGATGAGGATGAGGCGAACCTCGTCAGGGGTCGCCCGCATCAGGACCGAGGTGATGAGGGAGTTGATGCACGAGGACTTCCCTGCACCCGTCGCACCCGAGATGAGGACGTGCGGCATCTCGGTGAGGTTGACCATCACGGGGCGCCCCGCGATGTCCCGTCCGAGCGCGACCTCGAGGGGATGGTGCGAACGAGCGGCTTCCGAAGAGCTCAGGATGTCGCCGAGCGCCACGAGCTGGCGCTGCCGGTTCGGCACCTCCACCCCGATCGCAGACTTCCCCGGGATCGGCGCGAGGATCCTGACGTCCGGCGACGCCATCGCGTACGCGATGTCGCGACTGAGGCTCGTCACCCGCGCAACCTTCACCCCTGCCCCGAGCTCGAGCTCGTACCTGGTCACCGTCGGACCCACCGTCCTGCCGGCGAGGCGCGTCTCGACGCCGTGGGCCGCGAGCGCAGCGACGAGCGCCTCCCCCGCCTGGTCCAGCAGCCGCTCGTCGAGCCGCTGCTCGGTCGAGCGAGCGAGGAGCCGCAGCGGCGGGAGCCGCCACTCCCCGACCGCAGCCCCCATGCCACCCCCAGCTCCTGCTCCGACTCCTCCTCCGTTCGCAAGGCTGACCGCGCGCCGCGCGGCTTCGGGGCCGCCATCCCCTCCGGCGGATTCGTCCGCCCCACTTGCGCCTGCCAGCGCCCCGGCCTGGCCCGCGCGCCCTGCCGCAGCCGCGCTCGAGGTGTCGGAGGCCGATCCGGCCGCAGGTCCCTCGTCCACCCTGATGGCCTCGCCCGCACCGTCGGCGATCGCTGCTGCGTGGCCATCGACCCCTGGGTCCTCGAGCACGTGCAGGCCCGTCGCACCGCTCGCGCGGCTCCCCCGGGGCTGGGGCTCTGCCGGCAGATCTGACCCCAGGTCACGCACCTCGACCGGCCGGTCGAGCGCGCGCCCGACGAGCTCGCCGGCAGCGACGAAGGGCCGTCCCAGGCTGCGCAGCCGGATCCCCGTAGCGAGGACCGCGCCGACCGCACCGATCGCGAGCAGCAGGACCACGGCCCCGGCGGTGCCCAGCCCGTGGGCGAGCGGGCGCCCCGAGAGCACCCCGAGCGCGCCACCTGCACCAGCGAGAGCAGCGCTCGAGGACGAGAGCGAGGGCATCCCCCCGGCGAGCTCGGCCAGCCCGCAGGCGGCGACGAGCGCGAGCGCCGCCCCCGCGACGGCCCGACGGCTCGAGAGCCTCCGCCGGCCGGCCACCACGGCCACGCCTGCTGCGACCAGTGCCGGCGGGAGAAGGAACCGGGCCCACCCCGCGGCCACCCCGAGCCCGGCGTCGACGAGGCGGCCCACGCCACCGGCCGCACCGCCGTACACGGCGAGGGCGAGCAGCACCCCGACGGTGACCAGCCCGATCGCCCAGAGGTCGGCCCCGTGGTCGCTCAGCACCCCATTGGCCACGGATGCCGGCCGCGAGCCACGCGTCCCACCGGTCCCACGCGACCCACGCGACCCTTCGGCAGGCCGCGCGCGCCCGCCCCGAGGCGAGGCGTGCTCCGCCCTGCCCGACCCGCCGGGACGTTGCCTCCTCCCCCCCTCGTTGGGGGCGGTCCGGGCACGGGCACTGCTCCGCGCCGTTTCGCGCTTCGTCGTCACCACAGTGCCGTCACCACAGTGCCAACGAGGCTACTGCCGTCGCCAACCGGATCGCGGGAAGAGGCGCGGGGTCGACCAGGGAAGACCCCGATGGCCGTGACCTCAGACGGCCATGACGACCGGCACGATCATCGGGCGGCGGCGCGTCCGCTCGTTCACGAGCCGCCCGAGAGCCCGGCGAGCGTGACGCGTGAGGACCTCGACGTCGTGGGCGCCCTCCTGCATGGCCTCGGCCAGGGCCTCGGCGACCGCAGTCGAGGCATCCCCGAGCAGCGCTTCGGCCTCGGGCGCGTGCACCCATCCTTTGGTGGCGATCTGGGGAGCCGCCGTGAGCACCTTGCGCTGGAGGTCGACGGTCGCCACCACCATCACCACGCCCTCCTCGGCGAGCTGGCGGCGGTCGCGCAACACGCCGTGGCCGACGTCGCCGACGGTGCCGTCCACGTAGAGATAGCCAGCCGGCACGGTGCCGTCCCGGTGCAGCCCGGTCTCGTCGAGCCGCACGACGTCCCCGTCCTCGCAGAGAAGGACCTGGTCATCGGGCACACCCATCGAACAAGCGAGCTCCACGTGGTGCACGAGGTGGCGGTACTCGCCGTGGACCGGCACGAACGCCCGAGGTTTCGCCACGGCCAGCATGGTGCGCAGCTCTCCCTCACGCCCGTGACCGCTCACGTGCACGGCCTCGGTGCCGGTGTGGACGACCCGCGCGCCACGGCGGTGGAGCTCGTCGATCACCCGGCCGACCGACCACTCGTTGCCCGGGATCGGGTGGGCGCTGATCACCACGACGTCCCCCTGGGCGACCTGGAACCACTTGTTGTCCCCGGTCGCCATCAGCGAGAGCGCCGACATGGGCTCGCCCTGGGACCCCGTGGAGATCACGCACACGTTTCCGGGCGCCAGGCGATCGACGTCCTCGATGTCCACGAGCACCCCCGGGGGGATGGTGAGCAGCCCGAGGCGCTGGGCGAGGTCCACGTTCTTGGCCATGGAACGCCCGAGCGTCGCCACCCTGCGCCCCGTCGCGACCGCGGCGTCGACCACCTGCTGCACACGGTGGATGTGGCTGGCGAAGCACGCGACCACGATCCTTCGGCCTTCGCTGGCAGCGAACACCCGTAACATTGCCGCCCCGACCGTGCTCTCCGAGAGCGTGAAACCCGGCTCCTCCGCATTGGTCGAGTCCGAGAGGAGCAGCGCGACGCCCTCACCCGAGGCGATCGCCCCGATCCGGGCCAGGTCCGTGCGCCTCCCGTCGACGGGCTCCAGGTCGATCTTGAAGTCGCCGGTGTGGAGGACCACGCCTTGGGGCGTGGAGAACGCGAGGGCGAACCCCTGGGGCACCGAGTGGGTCACCGGGATGAACTCCACCTCGCAGGGACCTATCGTGCGCCGCTCACCGTCGTCCACCTCGACGAACCGGGCGCGCCCGGCCAATCCTGACTCCTCGATGCGGTTGCGCGCGAGCCCGAGCGAGATCTGCGAGCCGTAGATCGGGACCTCGAGCTCTCGCAGCAGGTACGCCAGGCCACCGGTGTGGTCCTCGTGCCCGTGCGTCAGCACGACGGCCTCCACCTGGTCCGCGTGCTCCACGAGGTAGGTGAAGTCCGGCAGGACGAGGTCGACCCCCGGCATGTCGGGCTCGGGGAACATCACGCCACAGTCGACGACCACGATGCGCCCGTCGACCTCGATGCACGCGCAATTCCGCCCGATCTCGCCGAGACCGCCGAGGAAGACGACTCGGACCGGCGCGCGCTTGACCATCCGGGCTCCCTAGCCCCCCGTCAGGCGTTCGAGTGGACGGGCGCCGAGCCGAGGCGGGTGAGGATGCGCAGCGCCTCTCCCTCCAGCTCAGGGGGACCCTCGCCGAGGGGAAGCCGGCACTGCCCGACCCGCAGGCCGAGCGCCCGGCAGGCGGCCTTCGCAGGCAGAGGATTGGGGAATTGGTCGGTCGACTCGAAGTCGTAGGACTCCACGAGCCGAGCGTTCTCCGCCCTCGCACGCACCAGGTCGCCGTCCAGCGCGGCGTGCACCATTCGATGCATCTCCGGGCCGGCCCAGTGCGCGCACACCGAGATGACCCCTACGCCGCCGAGGGCGAGGAGCGGGAGCGTGAGGGAGTCGTCACCGCTGTAGAGCTCGAAGGACTGGGGCGCGTGGGCGAGCAGCCGTGCGGAGGCGGCAGGGTCGCCCGTCGCATCCTTCACGCCCACCACGTTGGGAACCTCGTGGACGAGCCGCAGCATCGTCGCCTGCGCGATCCGCCGTCCCGTGCGCACCGGGATGTCGTAGAGGACGACCGGCAGCTCGGTCGCCGTGGCGATCGCGGAGAAATGTGCGAGCAGGCCTTCCTGGGAGGGGCGGTTGTAGTAAGGGGTCACCACCAGGACGCCGTCGACGCCACATTCGCTCGCCTTCTTCGTGAGCTCGATCGAATGCCTCGTGTCGTTCGTGCCGGTGGCGGCCAGCACCGGCACCGTGACCGCGTCGGCAACGGTCCGCCAGAGCTCCACGAGCTCTGCGTCGGAGAGCACCGGACCCTCGCCGGTGGTCCCGGCCAGCACCAGGCCTTCGCTCCCGTGCTCGGTCAGCCAGCGCGCCAGCACCACCGCCGCGTCCACGTCGAGCGACCCGTCGGGGCCGAAAGGGGTCACCATCGCGGTGATCACCGCGCCGAACCGAGCAGCCTGCACGCGATCAACCTACCAGCGCGACCGGTGCGAGGATCGGGTCACGCCCCGCCACCGACGTTCCGACCGTTGCCGAGCGCACTTGGTCCGCAGGGGCGACCCACCGGCTCGCACGCCCCGCTCCGACCCCAACCGGCCTGCGCGAGGCCCGTGGGCTGTTCGCTCCCAGCTCCACGCCGCCCTGGACGGCGTGCACCAGCTGCGGCTCTGACCTCATCACGAGTCGGTGAACGACTCCGAGACGGTGGCTCAGCGACGTCGACTCACGAGACATCGATCATGCGATCGAGCGCGGCGGCCCAGTCGACGGGCTCCACGGGGATCTGCACCGCCGCGTGCACGGCAGCCGCCCACGTCGCCTCTGCCGCTTCCACCACCTGCACCGCGCGCGCCGTCGCCTCTGCCCCGGGCGCAACCGTCCACACGGATGCGGCTCCACTTGCTGCCTCCGCGGCCGCCGCCGTCGCGAGCCGTGCCGCCTCCTTCACCGTGGCGTTGCCCCGTTCCCGCTCGGCCGCTCGAGCCCGCTCCGCCGTCCTGGTTGCCCGGGACACGCGCGCGGCCGCTCGCGTGGCCCTCGCCGCGCGCTCGACTGCCTGCGCCGCGGCATCCTGCACATTGGCGCACGCCTTCGCTGCGTCCTGTGCCGAGCTCGCATCGGTCACGGCGGGCAGCTTGCCGAGGTCGTCAGCTGCCTCTGCCAGCCCTGCAGATCGCAGCGCCGCACGGGCGGCCACGCGGACCGCCCAGTCGGCGATGGCCATGGTCCGGCGGAGCTCCACGCCGTGGGCAGCCTTGGTGCCGACCAGCCGGGGGATGTACCCCACCAGCCTCTGGCGCTCTTCGTCTCCGACGCGGTCGTTGATGAGCTGGCAGAACGCCGAGATCACCGGCGAGACGGTCTCGGGGTGGCTCGTGTGGGGCTCGCCGGCGAACCACGCGACCGCCTCCATCACGCCGAGGGGGCCGTCTCGCGACGTGTGCACGCCGCGATCGAGCCGCACGGTCGCCAGGTCGATCGTCACGGCAGGAAGGCCTCCAGCTTCGCCGCCACCGTCGAAAGCCCCTCGGGGCTCGGCGACGTAAGCGACGTGGGCGAGGTGGGCGTCTCGGGCGACGTGGGCGTCTCGGGCGAGGTGGGCGTCTCGGGCGAGATGGAACCGCACCTCAGGCCCATTGCGCTCACGCCACCAGTCGGCCCGGGCTACCCGGGAACAGGCGGTACTTGACGCACACCCGGCAGTTCCCTGGGCACGGATTCGAGTCCGCGAAGGGGCAATGGACCGGCTGGAGCCGGGGAACGGTGACGTCGAACGTCTCGAGCTCCGCGGCCGCCCCGGTCACGCTCGGTCGGGCCCCAGCTCCGCGCCCGCTTCGACGGGCGAGGCGAGGCGCAGCGAGGAACGCGGCAACGACGAGGACCGCATTGGCCAGTGCGAACGTGAGAGGGGCCAGCGCGAGAGGCACCACGGCGACCAGGACCCCGGCGACGAGCGCGACAGCCCCGAGGACCACGACTCCCAACGCGACGAGCGCAGCCAGGGGGATCGCGGCGACGAGAGCGAGGGCGACCAGGGAAACCCACAGGAGCCGGCGAGCAGCAACGTCCAACATCCATCCATTGTGCGGCGCCCGTCAATGCGGTCAAGGGCCAAAAGTCCTCGCGCGGCCCCAGACTTCCGGCATCTCGTCGCAGAGCAGCACGCGGCGGCTCGGTCGGAGCAGCACGGCGCGGCACGACGTCTCGAAACGGGCGTCGCTCGGGGATCTCCCTCAGATGCCGAGCAGCGCGTCGAGCCCGAGCGTGACACCCGGAAGGTCACCCACTCGCCGGATCGCGAGCAGGACGCCGGGCATGAACGACCTGCGGTCGTAGGAATCGTGCCGCAGCGTGAGCGACTGGCCGAGTGCGCCGAACATCACCTCTTCGTGCGCGACGAGCCCGGGAAGGCGCACCGAGTGAACTCGGACGCCCCCGGGTCCCGACCCCCCGCGCGCGCCGTCGAGGGCCAGCTCGGTCGTGTGGTCGAGGAACGCCGAAGCGCCCGCGTGCTCGCGGGCGGCGGCGATGCGTTCGGCCGTGCGCAGCGCCGTCCCCGACGGTGCGTCGCGCTTGGCGTCGTGGTGGAGCTCGACCACTTCGGCGCCGTCCATGAACGGGGCCGCGAGCTCGCAGAACCGCATGAGGAGGACGGCGCCAATCGCGAAGTTCGGCGAGACCACGGCATTGGCACGCCCATCGCTGAACACGCGCCTGAGCGACGCGAGGTCCTCGGGACCGAGCCCGGTGGTGCCGACGACGGCGTGGACACCGTGCTCGGCGAGCCACGGGAGGGTGCGGCGGGCGGCGTCGGCGACCGTGAAGTCCACGGCGACGTCGACCCCCGCGTCGGCGAGCCCCTCGACGCTGCTCGAGACGACAGCCCTCGACCCGACGCCGGGCATCCAGTCATCCGGAAGGCTGTGCCCCTCCACGGCCGGGTCGATGATCGCTGCGAGCGCCAAGTCCGGCGCCTCCTCGACCGTCCGGCACACCTCGCGACCCATCCGACCGGTGCCACCGACGACCCCCACGCGGATCACCCTGGCCACCCTACCGGCCCGAGTCGCGCATGCCAGGGAGCCCGCCGTCCCCCGAGCCGGGCGCTCCGAGCGCCGCACCCGCCAGAGGAGCCCGCCGCCTGCGTCGGAAATTCACGATCGCCGCCGCGAGGAGCGCGAGAAATCCCGCAACAGCCGCAAAGGACCCCGCGATCCCGAGCGTGAGGAGCTTCGGACGGAAGTGGAACGTGAGCACCCACCTGCCTTCAGGCACCCGGACGGACTGGATCAGGCCGTGGGGACGTACGGCGAGCGCCATCGGCCGGGTGCCCGTGCGCTGCGCACCCGGAGCCGCCGCGCCCCCGGACGGCGTGAGCGTCGCGTGCCAGCCCGCGAGGTACGCCTCGCTCCACACGACCGTGACGGGTCGGGTCGCGACGACGTGCAGGACCGCACCACCCCAGTCCGGGGCTGCGACCTGCTTGACCGAGGAGCCCGGGACCGGAGTGGCGAGCCACACCGGCGGGCGCACCGGCGTCGTGCGCCGGAAGATCCCCAAGCCGCCGTCCAGCGTGCCGGTGAACCGCCACGTGGAGGTGTCCATGGCGTCCTGCACCATCCCGTCCAGCACCCAACGCCCCCCGCGAGCGCCTTGGAGCGTGGACGTGTCGGCGATCTCTCGAGCGGGCCCCTCGACCACGATGCCCGCAGCGATCTGCGGACGGCGGAACCCGACCGCCCATCCCGTCGGCGTCGGGCGCACGCGCTCAGCCGGCCACCGCGTCGCGCCGTCGGCGGTCACGATGCCGACCTTCGGCGTGCCGACGGGCGCCGCGCTCCCGGTGCCGACGGGCGCCGCGCTCCCGGTGCCGACGGGCGCCGCGCTCCCGGTCACCGCGAGTGTCGCCGACCCCAAGGTGACCAGCCGGCCGAGGTAGAAGGTGCGCCGGTGCGCGCTCCCAGGTCGAGGCGCCCCCGGACATGGCGCCGGCGGCGCTTGGGACACCGGTCCCACCGCCCTCGTGCCCACCGCGAGGTCCCCCGCCGACACGAGCATGGTCGAGAGGCGCAGCGGTCCGAACGTGCCCGTCGCGAGCGCGCAGGGGCTCACGGTGTCCAGACGGTGCGAGCCGGTGGGGGCGCCATAGCTGTTCGAGACGATCGACCCGTACCCCTGGACGCTCGGCAGCCCCGTGAACACGTTCAGGTCTGGCTGCCCGACGGAGCTCAGTGTGGCGAGGTGCGAGACTGTCGTGTCGACGATGGCGAAACGCCCGCTCGTCCCGAGCACTGCTGCGGCCGCGGCATGGGACGGCTCGAGTGTGGCCGCGGGGGGCGCGATCGCTGTCGACGTCGCCAGCGCGAAGAAGGCGAGGTCGGCGACCACCACCGCCACGAGCGCGCGCCGTCGCGTGGGGGCGCCGAGCCGGCGCCATCGGGCGACGAGCACGACGATGGCGCCCGCGACCACGGCTTGGGCCAGAAACCACGGCCACAGGCCCCGAGCGAGCGCAGCCCCCGACGCCGTGGCGTGCAGCCATTCCTCGACCGGGATCGGCGCGGCGAGCGTGATCGCGCACACGACGACCGCTGCAGCTGCGGGGACCGCGGGCAGCCAGGCTCTCCAGTCCCGCGGCCTGTCCGAGGCGCGGGAAGGCGCGGCAGCACGTGCGCCACGTGCGCCACCTGCGCCGCGGCCAGCGCGAGCGGGCGCAGTGCGCTCGGTGAGCGCACGGTCGGCCCAGAAGGCGAAGAGGACGGCGAGCGAGAGGTCGACGATCTCGACGTTGCGGCTCTGCAGGCGCGTCTTGCCGAGCAGAGGGACCGCTGCCCAGATGTGGCCGAGAGGGGTGAACGACCCCCACGTGAGCAGGAGTCCCAGGGCCCCGAGCGCGAGCCAGAGGCCCCAGTCGCTCGAGCGAGCCGCACGCCTTCGACCGAACGATCGCACGAGGAGGGCGAGCGCCGCGCCGAGCGGCAGCATGCCCACGTAGGACGTCACCTCGGGGAGGTTGTAGCGGTTGAAGTAGCTCACGGAGCCGAAGTGGCCGGCACCGCCGAAGAGGTCGGGGACGAGGAGGAGCAGCGACCACCTCACGTGCAGCGAGCCGGAGCCGAAGTACTGGTACGTCTCGACCGCACGCTGGGACGCCTTGATGAACGTCCATCCCGGACCGAGCTCCGCGGCGGCGAGCGCGACGCCCCATACACCGGCGAGCACGGCGTAGCCGCAGAAGCGCAGGCGCTTGGCGAAGGTCACCCGTCTCGGCCCGTAGCGGCGCAGGACGACCCAGGCCGCCACCACGGCGCCGACCACCTCGGTCTCGACCATGGACCGGGGCTCCCCGGTGAGCGCCTCGAGGCCGACCATGAGGGCGAGCAGCGCGACCCAGGGCCACGGGGAGCGCCGGCGGCCTCCCTCGACGCGCGGCGCGACGCCCGATGTGCCGTTGGTCGGTGCTGCGGCCGGTCCCGAGACCGTGCCGGGGACCGGCGCCGTGGCGGATCTGGCGGATGTGGCCGGACCCGAGACCGTGCCGGGGACCGGCGCCGTGGCGGATCTGGCGGACGTGGCCGGACCCGTGCCGAAGACCACCCATGACAGCTCGAGCTCGGCGAGGACCAGCAGCGGCATCCAGCTCATGCCCTGGATCACCGCGATGTGGACGAGCTGGCCCGACATGGCGCCGGAGAACGCGAAGGTGAGCGCTCCGACGAAGCTCGCCACAGGGCGCAGGCCGTACCGCCGGCAGAGCGCGTACATGCCGAGACCGCCCGCCCAGTAGACCCCCAAGAGGTTGACGACGAAGGCGGCGACCGGCGCAAGGACTGCGAAGAAGAACGTGAACGGATAGAACGAACCCGAGTTCAACCCGCCGAGCAGCGGCGTTCCCGACCAGATGAGAGGGTTCCACAGCGGGAGATGCCCCTGGCGGAGCTGACGGCCGGTCAGAACGCGCAGCGGGAAGTTCTGGATCAGGTTGTCCCCGGTGATCGCGGGATGGCCCAGCGCCGCGGGCACAGCGAAGAAGAGCACCGGGAGGACCACGAGCACCCCGACCGCGCGCCCGTCGGGGGAGCCGAGCCACGCCCACAGCCGGGCAGGCACCGCGCGAGCGCTGCCCCGCCCAGACCCCGACGCGGTCGCTCCTCGCTCGACCCGGGATCCCGAACCGCCGGCGGCGATCGCCTCGCGCCAGCGACCGCCCGACGCCGGCCCAGTGGACACTCGGCTGCGCCCGACCCGCCCGCCCGCGTCGGCGCCCGTTCCCCCGGTCCAGCCTTGCCGAGACGGCGGCACGCCCTCGGGCACGCCGCGACGCCTGCCCGCCGTCCCGCTCAGGCGGCTCGACCCGCCAGCCTCAGCGCGGTGCCGTCGAACGCATCGGCGTCGAACGGTCCCACCGCTGCCAAGGTGCGGGGCGCCGCCGCGAGCGAGCGCGCCACTTCGTGCACCGCGTCGAGGTCGACGGCGTCGATGCGCGCCAGAGCGTCGTCGATCGTCCACACGCGGTCGTAGAGGAGGACGGACGTGCCGAGGCGGCTCATCCTCGCTCCGGAGTCCTCGCACGACAGCAGGGTCTCGGATCGCAGGTTGCCCTTCGCCACGTCGAGCTCACGTGCCGTGATGCCGTTCGCGGCAAGCTCCTCGATCTCGCCGGTCACGATCTCGAGCACCTCGTCGACGTGCTCGGGCGCAGTGCCCACGGACACGGTGGTGCACCCGGTGTCGTAGAAGCCGTTGCGCTCGGACCAGATGGAGTAGGCCAGACCGCGTTGCTCCCGCACCTTCTGGAAGAGCCGGCTCGACAGACCCCCGCCGAGCACGACGTTCAGCACCGCCAGCGGCCAGCGCGCGTCGTCGAAGCGCGACGCCGACCGCATCCCGATCACCAGATGCGCCTGCTCGGTCTGACGCCGGACCACGACCAGAGGGTCGACGTCGTGGGTCACCGGCGCACGGACCGGCGCGCCGCCGCCGGGACGCGCGGCGAACCGGGTCTCGAGAGCCGCCGCCACCTCTTCGTGGCGGCAGTCCCCCGCGACGGCGACCACGACGTTGCCGGGCCGGTAGTGCTCCGCGAAGAAGCCCCGGATCTCCGACGCGGTGGTCGCGCCGACGCTCTCGGAGGTGCCGAGCGTGTCGCGGCCGAGCGGGTGACCGGGGAAGAGCGCGGACATCGCCATCTCGGCTGCGAGGTCCGAGGGCTCGTCGGCGTGCATCAGGATCTCGTCGAGGATCACGGTCCGCTCGGCGTCGACGTCGTGCTCGGCGAGCGACGGGTCGTCCATGATGTCCCCGAGGATGTCGAGCCCGAGACGGAGATGCTCGGAGAGCAGCCGCACGTAGAAGGCCGTGTACTCCTTCGTGGTGAACGCGTTGCAGTCGCCGCCGACCTCATCGAGCGCCTCGGCGATCGCGGCGGCCGGCCGAGCCGGCGTGCCCTTGAACAAGAGGTGCTCGAGGAAGTGGGACGCGCCCGCAAGACGGTCCGGTTCGTCGCGTGAGCCCGTGCCGACCCAGAAGCCGATCGCGACCGACCGCACGCCCGGCATCGTCTCGGTCGCGAGGCGAGCCCCCGACGCGAGGCGCTCGCTGTGGACCGCGCCGGTGGGTGTGTTCACCGGCGCCGCTGGCGACGGCGTCCGCCCCCACGGCGGTCGCCGCCTTGCCCTGCGTCCCCACCCCGTGGGGGCGCCGGCGCCACGGGACCCAGGTCTCCGAGGTCGGCCACGAGCTCCGCTTCGAACGCGTCCTCGAACGACACGCGTGCGGGGACCTGCCCCGTGCCGCGAGACCCGCCGTCGTGGTCCGCGCCGTCACCGCGCTCACCAGGCTCACCGACGAGCGAGAGCGACACCTTGCCCTGGGGGTCGATGTCGTCCACCCGGACCTCGACGGGCTGGCCGAGGGTCAAGACGTCCTCGGCCTGCTGGACCCGCTTTCCTCCGGCGAGCGGGGACAGCTTGGAGATGTGCAGGAGGCCGTCGCGCCCGGGGAGGATGTTCACGAAGGCGCCGAACTTGGTGAGGTTCACGACCTTGCCCGTGTACACGGCGCCCACTTCGGCGGTCGGCGGTGTGAGGATGAGCGCGATGCGTCGCCGCGCCTCTTCGACGGCCTTGCCGTCCTTGGCGCCGATCGTGACGGTGCCGACCACGCCGTCGTCGTCCACGGAGATGTCGGCACCGGTCTCCTGCTGGAGCGTGTTGATGATCTTGCCCTTGGGGCCGATCACCTCACCGATCTTGTCGATCGGGATCTCCATGGACACGATCTTGGGCGCGCCGGCCGCCACGTGATCGCGCGGCTCGGCGATGCAGCGGTGCATCACCTCGAGGATCGCGAGTCGTGCCTCCTTCGCCTGGAGCAGCGCCTGCGCCAGCACGTCGGCAGGAAGCCCGTCGATCTTGGTGTCCAGCTGCAGAGCGGTCACCGCGTCTGCGGTGCCCGCCACCTTGAAGTCCATGTCGCCGAACGCGTCCTCGGCGCCCAGGATGTCGGTGAGGGTGACGTAGCGCTCCTCTTCGTGCACGAGACCCATCGCGATGCCTGCCACCGGCGCTTCGATCGGCACACCCGCCGCCATGAGCGAGAGGGTGGACGCGCACACCGACGCCATCGAGGTCGACCCGTTCGACGACAGCACGTCGGACACGAGCCGCAGCGCGTAGGGGAATTCCTCCTTCGGCGGGATCACCGGGAGGAGCGCGCGCTCCGCGAGCAATCCGTGGCCGATCTCCCTGCGCTTGGGTCCCCGCATGAAGCCCGTCTCGCCGGTCGAGTACGGCGGGAAGTTGTAATGGTGCATGTAGCGCTTGGACTCGTCCGGCGTGATGGTGTCGAGCATCTGGTCCATGCGTGGCATTCCGAGGGTGCAGACGTTGAGCACCTGGGTCTCGCCGCGCTGGAAGAGCGAAGACCCGTGCGCGGTCGGGAAGAGGTCGATCTCGGCGGACAGCGGCCGGATCTCGGAGGTGGTGCGCCCGTCGATCCGCATGCCCTCTTCCACGATGCGCTTGCGCACGAGCTTCTTGTTGAGCGCGCGCACCGCGGCAACGATCTCCCGCTCGCGACCGGGAAGCTCCTCGGCGAGCTCGGCGAGGACCGAGGACGTGACGTTCTCGGTCTCGAGGTTGCGCGCCGCCTTGTCGGCGATCCGGACCACCTTTTCGACGCGCTCTGCGGCCGTCGCCTGCACGCGCTCCCACACGTCGTCGCCATAGTCGGTGAACGTCGAGAACGGGACCGGCTCGATCGGGCCACGTGCCTCCACGAAGCGGGCGACGAGCTCGCGTTGGAGGTTCACCGACTCGCGGATCCACGTCTTCGCCGCCTCGAGCCCGCCAGCCAGGACCTCTTCGGTGACCTTCGGCGCGCCTGTCTCGTAGAACTGCCAGGAGCGCTCGGTGCCGCCAGCCTCGACCATCATGATCGCCACCTCGGCGTCAGGCTCCTCGGAGAGTGCGCGCCCGGCGACGACCAGTTCGAACGTCGACTCGTCGCCCTCCTGGAAGCTCGGATGCGGGATCCAGGTCCCGTCGGTCGAGTAGGCGATCCGCACCGCTCCGATCGGTCCGTCGAAGGGGATGCCCGAGATCATCAGCGCCGCCGACGCCGCGTTGATCGCGAGCACGTCGTGGGGGTTGACCTGGTCGGCGCCGAACACGGTCCCGACGACGTGGACCTCGTTCCTGAACCCCTTCGGGAACGACGGCCTGAGCGGGCGGTCGATGAGTCGGCAGGTGAGGATCGCCTGGTCCGACGCCTTGCCCTCCCGCCGGAAGAAGGATCCGGGGATCTTGCCCGCTGCGTACGCACGCTCTTCGATGTCGACGGTGAGGGGGAAGAAGTCCGTCCCCTCCCGCACCGACCTCGCGGCGACGACGGTCGCGAGCACGATGGTGTCGCCGATGCGGGCCACGACGGCCCCATCGGCCTGCTGGGCGAGCTTGCCCGCCTCGAACGACATGGACCGGTCGGTGCCACTGATCGGCGCCGACACGGAAATGGCCTCAGCCAACGATGCTCCTTTTTCCAGAGGGCGTCTCCGTGGCCGGTTCCCAGTGGTCGATCACCTGGTGCTCCCTGGTGGTCGGCGACTGGCAGCCGACGGCGCGGCGTGCCCGTTTCATTGTGCGAACCGCCCGACCCAACGGCCGGGCGGTTCGTTCTGCTAGCGACGGATCCCGAGTCGCCCGATGATCGATCGGTACCGCTCCACGTCGTTGCTCCGCACGTAGTCGAGGAGCCGCCTGCGGCGCCCGATCAGCTTCATCAGCCCTCTTCGGGTGTGGTGGTCGCCCTTGTGGACCCTCAGGTGCTCGGTCAAGTGCGCGATACGGTCGGTCAAAAGGGCGATCTGGACCTCGGGTGACCCGGTGTCGGACTCGTGGAGCCGATGCTCTGCGATGATGACCTGCTTGTCGGGCATGGACGGTGAGACCTCGGTAGTTCCTCTGAGCGAGGGCGCGACGGCGCCGCGACCCACCAGGACGTTAGCAGGCCTGCCGGTCCGGCGGCGGCCGGTGCTCGGCGGGCGCGCGGCCGGTGCTCGGCGGGCGGCTCAGACCTTGGCGGCCGCGAGCGCTCGACGGGCGGCGCGCACGTCTGCCCACATCTGGTCCACCAGGTCTTGCACCCGGTCGAACCGCCGCTCATCGCGCAGGCGCTCGGTGAACATCACCCCGATCCGCTCGCCGTAGAGATCGCCCTCGAAATCGATGAGGTGAGCCTCCACCAGGGCGGAAGGCGCCGGCTCGCCGGTCGCAGCGAAGGTCGGCCGAACCCCCACGGAGATCGCCGCGGGGTGCACCGTCCGGTCGGCGCGGCGGCACCAGCCCGCGTAGATGCCCAGAGCAGGGACCGCGATGGTCGAGGGCACCGAGACGTTGGCGGTCGGCATCCCGAGCTGCGACCCGCCCCGCCCGTCACCGTGGACCACTTCGCCGCGGACCTCGTGAGCTCGGCCCAGGAGGCGTGCCGCGCCCGCGACGTCGCCGGCGGCGAGGAGCGCGCGGATCCGCGTGGAAGAGACGATCTCCGCGAGCACGGCGTGGTCCTCCTCCCCTGTCGGGTGTCCTGTGGCGCTGAGCGCCACTCCCACGACGCTGAATCCCTCGAGCGCGCCGAGCCGACGCAGCAGCTCGACGTCACCTGAGCGCTTGCGACCGAAGTGGAAGTCCCGGCCGACGACGATCACCTTCGCCCCGAGTGCGCCGCACAGCACCTCCTCGACGAAGTCCTCCGCGGACTCGCTGGCACGTGCGGCGTCGAAACGGACGACGACCGTCAGGTCGACGCCGCAAGAAGCGAGCAGCTCGAGCTTCTGCTCGTTGTCCGTGAGGAGCAGTGGCGCGGACTCGGGGCGGATCACGGTCGCAGGGTGCCGGTCGAAGGTGACGACGACCGCCGGGACGCCGAGAGCATCGGCCCGCGCACGAAGCAGATCGAGCAGGTGTCGATGGCCGATGTGCACGCCGTCGTACGCGCCGATGGTGACCGCCGAGCCCAGCTCGGCACCCGACAGCTGCTCCACGGACACGACCTCCACGACGACCGAGGATAGACGGGCCCACTCAGCGCGACGCCAAGACCACCGCAGGGCGGATGCGGTGGCCGGCTGTCTGCTCGTACACCGCGAGGAGCCTCCCGGTCTCGTCGAGGATCGCCCACGGACCGTCGCCCGTCGCGCCGATCGGCACCTTGTCGAGCGGACGGCCCCGCGCGACGGCGCGTGCGATGTCGTGGTCGACAGCCACTCGGTCGAGGTCGCGAAGCGCCTCGGCGGGTGAGCGAAGCGACGAGGCGTCCAGCGCACCGACGGGCTTGGCCTCCTCGACCGTGAACGACCCCACACGGGTGCGCCTGAGCAGTCGGACGTGCGCACCGCCGCCCAGCGACGAGCCGAGATCATCCGCGAGGGAGCGCACGTAGGTGCCAGAGGAGCACGCGACGGTGGCCCGCAGGACGCCAGGCGCGTCGGTCGGCTCCAGGTCGAATCGCTCGACGCGCACCGTGCGAACCGGGCGCTCGACGTCGATCCCGCGTCGAGCCAGCTCGTGAAGCCTCCTCCCGCCCACTTTGACCGCCGACACCATCGGCGGGACCTGCTGGACGACGCCAGTGAGCCCAGCCGCTGCCGCCCGAGCCTCCTCCAGCGTCACACCACTCATGTCCCATTCGCCGACGACGGCCCCGGACGCGTCGAGGGTGTCCGTCGCGACGCCGAGGACGATCTCCGCGGTGTACTCCTTCCCCAACGCGGTCAGGAACCGCAGCACCCGCGTCACACGCCCGAGACCCACGAGAAGCACGCCCGTCGCGTCGGGGTCGAGGGTCCCTGCATGCCCGGCGCGTCGCTGGCCGAAGAGCGACCGGACACGAGCGACGACGTCGTGTGACGTCCACCCAGGCTCCTTGTCCACGACCAGCAGCCCCGTCGGAGCCGAGACAACGGCCGACGAGCTCACCGGCGGCCTCCGTCGGGCACGACCGCCGGCGGGTGGTCAGGGTGGTCAGGGTGGTCGGGCTCCCTGCCGCGCTCGGCGCGCTGTGCCTCGAGACGGCGGAGGATCTCCTCGACGCGCGCGCCCTCGCGCACCGCGGGGTCCACCACGAACTGCAGGCGTGGCGTCCGCTTCATGCGGACCTGGCGACCGACGACGCGCTGGAGCTGCCCGCGGCGCTCCACGAGCGCGGCGCCGCTCTCCTCGTCCATCTCTGCCAGGAACACCGTTGCAGTGCGGAGATCCGCGCTGACCTCCACCGAGGTCACCGTCAGGAGGCGAAGTCGCTCGTCGGCGTCGGCAAGCCGCTCGAGCTCTTCACCGATGACCTGGCGGAGCACCTCGTTGACCCGCAGCGCGCGCGGGTAGCCACGGCTGGCGGGCATCGAACCTCAGGTCCGCGCGATCTCGCGCTCCTCGAAGGTCTCGATCACGTCGCCCTCCTTCAGGTCCTGGTAGTCGGAGAGGCCGATGCCACACTCGTACCCGGCCTGCACCTCTCGGACATCCTCCTTGAAGCGGCGGAGCGAGGTGATCGCTCCGCGCCAGATGACGACACCCTCGCGCAAGAACCGCACTTTCGACCCCCGCGTGATGGTGCCCTCCCGGACGTAGCACCCCGCAACGGCCCCCACCCTCGGGATCCGGAAGACCTGGCGCACCTCGGCCTCGCCCGTGACGACCTCTTCGGTCTCGGGGGTGAGCATGCCGAGCATCGCCGCCTCGATGTCCTCGAGAAGCTTGTAGATGATCTCGTACGTGCGGATCTCGACGTCGTTCAGCGCCGCGAGCTCGCGGGCGCGCCGATCGGGGCGGACGTTGAAGCCGATGATCGTGGCGTTCGACGCACGCGCGAGCTGCACGTCGTTCTCCGTGATGCCGCCGATTCCCCTGTGGACGAAGGCGAGCTTGACATCTTCACGCTCGAGCTTGCGCAGGCTCTCGGTGACCGCCTCGAGCGACCCCTGGACGTCGGCTTTGACGACGAGGTTCAACGTCGCGGTCTCGCCACGCTGGATCTGCTCGAAGAGGTCCTCGAGGCGGGCACCCACCGCCGCCGAGGGGGCGGGAAGATGTCCGGAGAGGCGGAAGCGCTGCGCACGCGCCTCGCCGAGCGTGCGGGCCGTGGTGAGGTCTTTCGCGACGCGCAGCTCGTCGCCGGCCTGAGGAGGCTCCGAGAAGCCCAGAACCTGGACGGGCATGGATGGCAGCGCCTCCTTCACGTGGTCGCCCCGGTCGTCGACCAGCGCCTTCACTCGACCCCACGCGGCACCCGCGACCACGGGGTCGCCGATGCGGAGCGTCCCCGACTCGACGATCACGGTGGCGACCGGCCCGCGGCCAGCCTCGAGGTTCGCTTCGAGCACCGTGCCGCGAGCCCTGCCCTCAGGGCTCGCCCGGAGCTCCTCGACCTCGGCCACCAGCGTGATCTGCTCGAGCAGCTCGTCGATGCCCGTGCCTTCGAGCGCCGAGACCGGCACGACGATGGTGTCGCCGCCCCACGCCTCGGGCACAAGGCCGCGCTCAGCCAGCTGCTGCTGGACACGGTCGGGGTTCGCGTCCAACCTGTCCATCTTGTTGATGGCGACCACGATGGGGACCTCCGCCGCCTTCGCGTGGTCGATGGCTTCGACGGTCTGCGGCATCACGCCGTCATCCGCCGCGACGACCAAGACGACGATGTCGGTCACCTCGGCGCCGCGGGCGCGCATCGCCGTGAACGCCTCGTGGCCCGGCGTGTCGATGAACGTGATCGGGTGACCACGCCATGTGACCTGGTAGGCGCCGATGTGCTGGGTGATCCCTCCCGCTTCGCCGGCGACGACGTTGGTCCGACGGATCCGGTCGAGCAGGAGGGTCTTGCCGTGGTCGACGTGGCCCATCACCGTGACCACCGGGGGGCGCGGGCGAAGATCCTCCTCGCGCTCTTCCTCTTCCTCGTCGCCCTCGAAGTACTTGGCGAGCAGCTCGGCCTCTCGCTCCTCTCCAGGGTCGACGAGGCGGACGTTGGCACCGAGCTCGGCTGCGAACAGCTCGATCATGTCGTCGGTCAGCGATTGGGTCGCAGTGACCATCTCGCCTTGGAGGAGCAGGAAACGGACGACGTCACCGGCCGAGCGGTTCAGCTTCGGCCCGAGGTCACGAGCGGTCGAGCCGCGCTCCACGATGATCTCGCCCTCGGGCACCGGGGCAGTCGACGGCGTGTACGTCGTGAGCTGCGTGGGCTCGAGCTCTTCGAGGTTCCTCCGGCGTCGGCGCGCCCTGCGCTGGGGTAGGCGGCGTCCAGCCAGGCCGCCTCGGCCACCCGGAGGCGCGCCAGGCGTGCTCGGTCGCCCGAAGCCACCGGCTCGGGACGGGAAGCTTCCACCGCCGCTGGGGCGGCCCGCGCCCCCGGCGCCCGGCGGGCGGCCGCCGGTGCGCGGCGGATACCCCGTCCGGCCAGCGGGCGGAGAAGGCCGGCGCCCCCCCATTCCAGGAGGCGGCGGGATCGGTCGACCACTCGGACCGAGCGGCGGTCTGCCGGGAGGTGGCGGCACCGGCTTGCCCGAAGGGCTGAGCGGCGCTCGCGCAGGGCGTGGCGCACCCGCGGCACCCGGCGCGCCGGCACGCGGGGCCGAGCCTGGGTGCTGAGGCGGCCGCTGGCCGATCGAAGGTGAAGACGCCGGCGGGCGCGGCGCACCAAGCGGGCGAGATGGCGGACTTGCGGATGCGGGCGATCGCGTCGGCGATGGCCGGTCCCCGCCAGTTGGACCCGCAGCTCGTGTGGCTGGAGCAGCGGGCGCCGCGGAGGCAGCGGGCGCCGCGGAGGCAGCGGGCGCCGCTGGGGTAGCAGGCGCAGCTGGGGTAGCAGGCGCAGCTGGGGTAGCAGGCGCAGCTGGGGTAGCAGGCGCCGCCGATGCAGCGGGCGCGACCGGGCTTGGCGCTGCCGACGAGACGGTCCCCGTGGCGGCCGCGGCAGGAGCAGCCGGCGCAGCCGGGACCCCTGGGGCAGATGGCGGAGCTGGCGCAGCCGGGACCCCTGGCGCAGCCGGGACCCCTGGCGCAGCCGGCGCCAAGGGAGCAGCAGGCGCCGCCGATGCAGCAGGCGCCGCCGATGCAGCGGGTGCGACGGGGCTTGGCGGTGCCGACGAGACGGCCCCCGTGGCGGCTGCGGCAGGAGCAGAAGGAGCGGGACGGGCAGGCGCGCCCGCTCCGCGACTGGTCACGAGCCGTGGGCGCTGGGCGCCTGCTTCGGGTGCTTCATGGATGGGGGTGCGCTCTGCAGCCGGGCGGGCGGGCGAGGTCTTCTTCGCCGGCGCGGGCGCTTCCTCGGGCTGGACAGGACGGCGCAGCCCCTCGGCGTCGGCCTTGCGCCGGACGCGGTCCGCCTGAGCCTCCTCGATGGAGGACGAGTGGCTCTTCACCCCGATCCCCAGAGACAGGGAGAGGTCGAGCGCCTCTTTGTTCGTCAGGCCCAGCTCACGGGCGAGCTCGTAAACGCGGATCTTCTTCGGCAAGGTTCCTCGGTGTCCTTCGCGGTCTCAGGCTTCCCTTTGGGCAGCCGGAGTGTTCTTCCATCCTCCCACATCGTCAGCGCCGCCGATCCGCCGGACGAGCGCATCGACCGCCCCGGGCGCGAGCTGGGAGCGCAGCGCCCGCTCGAGTGCCCCGCGGCGGCCGGCCCGCTCGAGGCAGGTCGGTGACCCCACACAGATCCACGCACCACGCCCGGGCAGGGCGCGACCGACAGCGAGCGAGCCACCGGGCGTGCGGACCAGGCGGAGCAGCTCGCTCTGCGGGGCGCGCCGGCGGCACCCGACACACGTCCGCTCGGACGCTATGCGCCGGCCTCCTCGTGGGCTGCCGCCGGTCCGGGCGCCGGCGGGTCCGCCGGGCCGTTCTCGCCAGAGGCTCTCACCGGCGAGGCGTCCGCCGCCGCGCCGTCGGCCGCCGCGCCGTCCTCGACGGAGTCGGCCGCATGGGTCCATTCGGTCGCCGAGATCGCCTCCCCGCCCTCGGCGGGCTTCCAGACCATCTCGCCCGTCTCGTTCTCGATCCACTCGCCCTCAGCCCATTCCTGCCCGGCGTACCCGGCTTCCTCTTCTTCGAGCTGGCTCTCGCTCTTGATGTCGATTCGCCAGCCCGTGAGCCGCGCGGCCAAGCGGGCGTTCTGCCCTTCCTTGCCGATTGCCAGGGAGAGCTGGTAATCGCTCACGATGACGGTAGCGGTACCGGTCTCTTCGTCGAGCCGCACCTCTCGAACGCGTGCCGGCGCGAGCGCGTTCTGGATGAACTCGACCGGGTCGTCCGAGAAGGGCACGACGTCGACGCGCTCGCCGCGCAGCTCGTTCGTCACCATGCGCACCCGGGAGCCGCGCGCACCGACGCACGCGCCGACAGGGTCGACGTTCGGATCGTTGGACCACACGGCGATCTTCGTGCGATGCCCGGGCTCCCGCGCGGCCGCCTTGATCTCGACGACCCCTGAGGAGATCTCCGGCACCTCCAGCTCGAACAGCCGCTTGACGAGGCCGGGATGCGTGCGGCTCACCACGATCTGCGGGCCCTTGGTCGTCTTGCGCACCTCGACGATGTAGGCCTTGAGCCGCGTGCCGTGCTCGTAGCGCTCGAAGGGAACCTGCTCGGCCTGGGGCAGCAGTGCCTCGACCTTGCCGAGGTCGAGCAGGGTGTAGCGGTTGTCGGTCTGCTGGACGATGCCGGTCACGATGTCCCCCTCGCGACCTGCGTACTCCTCGTACTTCATGTCCCGCTCGACCTCGCGGATCCTCTGGAGGATGACCTGCTTGGCGGTCTGTGCGGCGATCCTCCCGAAGTCCGCGGGCGTGTCGTCCCACTCGTTCACGACGTTGCCGTCCTCGTCGAGCTCCTGCCCGTAGACGCGGATCTCACCGGATTCGGGGTCGATCGTGACCACGGCCTCCTCGGCGGCGTCCGGGCGCCGCTTGTACGCGGCCACCAGGGCATTGGCGAGCGCGTCGAGAAGGGTCTCGACGGAGATGCCCTTGTCACGCGCGATCTGGCCCAACGCGTCCAGGAATTCGAAATTGGTCTTGCTCATGACGTCGTCGCCCTCTCTTTGCCCTTCGGCGCCCTGGCGCGGCTCGGGGACGGCGCCGGCTTGGCGCCCCACTCGAACACCGTGCGGGCCCGCTCGATCCTGTCGTACGCGACGCGCGCCGAACCGCCGGGCACCTCGGGGCCATCCACCCGCACGCCGTGCTCGTCGGCCTCGGCGAGGCGACCCCGCAGGCGTCGTACCTCGCCGGATCCGGGCACGAGCCGCAGCGAGACCGTCTCGCCGAGCGCGCGCGCGAAGTGCGCCGGCCGGCGCAGCCGCCGCTCCAGACCCGGGCTCGACACCTCGAGCGTGTAGCTTCCGGGCATCGGGTCGATCCGGTCCAGCGCGCCCGACACCGCACGATTCGCCGCGGCAAGGCCGTCGAGGT
>JAKAQM010000016.1 GCA_021822565.1 Actinomycetes bacterium | reverse complement strand
GCCAGTACGTGCGCGAGGTGCGGGTCGACTGCGACGGCGACGCGCTGCTCCTGCTCGTGGACCAGCACGGCGACGGCGCGTGCCACACGAAGTCGTGGTCCTGCTTCTTCCGCTCCCTCGCCAGCGGTCCCGGGGTGCCCGCACCGGGCCGGGAGGCCGAGGGCGCCGGCGGCTGATGCCGAGGGCCCAGGTGGGCACGGTCGCGGACGGCGCAGGCGGCACGCTCCCCGTGCACCCCGATCGCCGGGGGTTCGGCGCTCTCGTGCGCTCCGGCCAGCGGATCGTCCCGGTGTGGGCTGCGGTCGTGGGCGACCAGCTCACCCCGGTCGGGGCGTTCCGCGCGATCGTGGGGGACGCGCCCGGCTTCCTCCTCGAGTCCGTGGAGGGCGGCGAGCGCTGGGGCCGGTACTCCTTCGTCGGGCGGCGCCCGCTCGCGACGCTCACCGCGCACGGCACCACGATCGTCTCGGAGGGCCAGCTGCGCGTGCCGGCGGGGAGCTCCCCGGGCGTCCTCGCGACGCTCGAGCGGCTGCTCGCCGACTGCAGGGCTCCCGTGCTCCCCGGGCTGCCGCCGCTGCAGTCCGGGATCGTCGGCTACCTCGGCTACGACGTCGTGCGGGAGATCGAGCGGTTGCCGAACGTCCCGCACGACGATCTGGGCCATCCCGACGCGGCGCTCGCGGTGATCGGCCAGCTCGCCGCCTTCGACCACTGGCTCCAGCGGGTGGTGCTGATCGACAACGTGGTCGTGGACCCCGCATGGTCGCCGGCGGAGCTCGACGAGGCCTACGCGGCCGCGGGGCGCAGGGTCGGCGAGCTGGCGAGGGACTGCTTCTCGGGTGCGTCGCCCTCGCCGGTCGCGATGCCCGAACGGCCGGTCCCCGCCGCGGCGCAGCGGACCATGACGCCGGGCGCGTACCGCGACGCGGTCGGCGTCGCCAAGGGGCATATCGACGCGGGGGACGTCTTCCAGGTCGTGCTGTCCCAGCGCTTCGACCTCGACCTCGAGGTGGACCCGTTCGACGTCTACCGCGCGCTCCGGCTGCTCAACCCGAGCCCCTACCTCTACTTCCTGCGCTTCGACGAGGTCACGGTGGTCGGGTCGTCTCCCGAGCCGATGGTGCGCCTGCGCGACGGGGTCGTCACCTCGCGCCCCATCGCGGGCTCCCGACCCCGCGGCGCGAGCGACGAGGAGGACCGGAACCTCGGCGCCGAGCTCGTCGAGGATCCCAAAGAGCTCGCCGAGCACGTCATGCTGGTCGACCTCGCCCGCAACGACGTCGGGCGCGTGGTCGAGTACGGCACGGAGCACGTCGACGAGCTCATGACCGTCGAGCGCTACAGCCACATCATGCACCTCACCTCGCAGGTGTCCGGACGCCTCCGCGAGGAGCTCGGACCGATCGACGTCCTGCGTGCGACGCTGCCTGCGGGCACGTTGTCGGGCGCGCCCAAGGTGCGGGCGATGGAGATCATCGACGACCTCGAGCCCACCAAGCGCGGCGTCTACGGCGGCGTGGTCGGCTACCTCGACTTCTCGGGGAACCTCGACACCGCGATCGCCATCCGCACGATGGTCGTCGGACCCGAAGGCCGCGCCTCGGTGCAGGCGGGCGCCGGGATCGTGGCGGACAGCGACCCCGCCACCGAAGAGGCGGAGTGCCGGCACAAGGCCGCAGCGCTCCTCGCCGCGGTCGCCGCCGCCGAGCAGCTCGGGGGCTGCGCCGAGCCGCATGTGATCGTCGAGCCGGTGAGCCGGTGAGCCGGTGAGCCGGTGACTGTCCCGGCGGCGATGGCCGAGGGCTATGAGGCGCTGCGTCACGGGGTCGGCGCCCACCGCCTGGCGGTGGACGCCGTCGCCGTCGCCGGCCGGGACGCGACGAGCTACCTCCAGGGCCAGCTGAGCCAGGACGTCGCGCCACTCGGGGTCGGCGACGCCGCGGCTGCGCTGCTCTTGGAGCCCGACGGCAAGCTCAGCGCGCTCGTGCGCGTCACGCGCACCTCGGACGACGCCTACGTCCTCGACACCGACGCGGGCTTCGGCGAGGCCGTCGCCGCACGGCTGCAGCGGTTCAAGCTCAGGACCAAGGTCGCGATCGAGCAGCTCGACTGGCCGTGCGTCGCGCTTCGAGGGGAAGGGGTTGGCGGCGTGCCGGGGATCGGCGAGGGGGTGGGCGGCGCCTCTCATGGGGCAGGCCCGCCCTTCGTGCTCGCGGTCGACTGGAACGGCGTGCGCGGCGTCGATCTCCTCGGGCCCGGCGCGGACGCGCTGGTGCCAGCCGACGCGACGTGGTGCGACGCGGCCGCGTGGGAGGCGCTGCGCGTCGAGGCAGGGATCCCGAAGATGGGAGCCGAGCTCGACTCGCGCACGATCGCTGCCGAGGCGCACCTCGTGGAGCGCACCGTGAGCTTCACCAAGGGCTGCTACACGGGCCAGGAGCTCGTCGCCCGCCTGGACGCTCGTGGCAGCCGCGTGGCGCGGCGGCTGTGCGGTGTCGTGGCCGACGACGCCGGGCCGGGCGAGGCGGAGGAGCTCGTCGGAGCCGTGCTGTGGACGCCCGACGCCGGCAAGGTGGTCGGGCGCTGCACCTCTGCGTCGTGGTGCCCGGGCCTGGGGCAGGTGGGCGCCCTTGCGTACCTTCACCGTTCGGTAGAGGTCCCCGGCGCCGTCGTCTGGGCACGCACCGAGGACGTCCCGGCGGCACGACGCCGCCCGGGCCAGGTGCGGGCTCTGCCGCTCGTCGGCTGAGGGCGGCGGGCACGGGCACCCAGACCCTCGGGGAAGGGCCGTGCCGGCACTACGCTTGGGCACGATGCCCGCCTACCTGCCCGAGATCGTCGCCGCGCACCGGCGCATGGCTGCGGCCGGCGGGCGCGACCTCGACGAGCTCGTCGCCCGGGCGCTCCAGGTGCCGGGACCCAGGTCGTTCGCGCAGGCGCTCCGGTCGGGCGCTGCCGGGCTCTCGGTGATCGCGGAGGTGAAGCGCCGCTCGCCGTCGAAGGGCGCGCTCGCCGCGGACCTCGACCCGGCCGCGGTCGCGGGCGCCTATGCGGCCGGCGGTGCAGCGTGCCTGTCGGTGCTGACCGACGAGGCGTTCTTCGGCGGGAGCGCCGCCGACCTCGTGGCAGCTCGCTCGGCGAGCGGGCTGCCGGTCCTGAGGAAGGACTTCACCGTTGCTGCGGCCGACGTCTGCGACGCGCGCCTCATGGGCGCCGACGCGGTGCTGCTCATCGTTGCGGCGCTCTCGGACGACGAGCTCGCCTCCCTCTACGAGCTCGCGGGTCGCCTCGGGCTCGACGCGCTCGTCGAGGTGCACGACGAATGGGAGCTCGAGCGCGCGTTGGCCCTGGGTCCTCGGCTCGTTGGGGTGAACCAGCGGGATCTCGCGACCTTCGAGCTCGATCCCCTGCGGGCCTTGCGGCTCGCCTCCGCGATCCCCGCCGGCGTCGTCGCGGTGGCCGAGTCCGGCATCCGCGGGCCCGACGACGCACGGCGTCTCGCCGGTGCCGGCTACGACGCGATCTTGGTCGGGGAGTCGGTCGTCACCTCCGAGGATCCCTCGGCGGCGGTGCGGGCGCTGCGCGGTCACCCGGTGGGTCGCCGCGGCACCTCGGCCTCCGGCGTGGCCGATGCCGGCCGTGTGTCGGCGTAGCGGGTAGCGGGTAGCGGGGCAGCTGGTGCACGAGGACTTCCTCGTCAAGATCTGCGGCATCACGAACGAGCCCGACGCGCTCCTCGCCGTCGGGCTCGGGGCGGACGCGATCGGCTTCATCCTGGCCCCGTCGCCGCGGCAGATCGCCGTCTCCGTGGCAGCCGACATCGTCAAGCGGCTTCCCCACGACGTCCTCACCGTCGGCGTCTTCAGGGACGAGTCCCCCCAGCGCGTCGTCGAGATCGCCAACACCGTCGGTTTCGGCGCAGTCCAGCTGCACGGGCACGAGACCGCGGGGCAGTCCCGCTGGATCCGCGAGCGTGTCGCGTGCACCATCAGGGCCTTCGCGGCGGGCGATCCCTCGATCGCGCGGCTCGCGGACTTCGGCGCCGATTACCTGCTCGTCGACGGCCAGAGCCCGGGCTCCGGGCAGGTGTTCGACTGGAGGCTCGCCGAAGGGGTGGTCGACGCTGGGCGCATGTTCGTCTCCGGCGGCCTCACGCCCGAGAACGTGGGCGACGCGATCATGGCGCTTCGTCCCCGCGGGGTCGACGTGTCGAGCGGGGTCGAGGCCGCTCCGGGCATGAAGGACCCCCAGAAGCTGCGGGCCTTCATCCGCTCGGCACGCGCCGCCGCTCGGGCTGCCCGCATGGCGTCGCAGGGCGTGGACGCCGCATCGCGCACCGCAGAGCGGGGCACGGACACGGGCGCCCCCGGCGGTAGCGGCGGGGCGAGGAGCCCGTGGCACGAGCGCGGCGGCGAGCGCGGCGCGCCCGGCGACGCGCGTGGCGCGCCCGGCGAGCGTGGCGCGCCCGGCGAGGCGCGTGGCGACGCCCCATACGACTGGATGGAGCGGTGAGCGCGCCTGGCGGCCCGCCCGCCGACCAGGGCTCGCCCTCCGTAGGTCACGCCTTCTCGCCCGGCCCCCCTCCCGAGATGGGCACGCCCGGTCCCGACGGGCGGTTCGGCGAGTTCGGAGGGCGCTTCGTCCCCGAGTCCCTGGTCCCGGCGTGCATGCAGCTCGAAGAGGCGTTCGCCGCCGCATGGGCCGATGCCTCGTTCCGCACGGAGCTGTCGTCCGTCCTGCGCGACTACGGAGGCCGTCCGACGCCGGTCACCGAGTGCGCGCGCCTCTCCGAGGAGCTCGGCGTGCGGCTGCTCTTGAAGCGCGAGGACCTGGTCCACGGGGGCTCGCACAAGCTGAACAACGTGCTCGGACAGGCGCTCCTCACCCTGCGCATGGGCAAGGGGCGCCTCGTGGCGGAGACCGGCGCAGGGCAGCACGGCGTGGCGACCGCGACCGCTGCGGCGCTCCTTGGGCTCGAGTGCACCGTGTACATGGGCGAGCTCGACACCGAACGCCAGGAGCTGAACGTGTTCCGCATGGAGCTCCTGGGCGCGGAGGTGCGGCCCGTGCGCTCGGGCAGCCGCACGCTGAAGGACGCCGTCAACGAGGCCCTGAGGGACTGGGTCGCCAGTGTCGACCGCACGCACTACTGCCTGGGGTCGGTCATGGGTCCGCACCCGTTCCCCTACATGGTGCGCGAGCTGCAGCGCGTCGTCGGCGAGGAGGCCCGCGCGCAGTGCCAGGCGCTGCTCGGCGGGGCGGACCCCGACGTCGTGGTCGCCTGCGTGGGCGGGGGGTCCAATGCCGCCGGCACGTTCGCGGGGTTCGCGGACAGCGGCGCGCGTCTCGTCGGGGTGGAGGCTGCAGGCGGCGCAGCAGTGAGCGACGGGATCCCCGGCGTGTTGCACGGGATGAAGTCGCTGCTCCTCCAAGACGAGGAAGGCCAGATCCTGGAGGCCGAGTCCATCTCTGCGGGCCTCGACTACCCCGGCATCGGTCCCGAGCACGCGTGGTTGGCCGCCTCCGGCAGGGCGCAGTACGCCAAGGCGACCGACGAGGAGGTGCTCGGCGCGTTCCGTCTCCTCGCCCGCACCGAGGGGATCCTGCCCGCGCTCGAGCCTGCCCACGCGCTCGCCTGGGTGGTGCGCGAGGCGGGACGTTCGGTCCCGAGGGGGTCCACCGTGCTCGTCACGCTGTCCGGGCGCGGGGACAAGGATGTCGCACAGGTGCGCGAGCTGCTCGCTTCGGAGAGGGACGAGCGGTGATCGCGCTCGAGCCCTGGCTGCGAGAGCGGCGCAGCGCGGGGCGAAAGCTCCTCGTGCCCTACCTCATGGGGGGGATGGGTGAGGACTGGGTCGAGGCGCTGCAGGCAGTGGCCGACGCAGGTGCTGACGCCGTCGAGGTCGGGATCCCGTTCTCCGACCCGATGATGGACGGGCCGGTCATCCAGGAAGCGGGCGTGCGCGCGCTCGACCGCGGCGCGACGCCGACGAGGGTCATCGACGCCCTCGCTTCGGAAGAGGTCGGCGTCCCTGTCGCGGTGATGACCTATTACAACATCGTCTTTCGCACCGGGCACCGGCGGATGGCCCAGTCCCTGCGGGCCGCGGGGATCGGCGCCGCGATCGTTGCGGACCTCCCACTCGAAGAGCTCGGGCCCTGGGCCGCCGAGGCCGACGCCGCCGAGGTCGCCACGGTGCTCCTGGTCGCGCCGTCGACTCCCGAGCCGCGGGTCGCGCAGATCTGCGCGCGCTCGCGCGGGTTCGTCTACGCCGTCGCTCGAATGGGCGTCACGGGAGAGCGCGAGTCGCTCGGCAGCGAGACCACCGACGTCGTGCGCCGGATCCGCCAGGTGACCGACGCTCCGGTGTGCGTCGGCGTCGGCGTGTCCACGCCCGCCCAGGCGCGGGCGGTGTGCGAGGTCGCCGACGGCGTCGTCGTGGGCTCCGCGTTGGTTCGCCGGCTGCTCGAGGGCGGGGGGCCGGACGCGGCTGCGGAGTTCGTGGGCCAGCTCCGGGCCGCGCTCGACGCGGGATGAGGGCTGGGGCCGCGCTCCACGCGGGATGAGGGCCTTCGGGCGTGCTGGCCGCCGGGCCGGATGGTCCGTAGGATGGCGGCCATGCTCGCTCCCGGAACGGTTGCACCCGAGTTCACCCTTCCCGACCAGGATGGCACCGACGTGCGTCTCGCCGACGAGCGAGGTCACTGGGTCGTGCTGTGGTGGTACCCGAAGGCGTCGACGCCTGGCTGAACGATCCAGGGTCGGGGCCTGCGTGACAGGTCCGAAGAGATCCAGGACGCCGGCGCCGTCGTGCTCGGGGCGTCCTTCGACACGCCCGGGGAGAACAAGGCGTTCTGCGACGCTGAGGGCTTTCCCTTCCGGCTCCTCTCGGACCCCGACCGTGAGGTGGGACGGCGCTACGAGGTGCTCCGGGCGCCCGGCGAGGAGTACGCCGACTACGCGAAGCGGATCGCCTACCTCATCGACCCTTCAGGGGTCATCCGGCGCTCCTACGACGTGACCGACGTCGAGGGCTTCGCCGCCATGGTCCTCGCCGACCTCGCCGAGCTCGAGCACGCGTAACTCGCCGGGCCGCGCCATGGCGCGCCGGGTAGGGCCGCGCCGCGCCACGGCATCGGGTGGGGCCTTCCAGCGGATGCCGGCGTGTGCGGCGGGCTCGCCTGCTGGGAAGGGCGGGGCAACCGGGAAGGCCGGGGCAAGACGTCTTTCCAGCCATGACGGTGCGAGCATTCACCCTGATGCCACGAGAAGCCCCGTAAGCTAGCGCCGTGGCGAACGCCGAATGGATCCGCAGCGAGAGGGTTCCGGCACGCCTCGACCTGAATGCGCTGGATCGAGAGAGCCCGGTGCCACTGTGGTTCCAGATCGCCGAGCGCCTCCGGACAGCGATCGAGACCGAGCAGCTGACGCCCGGCGATCGCCTGGACAACGAGATCGATCTCTCCGAGCGCTTCGGTGTGAGCCGGCCCACGGTGCGTCAGGCCATCCAGGCCCTCGTCCAGAAGGGCCTCGTCGTGCGCCAGCGGGGCGTAGGAACGATCGTGGCGAACCGCAGGATCAATCGGCCGGTCGCGCTCACCAGCCTCTACGACGACCTCTGGGCGGCCGAGCGCCAGCCCACGACCAAGGTCCTCGACATCGAGGAGCGCATCGCCGACTTCGACACCGCCGAGAAGCTCGGGATCGACGCGGGCGACCCCGTGCTCTGGCTCGAGCGGCTGCGCTTCGCCGAAGGGCGGCCACTCGCGCTCATGCACAACACCATTCCGCTCGAAGTGCTGGTCGAGCCCCTCACGCGCGAGGCGCTCGAGTCCGACGGGCTCTACCGGCTGCTTCGTGCCCAGGGAGTCCGCTTCCACACGGCCAATCAGATCGTCGGGGCCCGTACCGCCACGAAGCTGGAGGCGTCGCTTCTCGAGTGCCCGCGCTCGGCGACCATGCTCGTGATGTTCCGCACGGCCTGGGATCCGACGGGCAGGACGATCGAGTTCGGCTCCCACTCGTACCTGGCCAGCCGCTACAGCTTCCAGATCAGCCTGTCGCTCAAGTAGCGCACGAGGGCGATCTCTGCACGCGGGCACGCGGGCACGCGGCAGCCGCGCAGCCGGCACCCGGCACCCGGGCACTGCATTCCTCGGGGCGAGCCCCTTCCTTGCCGGCAGCTCCCGCTTGGCATATTGTGGTGTCGACTAGAGGTCATGACAAACTACCGACGGGGGACGACGATGAGCATGCCTGGCCCGGCTGGGAGGCGACGGTCGCGTAGGCCGAGCCTGGCGGCCCGGTGACGCCGATGGGGGAGCCCATCGACCTGCTCTGCGCTGGCCGCATCTGCGTCGACCTCTACGGCGAGCAGGTGGGCGCGACCTTGGAGGGGACCTCCTCCTTCGCCAAGTACCTGGGGGGCAGCGCGGCCAACATCTGCGTGGGCACCCAGCGCCTCGGGGTCCGCACCGCCATGCTCACGCGGGTCGGGGACGAGCCGATGGGGCGGTTCCTGCGCTCGGAGCTCGCACGCGAGGGTGTCGACGTGGCGGGGGTGCGGCTGGACCCCGGGCGCCTGTCCGGAGCCGTGATGCTCGCGGTGCGGGAGCTGGACGATTTCCCACGCATCTTCTATTACGCCGACAGCGCGGACATGGCGCTGGGGCCAGAGGACGTCGACCCGTCACTGGTGTCGCGCGCCGGAGCGGTGCTGCTCACCGGTTCGTACCTTTCTTCGGAGCGGCTCCGCTCGGCGATGACCCGCGTGGTGGGGTTGGCGAAGGAGAGCGGGGCACGCATCGCGCTGGACCTCGACGTCCGCCCGGGTCTGTGGGGACTGGCGCCGTTGGCCGCCGGCAATGCGACGAGGGTTGTCGATGCCAAGGTCGCCGACGCGTTCAAGGCCGTGCTCGGTGATTGCGAGCTCGTGGTCGGCACGCGCGAGGAGATCATGGCTGCGGCCGCCCGTTCGGATGTCGACGAGGCGCTGCGGGACCTGCGCGACAAGACCGACGCGGTGATCGTGGTGAAAGCCGGCGTGAAGGGCTGCACGGTCATCGAAGGCGCCCCGCCCGCGCATTGGGAGGACGGCACATGGTGTCCAGGGTTCCACGTGGAGGTGCTGAACACCGTCGGGGCCGGGGACGGCTTCATGGCAGGGTTCATGAGCCGCTGGCTGAAGAAGGAGCCTGCCCGGCGTTGCGCTGAGGCCGGGAACGCCGCCGGTGCCATCGTGGTCTCCCGTCACGGGTGCTCGCCTGCCATGCCGACGGCGGCCGAGCTCGCCTCGTTCCTTTCCCGGTCCGAAGAGATCTCCCGCCCCCAGGACGACCGCGAGCTGGTCCGGCTGCACCGCGTGGGCACGCGTCGCGGCGAGTGGCCACGGCTCCACGTGCTGGCCATCGACCATCGCTGGCAGCTGGAGGAGCTGGCCGCCGACGTGGGCGTGGGAACTGACCGGATCGAGGAGCTGAAGCAGCTCGTTCATGCCGGCTACCTCGAAGTCGCCCGCCACCGCAGCGACACCGGGCTGCTCGCCGATGGCCACTACGGCAGCTCCGTCCTGGAAGCCGAGTCCGGCTCGGGGCGATGGTTGGCGAGGGCCATCGAGATCGCCGGGACGCGGCCGGTGGAGCTGGAAGGCGAGCCGGAGCTGGCGGCGACCCTCGGGCGCTGGCCGGCCGACGAGGTCGTGAAGGTCATCGCCTACTGGCACCGCGAGGATCCCGTCGACCTCGTGGACAGGCAGCGCCATTCGCTCCTGCGGCTCCAGCACGCGTGCGAGTCGAGCGGCCACGAGCTGCTCGTCGAGCTTCAGGCGCCGCGCGGCACGAGGTTCGCGCCGGGCGACGTCGCCGCCACGATCGCCGGACTGTACGGCGCCGGAATGCGTCCCGACTGGTGGAAGCTTCCCCCGATGCGCGATGCCGCGACATGGCAGGAGGTCGGCAGCGTCGTGCGAGCGAGTGATCCCGACTGCCGTGGCCTGCTCGTCCTCGGGCACGAGAGCTCCTCCGACGAGCTGGCCGCTGCGTTCGAAGCAGGCGCCACCGAGCCGGCCTGTGTAGGTTTCGCCGTCGGTCGGAGGATCTTCGCCGATCCCGCCCGCCGGTGGTTCGCCGGGGAGATCGACGACGCCGCGGTGGTCGAGCGCGTGCGATCGACGTTCTCTGCGCTGATCGAGCTGTGGACCGGGGCCAAGGAACGTGCGTGAGGACCCGGTGATGCGCAGGTCCAGGCCATGAGCCGATAAGGAGAGATCGCCGAAGATGCACGCGCGTGCTGCAGTCATGAAGGGTCCAGGGGACGTGGCGATCGAGCGCTTCACGGTGCCAGACGCGCAGGAGGGGTCGGTCGTGCTGGAGATGTCGCTTTCGGGCATCTGCGGCACGGACAAGCACAGCTTCAGAGGGGAGACCAAGCAGTACGCAGGGACGCCGCACGAGCGGGACACGGCGTTCCCCGTCATCTGCGGGCACGAGAACGTCGGGATCGTCGCAGACGTGGGTGGTGAGGTGGTCGCCAGCGACGGAACCTTGCTTCGCGTGGGAGATCGCGTGGTCCCCGCTGCGAACGTCGCGTGCGGGCGCTGCTACTACTGCCTGAACGGGTACCCGTACTACATGTGCAGCCATCTCGAGAATTACGGCAACAGCCTGAGCTGCGCCCGCGAGCCCCACCTGCTCGGCGGATGGTCCGAGTACCTGTACCTGCTGCCCCGCACGCCGATCTTCCGGGTCCCCCCCGAGCTTCCCGACGAGCTCGCCGTGCTCACCGAGGTGATGGCCGTCACGCACGGCATCGACACCGCGCAAGCGCTCCTTTCTCTCCACGGCAGGCCCTCGTTCGGCTACAGCGCGGCCGTGCTGGGCGTCGGTCCTCTCGGGCTGTGCCACGTGGTCAAGGCGCGCCTTCGCGGCGCAGGGCGGATCTTCGCCACGGACCGGTTCCCGAGCCGCCTGGCCCTCGCGGAGCAGCTGGGCGCGGACACGGTGTGGAACGCGTCGGCGACGTCGGCCGACGAGCGCGTGGACGCCCTCCTCCGGGCGACGCATGGGCGGGGAGCGGACATGGTCATCGACTGCAGCGGCGTCCCCGAGACGTTCGCAGAGAGCCTCGGGCTGGTGGCTCCCGGCGGGGTGATCGTCGAGGTGGGGGCGTTCGTCGACTTGGGAACCGTCGGGATCAACCCGAGCGCCGACGTCTGCGCGCCGAACATCTCGATCATCGGCGTCGGCGGTGAGACCACCGTCTCCTACGAGCCCTCGCTCACCCTCATGGCCGAGCAGATGGACCGGTACCCGCTCGAGAAGATCGTCTCCCACAGTTTCCCGCTGGGCACAGTCGAAGCTGCGCTCCTGCTCGCACAACGCGACGAGGCGATGCAGGTGGTGCTGGACCCCCGTGCACGCGACACCGGGGAGGAGATGTGAGCACGCAGGACGTGAGCACGCAGGATGGTCACCTCTGCCTCGGCACTGCGCCGGATTCCTGGGGCGTGTGGTTCCCCGAAGACCCGCGCCAGGTGCCTTGGACACGGTTCTTGGATGAGGCAGCCCGCTCTGGGTACAAGTGGATCGAGCTCGGACCCCTCGGCTACCTTCCCACCGACCCCGAGCGACTCAGCGACGAACTGGATGCGAGGGGGCTTCGGCTCTCGGCCGGGACCGTGACCGCCGGCCTCCAGCGCGGGAGCGCAGCGTTGGAGGAAGCGAGGGATCAGGCGGGCCGGGTGGCGAGGCTGGTGGCTTCGCTGGGAGCCCGCCATCTCGTGTTGCTGCCCGAGATGCATCGCGACCTCGACGGGCGCCAAGTCTTCTCGCCGATGCTGTCGGGGGAGGAGTGGAAGGACTTGGTGACGGGCGTCTCGGCACTGAGTAGGGAGATGCTCGACACGTACGGGGTGAGCGTCGAGCTGCACCCCCACGCGGACTCCCACGTCGATAGCCAGGAGAGAGTGGAGCGGCTCTTGGAGGAGACCGCCGGTGAACCCGTCTCGCTCTGCCTCGACACTGGGCACATCGCCTACTGCGGCGGAAACAGCGCGGAGCTCATTGTGCGATACCCCGACCGTATCGGCTACGTGCACCTGAAGGCGGTTGACCCCGCGGTGATGGAGATCGTGAGGCGGGAGGACCTCGGCTTCGCCGAGGCGGTGCGGCGAGGAGCGATGGTCGAGCCGCCGAACGGCGAGCCAGCGATGGAGCCTCTGTTGCATCAGCTGGAGGGGCTGGGAGTGGATCTCTTCACGATCGTCGAGCAGGACCTCTTCCCCTGCGACCCCGACGTCCCGTTCCCGATAGCCTGTCGCACCCAGCGCTACCTGACTTCGTGCAGCGTGTCCTGGCGGTGCTGAGATGAAGGCGCAGAGAACGCTCCGTGTGGCCATTGTCGGAGCTGGCGCTGCTGGTCAGGCTCACGCGTTCGGCTATCGCAACGCTTCGATGGCACGCGATCTCGCAGGCACGAAGGTCGAACTGGTGACGGTGGTGGACGAGAACGTCTCGTTGGCCGAACAGGTCGCTGCCCGGTACAGCGCCGCGAAAGTGTCCGGGGACTACCACGCGGCCATCGAGGACCCGGCGATCGACATCGTCAGCGTCGCGCTTCCGAACCAGCTGCACCGAGCGATCCTCCCTGAGGTGCTCTCCTCGGGGAAGCACGTCCTGGCGGAGAAGCCGCTGGGGAGGAGCGGAGCAGAGGCCGAAGAGATCGCGCGCGCGGCGAGCCGTAGCGATGCGGTGGTGGTGATCGGTTTCTCCTTCCGACGTCTTCCGGCGTTCGCCGCACTTGCGCAGCTGGTCGGCGAGGGACACCTCGGAGAGCTCTTCACGGTCGAGGGGTGGTACTTCGCCGACTATGGCGCGGACCCGAGCGCCCCGATCTCCTGGCGCTACTCCAAGGAAGCCGCGGGAGCAGGGGCGCTGATCGACATCGGTTCGCACCTGATCGACGCAGTGAGCTACGTAGGTGGTCCCATTTCGGTGATCCACTCTTGTCTGTTGAAGACGGTCATCGAGGAGCGACCTGCTGGCGGTGGCCAGGTTGGTCACGTCGACAACGACGACATCGTCCTTTTGACCGCGGGCTTGGGCGCCGGGGTCACCGCCCAACTTCGTGCGAGCCGGGTCGCGACGGGGACCCCGAACTCGCTGGGCGTGGAGGTGCGAGGATCGAAGGGGTTCGCCCGCGTCGATTCGATCACGAACAACGAGCTCGTGGTCTTCAGTGACGACACTGGCGTCGCTTCGTGGCTCAACGGTCCGCGCCACGTCGTCATGGGGCCGCGGCACCCCTATTTCTCGGACGTCGCGCCGATGCCCGGAGCGGGGGTCGGCACCGGCTACGGCGAGGCCTTCGTCGCCGAGGTCCAGACGTTTCTCCGTGCGGTGATTCAGGGTGCACCCATCGACACCGGCCTCCCAGAAGCGTGTCGCGTCATGCACGTCGTGGACGCGGCACTGCAGAGCGCAGCGAGCAGAGCGCCCAGCACGGTGTGGGGCGCAGGAGCGGAAGGAGCGTCATGATCCGATTCGGGAACGCCCCCACCTCGTGGGGCATCGAGAAGTCCGCCGACCCGGCGTACCCGCTCTGGCAGAGCGTGCTCGACCAGGTCGCCGAAGCCGGCTACGACGGGTTGGAGCTGGGGCCCCGGGGGTATCTCCCCGATCGGCCTGAGGAGCTCTCCGCCGAGCTTTGCAAGCGGCACCTCGCGCTGAGCGCTGCCAACATCATGACGCCGCTGGCGGACCCGGCCACCACCGATCAGCTGGTGCGCGACGCGGAGCTGACGTGCGACCTCGCTGGCGCGCTCGGCGCGTCGTACTACGTGATCATCGATGGGATCACGCCCGACCGGGAGCGCACCGCGGGCCGCAGTGAGGATGCAGTCCGGCTGGAGGGCGCCGCGTGGCGCACGCTCACCGACACGGTGGGCCGCCTCGCCGAGGTCGCCGCCACCCATGGCCTGGTCGCCGCCTTCCATCCGCACGCAGGGACGCGCGTGGAGTTCCGCGACGAGGTCGAGCGCCTCCTCGAGGACACCGACCCGTCGCTGGTGCAGCTGTGCGTGGACACCGGGCACTCGACCTACGCGGGGATCGACCCCGTCGAGCTGTGCAGGACGCACGCGGACCGCCTGTCCTACGTGCACCTGAAGGACGTGAGCGTGCCGGTCCTGGAGAAGGCCCGGATGGACAAGGCTGGGTTCTGGGAGGCCTACCGCCGGGGGGTGTTCTGCGTGCTCGGTCGGGGCAGCGTCGACTTCGTGGGCCTGCGCGAGTGCCTGGAGGACCTCGGCTACGACGGGTGGCTGACCGTGGAGCAGGACGCGAGCCCGACCGGTGACTCGGTGCCCCTCGACGACGCCATCGCGTCCCGCAGGTTCCTCGGCGAGATCGGGTTCGGCGCCTCCGGCCCGGCGCCGGCCGCGGGAGCTCGGAGGTGAGCGCCGGAAGCGGTGCGACCCGCAGGGTCCACTGGGCCGCCGGCGAGCTGGCCGCAGGGCCCTGGGCGCTCGAGCTCACCGCGCAGGGCGCGGGCTGGCAGTGGACCTCGTTGCGCGTGCTCGCCCTGCATGCCGGCGCGTCGCAGGGCTTCGCGACCGGCGCAGAGGAGATGCTGGTCCTGCCGCTCGAAGGTTCCTGCACGGTCTCGTGCGACGGCGAGGAGCTGGAGCTCGAAGGCCGCCGCGACGTGTTCTCGTCGCCGAGCGATTTCGCGTACGTGCCGCGCGACGCCGAGGTGCTCGTGACGAGCGGGGCCGGCGGGCGCTTCGCGCTCTGCGGGGCAGAGGCGGGCAGGCGGCTGCCGCTCCGCCGCCGGGCCGCGTCGCAGGTCGCGGTGGAGCTCCGGGGCGCCGGGGACAGCTCGCGCAGGGTGGTCAACTACTGCATGCCGGACACGTTCGAGGCCGATCGGCTGCTCGTGTGCGAGGTGATCACCCCCTCGGGCAACTGGTCCTCGTACCCGCCGCACAAGCACGACGAGGAGCGTCCCGGTGAGACCGAGCTCGAGGAGATCTACTACTTCGAGCTCGACGACCACGGCCACGACCCCGGAGCGGCCTACCTTCGTCTCTACGGCACCGACGCACGTCCGATCGCGTTCCTCGGTGCATTGCAGAGCGGGCATGTCGTCGCCGTCCCCCACGGCTACCACGGCCCTGCCATGGCTCCCCCGGGCTACGACCTGTACTACTTGAACGTGATGGCCGGGCCGGTGCGGTCCTGGCTGGCCTCCGACGACCCCACCTACGCCTGGGTGAGGGCGACGTGGGGGACCCAGGCCGTCGATCGTCGCCTCCTCGACGACGAGCCGGGCACCGAAGGACCCACCGACGGACCGCGCGAAGGACCCACCGACGGACCGCGAGCAGGAGGGCAACGATGAGCGCCACGAAGACCGTTCGTCTCAGCGTCGGGCAAGCGACGGTGCGCTTCTGGGCGAACCAGTGGACCGAGCGCGACGGGCGTGAGCACCGTCTGATCGAGGGCTGCTTCGGCATCTTCGGGCACGGCAACGTCGCGGGCCTCTCCCAGGCGCTGCTCGAGCTGGAGCTGGACGAGCCGGGCGCGCTTCGCTACTACCAAGCGCGCAACGAGCAGGCCATGGTGCACGCCGCAGCGGCCTTCGCCCGAGCTCGGCACCGGCTCTCGGCGCTCGCGTGCACCACCTCGGTGGGTCCGGGCGCGACGAACATGGTCACCGGCGCGGCGCTCGCCACCATCGACAGGCTGCCCGTCCTGCTCATGCCGAGCGACGTGTTCGCCACCCGGGTCGCCGATCCGGTGCTCCAGCAGCTCGAGCACCCGATCGAGCGCGACGTCTCGGTGAACGACGCGTTCCGGCCGGTCAGCCGCTTCTTCGACCGCGTGCAGCGACCCGAGCAGCTCCCCGCCGCGCTCATGGGCGCAGCCCGGGTGCTGACCGATCCTGCGGAGACCGGAGCGGTCACCGTCTGTCTGCCCGAGGACGTCCAGGCCGAGGCGTTCGACTGGCCCGAGGACCTCTTCGCGCGGCGCGTCTGGCACGTGGACCGTCCCGCACCGGACCCAGCTGCGCTGGCACGCGCCGCCGAGATCCTGCGCTCGGCACGACGGCCGCTCGTCGTGGCCGGTGGTGGGGTGCACTACTCGGAGGCCGAGGCGGCGCTCGCCGCGTTCGCAGCCGCGTCGGGCATCCCCGTCGCCGAGACGCAGGCCGGCAAGGGATCGCTGCACTTCGAGCATGCCCAGTCCGTCGGGGCGATCGGCGTGACCGGGTCGGCCGCGGCCAACGCGCTCGCCGCGTCGGCGGACGTGGTCGTGGGCATCGGCACGCGCTGGGCGGACTTCACGACGGCGTCCAGCTCGTTGTTCGAGAACCCCGAGGTGCGCTTCGTCAACTGCAACATCGCCCGGTTCGACGCCGCCAAGATGGGCGGGCTGCTCATGGTCGCCGACGCGCGCGCAGGCATCGAGGCGCTGGCGGGCTCCCTCGAGGGGTGGTCGGTGCCGCGCGAGTACGCCGCGGAGATCCCTGCGCTCGTCGAGCGATGGAACGCGACCGTCGACGAGGCCTACACGACGCGCCACTCCCCGCTGGCGTCCCAGTCGGAGGTGATCGGGGTGGTCAACGAGATCGTGGGGCCCAACGACGTCATGGTCTGCGCGGCGGGGTCGATGCCGGGGGACCTTCACAAGCTCTGGCGGTCACGCGATCCCGGCGACTACCACGTGGAGTACGGCTACTCGTGCATGGGCTACGAGATCGCCGGCGGCCTGGGCGTGAAGCTGGCCGAGCCGGACCGCGGCGTCTATGTGCTGGTCGGCGACGGGTCGTACCTGATGATGGCGCAAGAGCTGGTCACGGCGGTGCAGGAGCATGTCGCGCTCACGGTCGTCCTCGTGGAGAACCACGGCTTCGCGTCCATCGGCGCACTGTCCGAGTCGGTGGGCTCGCAGCGCTTCGGCACCGCGTACCGGCTCCGGGACGACCGGACCGGGCGCCTGGACGGAGCGTTCCTCCCGATGGACCTCGCGGCCAACGCGGCGAGCCTGGGCGTCGACGTCCATCGCGCGCGCAGCATCGACGAGCTGCGCGACGCGCTGGCCGCGTCACGGTCCGCGTCGGGGCCGACCCTCGTGCACATCGAGACCGACCCCCTCTTGCCGGCGCCCTCGAGCGAGGCGTGGTGGGACGTGCCGGTGGCAGAGGCCGCCCGTCTCCAGTCCACCGAGGATGCTCGTCGGACCTACGAGGACGACAAGCATCGTCAGCGCCTGTACCTCTGAGACCGCCCGTGCCGGTGGCTCGGACGGGGTCTGTGCCTCCGAGCGAGCTGATCGGTCCGGGCAAACGAGCAAAGGAGCGATGAAATGACCATTCGGACTGTGCCATCGCGCATGGCGCCCGTTGCGGGACGGCATCCATGAGCGGTGCCCGCGACATGGTGTCGGTGGGGGTGATCGGGACCGGGAGCATCGGCACCGACCACGTCCACCGCCTTGCCTCTGCCATCGCGGGCGCACGCGTCCACAGCGTGTTCGACGTCGATTCCCCGCGTGCTGCCGCGGTCGCCGGTGAGGTCGGTGCGGTGGCTCGTCCGAGCGCACGCGAGGTGATCGACGACCCCGCGGTCGACGCGGTGCTGGTGGCGAGCGCGGACGACAGCCACGCCGAGATGGTGCTCGCGAGCATCGACGCGGGGAAGCCGGTGTTCTGCGAGAAGCCGCTGGCCCCCACCGTCCCCGAGTCCCTCGAGATCCTGGCGGCCGAGGAGGCGGCCGGGCGCATGCTGGTGCAGGTCGGCTTCATGCGTCGCTACGACGAGGGCTTCCGCTCGCTCAAGTCTGCGGTGGGCACCGGCGCGATCGGCCAGCCGGTGACGTCGCACTGCGTGCACCGCAACGCCAGCTCCCCGCCCGGGTTCACGAGCGCGATGTCGTTCACCAGCTCGGTCGTCCACGAGATCGACGCCATGCGCTGGCTCCTGTCCGAAGAGATCGTCGCCGTCACCGTCGTGCGCACCAGGACGAGCCCCCTCGTGCCCGAGGGACTGCGTGACCCGCAGATCGTGCTGCTCGAGACCGAGTCGGGGATCGTGATCGACGCCGAGGTCTTCGTGAACTGCCGCTACGGGTACGACGTTCGTGCCGAGCTGGTCGGATCGCTCGGGGCGATCAGCCTGGACCACCCCTCATCGAGCACCCTGGTGCTGGACGGCGCCCGGCGCCAGGTGGTGGTCGCCGACTGGCGCGACCGCTTCGCATCGGCGTACCAGGTCGAGATCCAGCAGTGGGTGAGCGCGGTGCGCGCGCACCTGAGCACCGGGGAGGGAAGGCCGGTGGCAGAGGACGCGGCCACGGCGTGGGACGGGTACGCGGCCACGGCGGTCGCCGACGCGGCGATCGCGGCGCTCGAGACCGGGGAGTGCCAACCGGTCGGCCTGGAGCGCCGGCCGGTGTTCTACGCAGCGGGTCTCTGATGCGCATGTCTGGACATTCTCTAGTCTTGACTTTCGATCTGCAGTTCGTTAATGTTTCGACAACGTGTCGAAGCGGTAGCGCAGCGACGAGAAAGTCGTAGAGACGGGGGAAGATCGCGCAGTGCCTTGCTCGAGCCGAGACCACAGACCCTTGCGTCGTGAGGCTGCACGTGGCTGAGCGGCGCGCCGATCGGGTGCGCGAGCTTCGGCTGCGCGCACCCGAGGCAGTGGCCCAGGCGGCGCGACGCACCAGGCGCCCGCTCGTGCAAGGCGACGGGAAGCTGTTCCTCCTCGCCGCGGACCATCCTGCTCGAGGTGCGCTCGCAGTGGGTGACCGGCACATGGCGATGGCCGATCGCAACGAGCTCCTCGACCGGCTGTGCGACGCGCTGGCGCTCCCGGGGGTCGACGGGGTGCTGGCGACCCCGGACATCGTCGAGGACCTGCTCCTGCTCGGCGCCCTGGACGGGAAGGTCGTCGTCGGCTCGATGAACCGAGGCGGGCTGCGAGGGTCCGTCTTCGAGCTCGACGATCGCTTCACCGCGTTCGACCCGGGGACCATCGCCCGGATGGGGCTCGACGGGGGAAAGATGCTGTGCCGGATCGCCCCGGACGACCCGGGGACCGCAGGAACCCTGGAGGCGTGCGGGCGTGCCGTCACCGAGCTCGCCGGCCACGGCCTGATGGCGATGATCGAGCCCTTCTGGGCGACGCACGACCGTCCCGGTCACGTGCGAAACGAGTACTCGACCGACCTCGTGGTGCGCTCGGTCACCGTGACCTCTGCGCTCGGCGCCACGAGCGCGCACACTTGGCTGAAGCTGCCGATCATCGCCGAGATGGAGCAGGTGCTCGCGGCGACGACGTTGCCGGTGGTGGTCCTCGGGGGCGACCGCGGAGCAGTGGGCTCGGAGGAGGCCATGACGAGCTTCGAGCGCGTGCTCGCCCTCCCGGGTGTCCGCGGGGTCGCCGCGGGACGGAGGCTCCTCTACCCCGACGACGACGACGTGGCCGCCGCGGTGAACGAGGTCGTCCGCCTGCTCGGGCGCTCCGAGAGGGTCTCTGCGTCGTTGCCGGCGAGCTCGTTGCCGGCGAGCTCGTCGTCGTGCGAGGGCGCTTCGTCGTCCGGAGCCTGATGAGGTCGGAGCAAAAGTGGAACGAGTGGAAGGAGCACACATGACACGTAGCGCTGCAGCGGGGGACCGAGGCTCGGGCTCTCGCTCTGGTCCCCGGGGCGGAGGCCGGGTGCGACTGCTGGGCGTCGCGGCGGTCGTCGTCAGCCTCGGCGCGTGGTTCGTGGGGGTGGCGGCCGGCCCGGCGTTCGCCGCCTCGGCCCACCACGAGAAGTCGAAGAGGGCAAATCACGAGCGGTCCGCCGAGAAGAAGAAGCCCAAGTCGGCGAAGCTGCCGAAGCACGGGAAGCTGACCTACTACTTCGTGTCGCACGGGTGCCCGACCACAACGTTCTGGGTGAACGTCTGGAACGGTGCCGAGGACGCCGGCAAACAGTTCGGGGTGAACGTCAAGATCCTGAAGGTCACGACGGCGCAGTGCACAAACGTCTCTGCGGTCGTCACACTGCTCGACACGGCGATCGCCGCGCACCCTGACGGCATCGTGGCGACAGTGGAGAGCCCCACGGCATTCAGCTCGGCGCTCAAGACGGCGACACACGACGGCATCCCCGTCGTCGTGATGAACACGGCTCCCACGAACACAGGGAAGCCGACCGCGACCAACCCCTACCTCGCCTACATCGGGCAGGACAACTACACAGCGGGAGTCGAAGCCGGGACGGAGGCGATCAAGCTCTTCCACCTCTCGAGGGGGGCACCGGTCGTCATCGTCGACCACGAGCCGACCAACATCTCGCTGACCGCACGGGACAAGGGCATCGAGGCGGCCATGAACCCTGCGGGCATCCCGACGACCGTCGTGAACACCTCGACAACAGTGAGCTCGGGCACGAGCGTGCTCTCTGCGTACCTGACGACGCACAAGACAGTGAAGGCCATCATGGAGCTCGGCCCGACGGGTGCCCAGCAGGCGGTCGGCGCGCTGAAGGCCGACAACCTGAAGGGGATCCCGATCGGCGGGTTCGACCTGAGCTCGACCGTGCTGAGCTACATCAAGAGGGGCCTGGTGGGCTTCACCCTCGACCAGCAGCCGTACTTGCAGGGCTACTACAGCGTCGAGGAGCTCTTCTTGAAGTCGACGGTCGGGGCGGCACCGGTCACCATCTACACGGGACCCGCGTTCCTGACGCCGAAGAACGTGAAGAAGCTCGGGAAGTTCGTCACACTGACCGGGTATTGAGCAGCTCGCCGGCTGCGGCTGGGCCTTCGGGCACGGCCGCAGCCGGCTCCTGCGCGCGAACGACGGTGAGGGAGAGCGCAAGCGCTACTGGACGCGTCACCCGGCGCTCCAGGAAGCTCCGCCACCGGTGAGCGGGGGAGAGGTACGGTGAGCTTGAAGACAGTTGGACCGGGCGTCGGAGGAAGCCATGCCTCGGTCGTGCCGGAGCAGGTGAGGCCTGGGACGGAGCCTCGTATCGAGGGACCAGCGGTCTCGCGGTGGGCGGGCGATTCGCCGTTGGTGCGGCTGGTCCGGCAGCGGGAGTTCGGCATCATCGCGGTCGGGGTCGTCCTCTTCGTGCTGTTCTCGTTCGCCTCGAACGGCACGTTCGACAGCTTCCAGACGTGGGGCGGCATCGGGAGCAGCGCCGCCGAGCTCGGCATCGTGTCCGTCGGCGTCGGGTTCCTGATGGTCTCAGGCGAGTTCGACCTCTCGGTGGGGGCCAACTTCGCGTTCGCGGCGCTCGTGATGGCCACCATGATCCACGACGGGTACTCACCCATCGAGGGCCTGCTGGTGGATCTCGGCATCGGGCTCGGGATCGGGCTCGTGAACGGCATCGTCACCGTGGTGCTGAACATCCCCTCGTTCATCGCCACGCTCGGGACGTACTTCCTGTGGAGCGCGGTGGTCCTCATCGTGACGGGCGGGACCACGATCACGATCCTTCCGCCGGCCCCGACCCTCTTGAACGTGCTCGGCGGCATCATCGGCGAGCAGATGCGCTCGGAGCTCCTGTGGTGGCTCGGGATCGCGCTCGTCGTGGGCATCGTCCTCCACCGGACCGTGACGGGCAACTGGATCTATGCGATCGGGGGCAAGCGCATGGCGGCGCGCGAGGCGGGGGTGGCCGTGGCTCGGACCCGCATCCTCGCCTTCGTGCTGTGCGGGATGCTGGCCGCGTTCGCCGGCGCGGTGCAGCTCGCGCACCTGGGCTCGATGTCCGCCGGCTACGGCACCGCGTACCAGCTCGAGGCGATCGCGGCGTCCGTGATCGGGGGATGCGCCCTCACGGGAGGGCGCGGCTCCATGCTGGGCATCGTGGTGGGGACGATCATCCTCCAGATGCTCGCGAGCGGCCTCATCTTGAGCGGGGTGTCGCCCTACTGGTACCAGGCAGTGGTCGGGATCATCATCATCGTCGCCGTCGCGATGCACACCCGGATCGGCGCGGCCGTCCGCGGATCGGAGGGATGAGATGAGCGCACCTACGACGAGCGAGTCGGAGACGCGCGGGGCTCGAAGGCCGGTGTGGCTCGAAGCCCGCGGCATCACCAAGCAGTTCGGCGCGGTGATCGCGCTCGCCGACGTGGACGTGAGCATCTCCCTGGGCGAGGTCATCGGGCTCATCGGGGACAATGGCTCGGGCAAGTCGACGTTCGTCAAGATTCTCTCGGGCGTCTACCAGCCCTCCGGCGGATCGCTCTTGGTCGAGGGAAAGCCCGTCCACCTCCATTCGGCCGCAGATGCCCGGGCGATGGGGATCGAGACCGTGCACCAGGACCTGGGGCTGGTCGACTCGATGAGCATCGCCCGGAACTTCTTCCTGGGTGCCGAGCGCCGGAAGGGGCCGTTCCTCGACCTGAAGCGCATGGAGCGTGAGACCACGGCGATGCTCAAGGAGATCGGGCTGGGCAATCTCCGAGCCGTCGGCCAGGACGTGAGCAAGCTGTCCGGAGGTGAGCGTCAGGCGATCAGCATCGGCCGGGCGGTCGCCTTCCAGCGCAAGATGCTCATCCTCGACGAGCCCACCTCGGCGCTCTCGATCCAAGAGACCCAGAAGGTGTTCGAGTTCATCCGCGCGGCCAGGGACCGGGGGCTGGCCGTGCTGACCGTCATGCACAACCTCGAGCAGGTGCGCGACATCGCGGACCGCTTCGTGGTCTTCTACCACGGCCACAAGATCGCCGACATCGTGAACACCGGCCAGAGCGAGGCGGACCTGGCCCACTACATCATCGAAGGGAAGCTCGCGGAGATGGGCGTGGACCGAGATCAGGTGGACACCGGCGTGGTCCGGGCCATCACCACCGAGTGATGGCCCGCTCGGCCGCCGTGCCGGGCGCACGCCGACGCCTGCGCGTGGGCGTGCTCGGTCTCGGCAGGATGGGGCGCCTGCACGCGGAGAACCTCGCAGGGCGTGCGGCGGGCTGCGAGCTCGCCTGTGTGTCGGACCTCGATGCCGACCGCGGTGCGCAGGTCGCCCGCGACCTCGGTGTCCCGTTCGTCGGCGACCCCGAAGCCGTGCTGTCGGATGATGGCGTCGACGCGGTGGTCGTGGCAACCCCGTCGGCGTCGCACGCCGAGCTGTCGGTCGCGGCCGCCCGAGCGGGCAAGCACACGTTCTGCGAGAAGCCGATCTCGCTCGACCATGACGAGACGCTTGCGACGCTCGAGGCGATCGAGCGAGCCGGCGTGGTGTTCCAGGTCGGGTTGCACCGGCGTTTCGACCCCGATTGGGTGATGGTCGCCGAGCGCATCCGCTCGGGGGAGCTCGGAGACCCGTACTTCTTCCGGGCGGCGCTCCGGGACATGTCGTCGCCGCCCGCGAGCTTCCTCACCGGATCGGGCGGGATGTTCCTCGACGTGTCCCTCCACGATCTCGACGTGGCGCGGTGGTGGATGGGCGAGGTCGTGCAGGTCTGGGCCCAAGGGGCCGCGCTGAGCGATCCGGTGTTCGCCGAGCAGGGCGACGTCGACCTGGCGGTGCTCGTGCTCAGCTTCGAGAGCGGTGCCCTTGGGGTGATCGACAACGGGCGCTCGGCCGGCTACGGCTACGAGAGCTCGACCGAGGTGGTGGGGAGCAAGGCGTCGGCGTACATCGGCAACCGCCCACCGCACGGAGTCGAGTGGCGTACGCCAGGATGGAGGAGCACCGCGGTGCCGAGCGACTTCACCGAGCGCTATCCCGTCGCCTACCGGCGCGAGCTGGAGGGGTTCGCCGCGAGTGTGCTCGACGGCGAGCCGGTGCGAGCGAGCGGCTGGGATGCCCTCTGCGCCTTCGAGCTCGGGATGGCGGCGGCACGCTCGTGCAGCGCCGGCCGTCCGGTGCGGACCCGTCCGTATGCGACGGCGCACGGCGTGCGCTACGAGATCGACGGAGACGTGGCCGGACCGGGCACCGAGGTGCCGGCGGGCGCGCGGTGAACGGGGGCCCGGCGGGGTCGGGGCCGCTGCGCACGGGCCTGATCGGAGCGGGGCGGATGGGGAGCTTCCACGCAGCCACGCTGGCGACGCGGCTGCACTGCACCGAGCTCGTGGCCATCGCCGACGCCGACGAGGAGCGCGCGGCATCCCTGGCCGCCGACCTCGGCGTCCCTGGCGTGTACGCCGACCCGGGGGACCTGCTGGCCGACGAGCAGGTGGAGGCGGTCGTGATCGCCGCGCCGGCCCGCGTTCACGCGGCGCTTGTCCTGGGGGCGCTCGAGGCCGGCAAGGCGGTGTTCTGCGAGAAGCCCATGGCCGTCACCTCGGAGGAGGCGGAGCAGGTGGTCGAGGCGGCACGCGGGTCGGGGCTGGCGGTGCAGGTGGGGTTCAACCGGCGGTTCGCCCGTGACTTCGTCGCGGCCCGCGAGGCCGTGGCGAACGGGGAGCTCGGCTCGGTCCACCTCCTTCGCTCCCTCACCCGTGACCCGGGCTTGGCGGCGCCGGAGCGCGTGGCGCCGTGGACCATCTTCTTGGAGACCTTGATCCACGACTTCGACATGCTGGCCTTCTTGAACCCGGGCGCCTCGGCGGTCGAGGTGTTCGCGCTGGCTGACGCGCTGGTCGCGCCGGCGTACAAGGAGCACGGCCTCTTGGACACCGCGATGGTGACCATCCGCTTCGACAACGGCGCGCTGGCCGTGGCCGAGGCCAGCTTTTCCGCGGTCTACGGCTACGACGTGCGGGCGGAGGTCTTCGGGTCCGGCGGCATGGTCACCGCCGGTGCCCCCGAGCGCGGTGCCGCGGTGCGCTACTCCGCCGCCGGCGCCTTGCAAGAGACCGTGCGTGCGGACACCGAGCTCTTCGCGGACGCCTACGTGGCCGAGCTGTCGGCGTTCGCCGCGGCCGTCCAGGGTGGAGTGCCCTCTGCGGTCGGCCCTGCGGACGCCCAGGCTGCACTCGGGATCGCTCTCGCCTGTGCCGAGTCGGTGCGCCGGCACGCCCCGGTTCGGGTTGCCGGCGAACGGGCCTCCACCGGTCCCCGGGCGGTCGAGGGATCCGAGGCCACGACGCTGACGCCCTGAGCCCGTGAGCCCGTGACCACGGCGCTGCTGGCCCTGGTGATGGTGGCCTGCTTCGGCACGTGGATCCCGCTCTCCCAGTCGGTGCGGGGCCCGAGCCAGCAGACCCGCATCGTCTACGTCGCACTCGGCAACATGGTGGTGGCCTCGATCGCGCTCGGCGTGGGCGGTGCGCACCTCGCGTTCGGCTGGCGGGCGCTCTGGCTTCCGGTGGCGGGCGGGGTCGCGTGGACGGCCGGGGTCTACGCCGCGTTCAGGGCAACGGAGCTCACCGGTCTCGCCCGGGCCGCGGGGACCTGGACGCCGCTCAACATCGTGACCGCGTTCGTGCTCGGGATCACGCTGTTCGACGAGCTCGCGCACTCGAGCGCGGCGCGCCTGGGGGTGCTGGCGGCCGCGCTCGTGCTCGTGCTGGTCGGCGTGCTCGTCATCGTCGGGTCGCAGGGAGCCGCCGGCAACGCGGCGAGGACGCCCGGGGAGAAGCGAGCCGGGCTCGCCTGGGCGATCGCGGCGGGGGTGCTCTGGGGCGGGTACTTCGTCCCGTCGGAGTGGGCCAAGGTGACCGCGCAGGCGGGCAATTTCCCTCTCGCGATCGGGATCCTGCTCGCCGCGGTCGTGATGGCGGCGGGGACCAGGTCCCCGATCGCCGTGGGGAACGCCAGGAGATGGGCGGCGCGCGCGGGCGTGCTGGTCGCCTCCGGAGCGATCTTCGGCGTCGGCGACGTGGTGCTGCTCGTGCTGGTCGGTCGTCTCGGCACCGGCGTGGGCTTCACCGTGGCGCAGCTCAGCCTGCTCGTGAACGCCGCGATCGGGATCTGGGTCTTGAAGGCGCCCCCTCCGGGTTCCAGGGCAGCACGGATCGCGCTCTACGGCATCGCCATCGCAGGCTCTGGCGGCCTGATGATCGGTGGGCTCCGTTGAGCCAGGGTCAGCCGCTGCGCCCGACCTGCGCCCACGTCCCGGTCGACACCGAGCGCTCGATGGCCGCCATGACCTCGGCCACCTCGGCCATCGTCTCGATGTTCGGGCGCAGCGGCAGACCGGAGAGGACGGACCGGACGAAACGGCTCGCCTCGATCACCTTGAGGTCGTCGTAGCCCATCGGGATCCCCGGGCCCGGTTGGAAGCGGGAGAAGTCGCCGTAGCCGTCCTTCGCGTAGGTGACCGTGAACCCACGCTCGGCGCCGTTGGCGGACGACGCCACCTCCAGCTCGTTCATGCGCTGGAATGTCCAGCCGAGGGACGCCCGGTCCCCGTAGAGCTCGAAGCCCATCTGCACGTGCCGGCCGACGACGGTGCGCCCGACCTCGAGCGTCCCCCGGGCACCCGAGGCGAAGCGGACCAGCGCGCCGATGTGGTCCTCGTTCTCGACCGCAGCCATCTGGGTCCCCTCGGCCTTGCCGAAGTGCCCTGCCATGCCGGCAGCCGGCTCGGGTCGCTCGGCCACGAACGTGGCCTCGTCCGCGAGCACTGCGTCGATCGGACCGCACAGCAGCAGGGCCTGGTCGATGACGTGGGTCATGAGGTCACCGAGCACCCCCGAACCCGCCTCGCTGCGCACGAAGCGCCACGATCTCGCCACCCCGGGGTCCGCGGCATAGTCGGCGAGGAAGTGCCCGCGGTACGTACGGATGGAGCCCACCGTGCCGCCGTCGATCAGCTGGCGCGCGCGCATGACCGCGGGTGCGACCTCGTAGTCGAAGCCCACGGCGCTCATGATCCCGGCGCGGCGTGCTGCGGCGGCAGCATCGATGGCGTCCTGCGGGGAGCGTCCGACCGGCTTCTCCACCCAGAAGGCCTTGCCGGCGTCGACTGCCGCTGCGATGACCTCGGCATGCATCGCGTTGGGGGCCGTGATGCTCACGAGGTCCACGCCGGGATCGCCGAGCGCGTCACGCCACTCGGCGGTGGAGCGGGCGAAGCCGTACTGGTCGGCCGCGGCCTGCCGGCGGTCGTCACGGGGGTCGGCCACGACGACCGGCCTGATCCGGGCCTGCACCTCGGGGTAGTGGTGGGGCAGCCGCAGCAGCGCTCTCGTATGGAGCTCGCCCATCCAGCCCATGCCCACCACCGCCAAGCCGAGCGTTCTCATCGTGCGTGCTCCTCCTCTTGTCCGTGTTCTGCTTGTCCGTGTTCTGCTTGTCCGTGCTGTGCGGTCCTGACGTCGCCGTGCGTGCGCTCCACGACCTGCATCGTCGAGGTCTCGACCGAACGCACGCAGGCGAGCGCGATGCGCAACGCCGCGATGTCCTCGCTCGGCGGGCACGGGTTGGAACGGCGCCCGGTGGCGAGCTCGACGAACGCCGCGGTCTCCGCCGCGAACGCGGCCTCGAAGCGCTCGAGGAAGTCGCCGTAGGCGCTGTCCGTGGACCAAGGCTCCTCGGTTGCCCCCAGGGCGCGCAGGGGCGTGCGGCTGTCGAGCCCGGCGACCACGCTGTCGGCGGATCCGAGCAGCTCCACGCGGACGTCCTGTCCCCGAGGGTCGTGCCGTGCCCCTCGCACCGACAGCACGGCGCCCCCCTCGAAGACCCCGACCGCCGCGGTGGTGTCGGCGTCCCCGTAGGCCTCGAAGCGCTCGTCGGCTCGAACACCCTGCACGGCGAACACCGACACGACCTCGAGCCCGGTGATCCACCGGAGCAGGTCGAAGTCGTGGACGTGCAGGTCCTTCCAGATCCCGCCACTGCCGGCCAGGAATTCGCTCCCCGGAAGCGTGTGATCGTAGGAGACGGACGTGGCGCTGTAGAGGGTCCCCAGCCGCCCCGACTCCACGGTCCGGCGCGCCTCGGCGAACCCGGGGTCGAAGCGGCGGTGGTAGCCGACCTGGACGGGCACGCCGAGCCGGGTGGCCTCCGACGCGATCGCCAGGCTCGTCTCCAGCGCCGCGGTGAGCGGCTTCTCGCAGAACACCGGCACGCGCAGCTCGAGCGCCGCGCCGAGGAGCTCGTCGTGGGCCGCGGTGCTCGCCGCGACGACCACCGCGTCGGGGTGCGCCCCGAGCGCGCCCTCGAACGAGTCTGCTCGGCCCCCGACGGACGCCGCGAGCTCCTCGGCCCGCTCGCGGGTCCGGTTCCCGATGACGATCTCCTGGACGACCGGGTTGTGCGCGAGCAGCTCGGCGCGGCGGCGTCCCATCCGCCCCGCTCCGAGCACGGCGACCCTCATCCGATGATCCTTTCAGTGCACGAGCGGTGAGAAGAGAACGAGCGGTGAGAAAAGCAGGGACTGCGGCGGGCTTGTCTTGACATTGCGTCGATACGACATCTTAGCCAACTTCGCTCTCACGCTGGAATGGTTCGTGCGCGCCCAGGCCGGCACGACCGGGCTCAGCGCGGCCAAGATCGTGAGCACCTCCACAGCGACGCTCACAGGGACGACGATCACAGCCGAGGGCTGCGACGTCGGCATCTACGTCGCCCCGACAACCTCGTCGGTCATCATCAAGGGCGTGACGGTGACGGGGGCAAACGACCACGGGATCTTCGTCCAGGACGCCTCGCACATCACCATCGAGACATCGAAGGTGGAGGGCAACGGGCTCGCTCCGACACCGTCGATCAACGAGAACAAGGCGATCGAGCTCGTCGGCACGTCGAACGCGATGGTGGTCCACGACACGGTCACCGGCAATGTCGGCGGCGGCGTCGGCGGGGTGACGGCCACCGCGTGACCCGGTCGGCCTGACCGCGCGATGTCAAGGTTGACCCCTCGGCCCCGGGCTCGTGCCTGGGGCAGAGGGGGTCGCCTGTGCCACCGGGGCGCGCGGAGGGAGAGGTCGCTCGTGGGGCGCGCGGAGAGGCGCGCAGGGCGCGCGGAGGGAGAGGCCGCTCGCCGGGAGCGCGCAGAGGCCTATGAGACGGAGAACGCCCGGGCCGTCTCCTCCGGCGGGAGGAGCACCAGGCAGCCGTTGTGCCCGCCGAAGCCGAAGGAGTTGGACAGTACCGGGCCGGGCTCCCATGCGCGCGGCTCGCCGCGCACCACGTCGAGGTGGATCTCCGGGTCGAGCTGCTCGCAGCCGTAGGTCGGCGGGATGAGCCTGCGCTCGATCGCCAGCACCGAAGCAACCGCCTCGATGGCACCGGCCGCGCCCAGGCCGTGGCCCGTCACACCCTTGGTCGAGGTGACGGGGGGGCCGGGCTCGCCGAAGACCTTGTTGATCGCGCGGGCCTCGGCGAGGTCGTTCAGCGGGGTGGAGGTGCCGTGCGCGTTGATGTGGGCGATGTCGTCGGCGCCGATCCCTGCGTCGAGGAGCGCCTGCTCCATGCAGGCCACCGCACCTGCTCCGTCGGGCGCAGGGGCGGTGATGTGGTACGCGTCGGCGGTCGAGCCCGAGCCGGCGACCTCTGCGTAGATGTGCGCACCGCGCGCGACGGCGTGGTCCCATGCTTCGAGCACGAGCGCGGCGGCGCCCTCGGACATGACGAACCCGTCACGCCGCACGTCGAAAGGGCGTGAGATCCCGCTCGTCGACAGCGCGGTCATGTTCGTGAACGCCGCGATGGCGACGGGGTGCATCGACGCCTCGGCGCCGCCTCCGACCACGACGTCACAGCGACCGGTCGCCACGAGGCGCGCCCCGTTGGCCACGGCGTGGGTGCCCGCGGCGCACGCGGTCACCACCGTCTCGGAGGGGCCCCGCCATCCGTTGCGCATCGAGACGTGCGCGGCGCCGGCGTTGGCCATCATCATCGGCACGAGGAACGGAGAGACCCTTCGCGCACCCCGCTCGTTGTAGACGGTGACCTGGTCGGCGAGCGTCTCGAAGCCGCCGACGCCAGTGGCGAAGATCACTCCGGCACGCCCGGGGTCGGCGCCGAGGTCACCGGCGTCCTCGAGCGCCATCTGCGCGGATGCGACCGTGAACGCCGCGAAGGGGTCGACCCTGCGCGCTTCCTTCGCCTCGAAGTAGTCCGAGACGTCGAAGCCGCGGACCCGGCGTTCGCCCGAGATGGACGGGTGGACGAGACCGTCCCAGAGCGCCTCGACGCCGACCCCGCAGCAGGTGACCGCCCCTATCCCGGTGACGGCCACGCGCCGGCCCCGGACCGGGCCGTCGGGACCGATCCCCAGTAGCATCAGAGCTTCGAGCTGATCAGCTCGAAGGCTTGGCCCGCGGTCTCGATGTCCTCGAGCTCGCTCTCGTCCACGGTCACCCCGAACGCCTCCTCGAGCGCCATCACCAGCTCGACCAGGTCGAGGCTGTCGGCGTCGAGGTCCTCGGCGAAGCGGGCTTCCATGGTGACCTTCTCGGCAGGTACCTGGAGGACCTCCACGGCGCAGTCACGGAACTTGTCGAACGCAGCCTCGTTGTCCACTTCCCTCTCCTTGTCGAACGCCTTGTCCACGGGGCGACGCCGAGGTCTCTCGGGTCGTCCGACGGCGGGGAGTGAGCCTACTCTGCCCACCGGTTCGTGTTCGGGAACACTCCCCGGTCACAGCCCCCGGTCACAGCCCCCGGTCACGTCCCCGGTCACAGCCCCATGCCGAGCCCGCCGTCGACCGGGAGCACGGCACCACTGATGTAAGCCGCCGCGTCCGAGGCGAGGAAGCCGATCGCGGCCGCCACGTCCTCGGGGGTCCCTGCGCGTCCGAGCGGCACCATGCCGACGAGCTGACCGACGCGGGCCTCGCCGAGCGCCGCGGTCATGTCGGTCTCCACGACCCCTGGGGCGACGACGTTGACGGTGATCTGGCGGCTCGCCACTTCCCGGGCGAGTGCCCTGGCCATGCCGACGAGCCCTGCCTTGGACGCCGCGTAGTTGGCTTGGCCGGGCAGCCCCACGAACGCCCCCACCGACGAGACGAAGACGATGCGCCCGTGGTGGAGGCGGAGCATCTTCGTGACCGCACGCCTGGCCACCCGGAAGGCGCCGGTGAGGTTGGTCTCGATCACGTCGTGCCAGGCGTCGTCGTCCATACGCACCACGAGCACGTCCTTCGTGATGCCCGCGTTCGCGACCAGGACCTCGACGGGGCCCCAGCGCGCCTCGACCTGGCCGAACGCCTCTTCGACCTGGGCGGCATCCGTCACGTCGCACCGGAGCCCCATGAAGCGCTCCTCGGGCACCCCGTCGGGCGGCTTCAGCTCGCCGGCGGACCCGCGCGTCGTGGCTGCGACCCGGTCGCCGTTGGCCGCGAACCACGCCGCGCACGCGGCGCCGATCCCCTTGGATCCGCCGGTGACGAGCACCACACGGCCGCCATCGGGCTCGTCGGCTGCGGCCCGGTTGGCTCGACCCTCGTCGGCTGCGGCCGGGTTGGCTGCGGTCACCGATCCTCCTCCGTCACCCTGAGCCACACGAGCGGCTGGCCCTCTTGCACCCGCTCTCCTGCCACCGAGAGCCACCGGACCACCTCGCCCTCGAACGGCGTGCGGACGTCGGTGACGCCGACCCTCCCGACGAGGTCGCCGGTGCGCACGCGAGAGGGCGCAGTTCCAGTACCTCCTCCAGTACCTCCTCCAGTACCTGCGTGGCCGGCGGTGCCGGGCAGGAGCCCCGTGCCGGGCGCCGCCAGCGACTGCTCGGGGGCGAAGATCCCAGCGCACGGGCTCACCACCACGCGCTCGGACATGTAGAGGTGCTCGCCCTGGTGCGTGTGCTGGTCGTGGCGCCAGGGATCCACGGCTCCGTGGCCGCCCGCGACGGCGTCGAGCAGCGCGTCGAGGTCGTCGGGCGTCGCCACCGAGAGGGCCTGGGCCTCGGGGGCACCGCGCCGGGCCAGGCCGGTCAGGACGCCGCCGGGTCCCACCTCCACGAAGGTGGTGGCGCCGAGGCCCGAGAGCGTCTCGATCGTCTGGCGCCACCGCACGGGCCCGCACAGCTGTGCGGAGAGCAGCCCCGGCCACTCGTTCGGGTCGGAGTGCACTCTCGCGTCGACGTTCGCGACCACGGGAACCTCGGGCGTCGAGAACACGACGTCGCCGAGGGCCTTGCGCAGCCCGGGGCGCGCCCCGTTCATGAGCGGCGTGTGGAAGGCGCCGGACACGGGCAGCTGGAGCACCTTGCGGGCACCCAGCTCTCGAGCCACCTCGGACGCTGCCGCGACGGCGTCGCTCGTGCCGGCGATGACCACCTGCCCGGTCGCGTTGTAGTTGGCCACCCACACCTCGCCCTCGGCGCGGTGGCACGCTGCCTCGGCGTCGTCGTCGCTGATGCCGATGAGGGCGGCCATCGTGCCGGGGGCGTCCTCGCCGGCGCGGGCCATCGCGTCGCCCCGTGCGACCACGAGCACCGCGGCCTCCCCGAAGGGCATGGCGCCGGCGGCGACGAGCGCCGTGTACTCGCCGAGCGAGTGCCCGGCGCATGCGGCGGGGGTGAGACCGACCCGCTCGACCGCGTCGAGGACCACGAGGGATTGGACGAACGTGGCGAGCTGCGCGTTCGCGGTCTGGGTCAGCTCCTCCATCGGTGCGTCGAGCAGCAACCGCTCGACGTCGCGGCCGACCGCCGCCGACGCCTCTGCGACCACTTCCCACGACGGGTGATCGACCC
>JAKAQM010000125.1 GCA_021822565.1 Actinomycetes bacterium | reverse complement strand
GGCTGACCGAGCTCTACGGCCCCGGAGTGGGAATCGACTGTGGTCGTCACGATGGCATCCACGTGTGGTCGGACTACTACGTCGTCGAGATCATCGATCCGGAGACCCTCGACCCTGTGCCTCCGGGTGAGGAAGGCGAGATCGTCGTCACGACCTTGCGAAAGGAGGCGATGCCCCTCATCCGCTACCGGACGCGCGACAGGTCCTGGCTCTACCAAGACCCGTGCCCCTGTGGCAGCCCGTTCCCCCGCATCGGTCGAATTCTGGGTCGAACGGACGATGTCGTGAAAGTACGAGGCGTCGCGATCGCTCCAGCGCAGGTGGACTCGGTGCTGTCGACCATCGAAGGGATCGGCCCCGAATACCAGGTTCGCATTTCCAGACCCGATGGCGGGCGAGATCAGGTGGCCGTGCTCGTCGAGGGAGAGATTGCCGAGGGAGAGATTGTCGAGGGAGAGATTGCCGAGGGAGAAACCGACCAAGGCTCGAGGACGGTAGTGGTGGCGGAACGTCTCCGTGAGGTGATGGGAGTGCGCGTGGAAGTGGAGATCGTCGGCTACGGGACGCTTCCGCGGAGCGAGGGGAAGAGTCGTCGTGTCGTCGACGACCGGTCCCCCGAGGATGCTGGAAATGCACCGTGAAGGAGCCGTGTCGCATGGAATTGCCACATGAGCACGGCCCCGGCTGGCCTTCCGCCGCGACGAAGAAGGGGACAGGCCCGCTCCGCATAGGGGCATGTGCGGCGCCGCGCTGGTCCGGGCGTCCATGATGGATTGGATGCCGACGTTCTTTGCGACCGGCATCGGTCAACTCCCAGAGACCTTGGCGAGCGGCATCGTCAATGGCTGCATCTACGCCTTGGCCGCAGTGAGCCTTCTCGTCGTGTACAACGTGACCGGTGTGATCAACTTCGCCGTCGGGGACTTCCTCATGGCAGGCGCGATGCTCACCCTCCTGTTCGCCGGTCCCAACGGTGATCCGCATCGCTTGCCATTGGCGGTCGCCGTCCTGTTGGCGGTGGTGATCGTGACCGCTCTGGGAGGCCTTCTCGAATTGCTCGTGATCCATCCCCGCCGCCGACAGGGGACCATCTTCCTGCTGATCCTGACGATCGGGATCTCGTCGGTTCTCGAGGGTGGTGCGCTCATCCCCACGGGCTCGCTCACCTATGGCCTGCGCCCGTTCACGTCCGGGCCAGCACTGTCGATCGTCGGCGTCCTGCTCCCACGGCAGGATCTCTGGATCGTCGGTTCGACCTTGATCGTGATGGGCCTCCTTTGGTACGGCGCGACGCGGACGAGGATTGGCAAGGCGCTGCGAGCATGTGAGGTGAACCCGACCGCAGCCCGTCTCGTCGGGATCCGGGTGGACAGGTACTGGACCATCGCATTCGCGCTCGGGGCATTGCTGGCGGCGTTTGCCGGAGCGATCCTGGTTCCCGTGACGTACGCCACCTACGACATGGGGATTCCGATCACGTTGAAAGCGTTCGTCGCGTGGATCCTGGGCGGGGCGGAGTCGCCGGTCGGAGCGGTGGCGGGTGGGATCGGCTTCGGCGTGCTCGAGGCAGTGGTGCTGGGGTACTCCCCAGCATCAGTGGCGAACTATGGCGATGCCGTTCCTCTCCTGCTGCTGATCGTGGCCCTTGTCATCCGTCGGCGGGGCCTGACTCGGCAGATGGCGGTGACGCGCGTATGAGCGTGACGGGATCGGCGTCGGCGGGACGGCCGGGATCCAGAGCCGTGGTCCCGGTCTCAGTGCTGGTGGCGGACCGGTGGTGGGCGCCGCTCGGTGGCCTGGCGCTGGTGGGAGCCGTCTTTTTCACGATGCCGATCTGGATGCCGGCGCTGGGCTTCCTATCGGTCGAGGACGGGGTCACGGTCACCCTCTACACCATGCTCGCGCTGGGGATGGTCCTCGTGCTGGGATACTGCGGGCAGCTCATGCTGGCCACGAACGCGTTGTTCGGAGTCGGAGCGTACGGGTTGGCGATCCTCGCCCTCCATCAAGGCCTGAACCCTTGGGCGGGCATGGCCGTGTCGGCTGTTGCAGCCGGTGCCGGCGCGGCGCTCATCGGGGTCATGGTCTTTCGCCTGACCGGACACCTCCTTGGGCTCGTGACGCTCGCCATCGGGTACATCGCGTTCATCGTCTTCGAGACGTCGCCTCTGACTGGTGGTGCGAGCGGCATCGGTGTTGGGCCGAGCTTGTCGATCGGTGGTGCGGTGTTCTCCGGCGGGGAGAACAGCTTTTTCTACGTCTGCACCGTGGCAGCGTTGATCTCGCTCGTCGTCGCCCGGAACCTCGTGGTGAGCCGCACCGGAAGGGCCCTGAGAGCCGTCGAAGCGAACGAAGCCGCCGCAGCCTCTGCCGGGGTCAATGCCACGCACTACAAGGTCGTCGCGTTCGTAACCGGGGCGATCATCGCCAGCGTCGCGGGAAGCTTGTACGCCAACTACGTCGGCGTGGTGGGCGCCTCGTCGTTCACAATTCTCGTGACCGTGGAAGTCCTCCTCATGGCCGTGGTCGGCGGGCTGCGCTCGATCTGGGGCGCACCGTTCGGCGTCTTGGGCGTCGTGGTCTTCCAGGCGGCGCTTCAGACGTACGGCCCGGACGTCGTCCACATCAATTCGTCCTACTTCACCACGATCGGCTTCGGGGTCGTGCTCATCCTCGTGCTCTTGCTGTTGCCAGGCGGGCTCGCGAGCATCGGAGACGGGCTCGCACGCATGATTGCATCTTGGAGCCCGGAGGCAAACGCAGCGAACCGGAGGATCTCGACGGAGAGCCACGCGGTTGCCTTGCAAGCGGCTCTTGGAGAGCCCTCGACCGGCGCGGTGGCTGGCGTCAGCGCGGTAGCTCCCGTTGCTCCCGGGATCACGAGCGACGTCGAGGGTGAGGCCGATCCCGATCCCCCGTGCCTTCTCGAAGCCGTAGGGGTGACGTGTCGCTTCGAAGGCCTCACCGCATTGGACGGAGCCAGCCTGGAGCTGCAGGCGGGAGAGGTGGTCGGGCTGATCGGTCCGAACGGAGCGGGCAAGACCACGTTCTTCAACTGCCTCTCGGGCCACGTGCAACCGTCCTCGGGTGTGGTGCGCCTCGGGGGGACCGACGTCACGGGCATGGCCCCGTACCGCATCGCGCGTCATGGCCTCGCCAGGACGTTCCAGAACATCGAGCTGTTCCCGGATATGTCGGTGCTCGAGAACGTCATGGTCGGAGCGCACCTGAGCGCCCATGCCGGAGCGCTCTCAGCCATCTTCCGTCTTCCCGGACATTGGCGTGACGAGCGCGTTCTGGCACAGCGTGCTGAGCATGCCCTGGAACGCGTGGGCATGGAACGATACGCGGCGCGCGCCGCTGGCACGCTTCCCTATGGCCAACAGCGACGGGTCGAGATCGCCAGGGCGCTGGCCGCGCAGCCTCACGTCCTGCTGCTCGACGAGCCTGCCGCCGGCCTCAGCGCCTCCGAAGCGCAAGAGCTGGTCGAGCTCGTCCGGGCGCTGGCGAGCGAGTCGCTGGGCATCGTGATGGTCGAGCACAACATGCGCGCCCTCATGGACGTGGCAGACCGCGTGACGGTCCTCGACTCGGGACGGCAGCTCCTGACCGCGCTTCCTGACGAGGTTCGCAAGGACGAAACCGTGATCGCGTCGTATCTCGGAACGAGCCACCTCGATCTCTCTCGTGCGAGTGTCCGCGGCGCCGGCGCTCGGCCTGAAGGCGCTACCTCCGTGCCGGAGGAAGGCGCATGACCACCGCCACCGAACGGCCAGCGGTACTGAAGGTCGAGGATCTCTCGGTGGCGTACGGAGCGGTTCGGGCGGTGCGCGGGGTATCGCTCGCGCTGCGACAAGCCGAGTGCCTGGGCGTCGTCGGTGCGAACGGGGCAGGCAAGACGAGCCTGCTCGCGGGGATCTGTGGGCTCGTTCGTCCGGCTGGAGGGAGCGTATCGCTCGATGATGCGGCCATCGGGGGATTGAAAGTCGAGGAGACCGTACGCAGAGGTCTCGTCCTGGTTCCCGAGCGCCGGCAGCTCTTCGCATCGATGTCGGTTCGGGACAACCTGCTTCTCGGAAGCTACGTGCTCGGCCGGGAGCGAAAGGTGCCGCAGCAGCTGGAGCGAGTCGAGGAGCTGTTCCCGACGTTGGCACGGCGGCGCGAGCAACGGGCAGGGACGCTTTCAGGCGGAGAGCAGCAGATGCTTGCAATCGCTCGGGGGCTGATGAGCACCCCACGGGTCCTGATGGTGGACGAGCCATCTCTCGGGCTTGCCCCGGTCGTCGTGGACGCAGTGGTCGATGCATTGCGCGAATTGCGCCGGCAAGGTATGACGCTGCTGATCGTCGAGCAGAACGTCCGCCTTGCCATGACGCTTGCCGATCGTCTTCTCGTGATGGAGCAGGGCGTCGTCGTACGCCAGACGTCAGCGGACGCCGTGTTGGACGAAGAGGCGCTGGTCGCAGCCTATCTCGGCGGACCCACCGACCCGAAGGCGGAACGGCACGCGGACGATGGAGGGGCAGGTTCGCGTGAACCGAGCAGTGACAGATCTCGTTGATCGCGTCGACGAGAACAAACAGGGAGGGAACATGAGCAAAGGCAAAGTACGGGCATCGGTGGCGGTCGTAACGGCGTTGGCGACGGCAGCGCTGACGACGGTGGCTCTTGGCGCGGGGACGGCAGGCGCCAGCGCCAAATCCTCCTCCAAAGGACCGATCGTCATCGGGGTGCCCGTGGCGCTGTCCGGGGCCGAGGCGGCGATCGGACAGGCGGACGAGAAGGTCGCTGTCGAGTACGCCAAGCAGATCAACGCGCACGGTGGCGTGCACGGGCGCAAGATCGAGCTGAAGATCATGGACACGAAGACCAGCCCGACAACCGGCCTGCTCGACGCCCGTCAGATGATCAGCCAAGACCACGCGGTGGCGCTGCTCGGGATCAGCACCACCACATTGGGAGAAGCCCTCCTGCCTCTCGTCAAGCAGGACAAGATACCGACGCTAGGCGATATCGGTGGGGGTACATTCAACAATCCGGTTGCTCCCTACTTCTTCAAGATACCTGAATCACCTACAAGCGTCGCCGAGATCATGCTCGACTACATGAAAGAGCACGGGATCAAGAAGATTGCGTGGCTCGGAGTCGATTCCGCGTTCGGCCAGCAGGGCCTCCCGGTATTCGAGAAGGTGGCGAAGAGGAACGGCCAGAAACTGCTCGACACGCTCATGTACCCTGCGACATCGACGAACCTGACGTCTTACCTGGAGCGGGTGAAGACGCTTCCTGGAGAGCAAGCACTTCTCGTCTACGGGATCCCGCCGGGTGCGTTCATCATCCAAGGCGAGCTGGCGTCAGCCGGGATCAAGGTCCCGGTGTTCCAGGGGAACGGTGTCGCGCTCGCGACATTCCCGAAGGCCGTCGGAGCGGCGGCGAACGGGGCGACCGTCGTCGGGGGGAACCTGAGCGTGTACCAGGATCTGCCGCGGCACGACCCCCAGGTCCCGGTGATCAAGTCCTTCTTGAAGCTTTACGGGAGCGAGAACAGGTTCGCGGGGGACATGTACGACTGCATGACGCTGCTCGTGAAAGCGATGAGGGCAGTGGGAACCAGTGGACCGGCGATCGAGCATTATCTGCAGACGAAGGTCGTGAGGGTTCCGGGAGTCACGGGCGTGTTCAGTTTCAGCTCGAAGGTCCACGGCGGAGTGCTGTCGTCGTCGCTGTCGGTGATGAAAGTCGTCGGGGGCAAGTTCAAGCTGGTGGAGACCGGCACGAAAGTGCTCGCTGCCGCGCACCGCTGAGCGCGAGCCAGACCATGCCGGGGGCGGCGAGCGCGACGTCGGCTCGTCGCCCCCGGCCAGGGGCCCAGCCGTGCCTCGGGAACCTCAGGGCAGTCAGGACAGATCGACGGATCCGAGAATTCTTCGGGGGTCGAAGAGCGCCTTGAGCGCTGCCTGGGCATGTCGGATCTCGGGACTGTAGCGTCGGAACGCCGATTCGTTCTCCGGGCCGAGACCATGCTCCGCGCTGAACGTACCGTCCGCCGCTGCGATGAGCTCGTACATCGCCTCACGTAGACGTTCCTGCTCGCGGAGACGACGTTCGACACGCAGCTCTCGGGGCCAGATGAAGACGGAGTGGAGTCCCCCGTCGCCGACGTGCCCGAAGTCGGCATACCGGGCATGCGGCGCTCTGTCGGCGACCAACGCGATGATCTGGTCACGCGTCTCGAAGAGCTGTGAGCGCGGGACCGAAAGGTCGAACGCCACCATGGGCCCCTCCTGGTGAAGGGCGTTGATCGCTGCGTGGCGAAGAGGCCAGAGTGTGGTCGGACGTCCGAACCATGCGTCGGCGACCCAGCCCCGGGAGGCGCTCTGGTCGATGAGCGTCGTCAGATCGTCTTCGAGGCTCTGGCGCCCGCCGTGCGCGGAGTCGGAGGCGCTGAGCTCGACGAGGATGAGGAACGGGGGAAGGTCCGGAACCCCCGGGAATTCGAAGGGCCAGCGAATTCCGGATGGAAGGTGCCTGGAGATGGCCTCGAGCGTCGGCCGTGAGAGCAACTCGTACGCGCTGAGATGCTCCACGGCTCTCGCCTCGAGCAGGGTCAAGAAGTGCAGTACGCCGCTGCCGTCGTTCGCGGCGACGAGAGCCGTGGCGACGTCTCGCGGCAAGGGGTCCACGGCGAGCACCGCCGCCGTGATGATGCCGAGCGTTCCGCTGCTGCCGATGAAGAGGTGCTTCAGGTCTGGCCCACGGTTGTCCTTACGGAGACGCCGGAGCAAGGGCAGCACCGTGGCGTGCGCGTCCGGCAGCACCACCTCCAGCCCTAGCACATGGCGCCGAACGTCACCATGACGGATGAGGCGGGCCCCCCCGGTGTTCGCCGCGACCATCCCTCCCACCGAGGGGTTGGCTCCGAGGTCGATCGGCAGGGTGAGGCCGCTGCGCGCCAATGCATCGTTCAGGCTTGCGAGGTCGACGCCAGCACTGGCCGTGACGGTCCTGTTCAGCACGTCGACGTCGATCGTCGAACGACAGAGCTCCATCGAGACGATGCCCTGGTGACGGCCGGCTCGCGGGACTCCGGCGAGCACCGGACCGGTATTGGCGCCTTGGACGACGAGCTCGGCGCGCTCGGCGTATGCCCAACGGACGATCGAGCGCACGTCCTCGAGGTCGTTGGGGCGGGCTACCCAGCAGGCGGGAGAGCGGCGCCCCAGCACGTCCGTGTCGTACCGGATGATGTCGTCGCGGCCTGGGATGAGCACCTGCCCTGGGCCGAGGAGCTCGTCGAGACGGCTCAGGGCTTCCGGCGTCGGAGCAGAGCCGGGACGATCCGGCGCGCTCGGGGCCGAAGAGGCAGCAGCCACGACGTTATGGTATCGACACAAGCGCCCCGTCGACCGGTGCATTGTCCCCCCAGTGCGACGCTGGACAGGGTCTGGAGCCAGGGTTGGAAAAGGAGCTGGCGAGAGTGGTCGCGCAACAGCCGAAGTCGATGGTGCTCAACATCTACGGCGCGTACGGCCGGCGCCTGGGCGGCTGGATCTCCGTCGCGGGGCTCGTGGCGCTCCTCGGCGATCTCGGCGTCGACGAGCGGGCCGCCCGCTCGGCGGTCTCCCGAATGAAGCGACGCGACCTCCTCGTGCCGGAGCGGCGCCACGGCCGCA
>JAKAQM010000015.1 GCA_021822565.1 Actinomycetes bacterium | reverse complement strand
TGCGCTCGAATCGACCGAGAGCTTCTTCTGGTCGTTCTGCGACGACTACCTCGAGCTCGTCAAGCTCCGCTCCTACGGCGAGCCCGGAGATGTGGCGGCCGCCTCCGCGCGCGCGGCGCTCTCCCTGGCCCTCTCCGTGCAGCTCCGCCTCTTCGCGCCCTTCCTCCCCTACGTCACCGAGGAGGTCTGGAGCTGGTGGCAGACGGGCTCGGTCCATCTCGCGCCCTGGCCGGACGCCTCCGCGGAGCTCGCACCGCCCATTCGCCGCGGTGCAGGCGAGGGCGGCCAGGACGCCACGGAGATCGCCTGGGGCGCGTCCCCCGTGCTCGACGCGGTCGCAGCGGTCCTTGCGGCAGTCCGCAAGGAGAAGACCACCCAGAAGCGGTCCATGCGGGCACGGGTGGCGAGCCTCACGGTGGTGGACCACGCGGAGCGTCTCGAGCACCTGCGCGCGGCACGCCGTGATCTCCTCGATGCCGGCGGCGTCGAGCCCGGCGGGCTCGTCCTCCAAGAGGGCGAACCGGCGTCGATCTCCGTCCTCCTCGACGTCGGCGCGTAGGGTTCCCGTGAGGTGCCCGTCACCGGACGCAGCGCCGGATCGTGGCATGCGGGCGGGCGGGGATGCGGGCATCGGGGTATAGGAGGTGACCTGCGGAGGACTCGCTCACTGCAATCCAGGCTGCGTGCACGCGTCAGCCGTCCAGGCTCGCCCTCGCCGCGCCTCCGCCACGAGGCTCCCGGACCGGCCGACGCCAGAGGAACCAAGGTAAAGGAGCGGTGACCCGATGGACCAGACCTTCGAGATCGGGGACGAGGAGGTCGACGGCATCCCGGTCGTCTCGCCGGCCGGCGAGATCGACGTCGCGACCGCGCCGCCGCTGCGCGATCGGCTGGCGGCGCTCGGTGCCTCGGGCAAGCCGAGCGTCGTCGTGAACCTCCTCGGGGTGACCTTTCTCGACTCGACCGCCCTCGGGGTGCTGGTCGGCGCGCTCAAGCGCTGCCGCGAGGCCGGCGGAGACCTCCCGCTGGTCATCGACGAGCCACGCATCCTGAGGGTGTTCGAGATCACCGGCCTGACCGGCGTCTTCTCGATCTTCGGGAGCGTCGGGGCAGCGCTCGAGAGCGTGAGGCACCCATGAGCGAGCGAAAGGCGGGCACCATCTCGGTCGAGCTCTCGATCCCGGTCCAGGCCGACCTCGTCGTGCTCGCGCGCCTGGCGGCCGCGACGCTCGCAGGTCGCGCCGGGTTCGGGATCGAGGACATCGAGGACCTGCGGCTGGCAGTCGAAGAGCTGTGCCTCTCGCTCGTCACAGGGCGCGAGGACGGCAGGCTCCATCTGAGCTACGAATGCGAAGGTGATGCGATCGAGGTGGCCTGCTGGTACGAGGACGACCACATGGCGGCCAGCGCGCGCCGGGCGGCAGCGGACGACCTTTCATTGAAGATCCTCGACGCGCTCGTGGACGAGCACGGCCGCCGGCTCCGGGACGGGCGCGCCGGTGCCTGGCTGCGCAAGCGTCGATCCGACAGGGCGGTTTGACGATGACATGTTGACGGACGAGGCACCCAGGCAGGGGGGGGACACGAAGGCCCTGTTCTTCGAGCTCGCCGCCGGCCGAGACCCTGCAGTCCGGGAACGGCTCGTCACCGCGCATCTCGGGCTCGCCCACCAGCTCGCACGCCGCTACGTCAACCGTGGGGAGCCGTACGAGGACCTGGTGCAGGTGGCATCCCTCGCCATCGTGAAGTCGGTCGACCGTTTCGACCCGGATCGGGGCATCGAGTTCACGACGTTCGCCACGCGCACGGTGATCGGAGAGCTGAAGCGCCACTTCCGAGACAAGGGATGGGCGGTGCGGGCGCCGCGCAGGGTGCAAGAGCTCTACCTCGAGCTCGGCAAGGCCACCGAGACGCTCTCGCAGCAGCTGGGCCGCTCCCCGACGGTACGCGAGCTCGCGACGGCCACGGGCGCGACGGAAGAAGCCGTCCTCGAGGCGCTCGAGGCCGGACAGGGGTACCGCACGGCCTCGATCGACGCGACCGGACGCAACGAGGAGACGCTCGCCTCCCACCTCGGCGGAGAGGACGCCTCCCTCGGCGCCATCGAAGACCGCGTGCTCCTCGCGCCGGCCCTCGCCGCGCTCGGGCCGCGCGAGCAGCAGATCCTCCAGCTCCGCTTCGCCTACGGCCTCACCCAGTCGGAGATCGCCGCTCGAGTCGGCATCAGCCAGATGCACGTCTCGCGGCTCCTCGCCGCAAGCCTGAAGCGGCTGCGTTCGAGCGTCACCGAGGCCGAGGCCGGCCTCACCGATCGGGACGGGCAGGCGGAGCCCGAGGCCCAGAGCTCGTCTGCTCCGGCACACGAGCGTCGCGCCGCGTCATGATCCCCGGTCATCGTGTGCGGGCCACCGAGATGTCCGGGGGCACCACCCGGTAGCGTCCACGGTCGATGCCCGACTCCGTGCCCTCCATGCCGGTTCCCCCTGTCCCGCAGCCGCGCAGCACGCTGCGCGAGCGTCCCGCGCTCGCTGCGCTCGAACGCCATCACGCCGAGATCGCGGGCACCCATCTGAGGGAGCTGTTCGCCGCCGACCCGGGCCGGGCCGAGCGGTTCAGCCTGGAGGCGGCGGGGCTCTACTGCGACTACTCGAAGAACAAGATCACCGACGAGACCATGCGCCTCCTCGTCCAGCTCGCGCGCGAGTCGGGCGTCGAGACACGCCGCGACGCCATGTTCGCCGGCGCGCACGTGAACGTCTCGGAGGACCGCGCCGCACTGCACGTCGCCCTGCGCATGCCGAGCGGCACCTCGCTCGTGGTGGACGGGACCGACGTGGTGAAAGAGGTGCACGAGGTCCTCGACCGGATGGCGAGCTTCTGCGAGAAGGTCCGCTCGGCGCAATGGCTCGGCTACACCGGACGGCCCATCCGAAACGTCGTCAACATCGGGATCGGCGGCTCGGACCTCGGACCCGTCATGGCCTACGAGGCGCTGCGGTGGTACTCGCGCCGCGACATGACGTTCCGCTTCGTCTCCAACGTGGACCCGACCGACCTCGTCGAGGCCACGAGGGATCTCTCGGCCGAAGAGACGCTCTTCGTCGTGTCGTCGAAGACCTTCACCACGCTCGAGACGATCGAGAACGCGACGTCGGCGCGCTCGTGGGTCGTGGACTCCCTCGGAAGCGACGAGGCCGTCGCCAGGCACTTCGTCGCAGTGTCGACGAACCGAGAGCGCGTCGCCGCCTTCGGGATCGACACCGAGAACATGTTCGGCTTCTGGGACTGGGTCGGAGGCCGGTACTCCATGGACTCGGCGATCGGCCTCTCGACCATGCTCGCGATCGGCCCCGACCACTTCTACGAGATGCTGGGCGGTTTCCACGAGATGGACGAGCACTTCCGCACTGCGCCCCTCGAGCGCAACATGCCCGTGGTCATGGGCCTGCTGTCGTTCTGGTACAACGAGCTCTTCGGCGCGCAGTCGATGGGGGTCATGCCCTACAGCCAGTACCTGAAACGCTTCCCGGCCTACCTCCAGCAGCTCACCATGGAGTCGAACGGCAAGCGCGTGACGCTCGACGGCGCTCCGGTCGACTACGACACCGGCCCCGTGTACTGGGGTGAGCCCGGCACGAACGGGCAACACAGCTTCTACCAGCTCCTGCATCAGGGCACGCGGCTCGTGCCCGTCGACTTCATCGGCTTCGCGAAGAGCCTGAACCCCCTGCGCGAGCACCACGACCTGCTCATGTCGAACGTCTTCGCCCAAGCGCAGGCGCTGGCGTTCGGGCGCACCGCGGACGAGGTCCGAGCCGACGGGACCGAGGAACGCGTCGTGCCCCACAAGGAGATGCCGGGCGACCGCCCGACCAACGTGCTCCTCGCCGAGCGGCTCACCCCTCGGGTGCTCGGAGCCCTGGTCGCGCTCTACGAGCACGACGTGTTCGTCCAGGGCGCGCTCTGGGGCATCGACTCGTTCGACCAGTGGGGCGTGGAGCTCGGCAAGCAGCTGGCGAAGGAGATCGTCCCCGAGCTCGAGACCAGCTCCGAGCCGGCGCTGGCGCACGACGCGTCCACCAACGCGCTGATCCGGCGCTACCGCGCGCTCAAGCAGCACGGCTGAGGGTCCGTGCCGGCCCACCCGGCTGGCGCGGCGCCCGGGCGCTGGTCGGCGCCGGCGGTGCCCGGCGTAGGGTGGCGTCATGGCCACGAAGAACCCGATGCAGCTCGGCATGGTCGGCCTCGGCAGGATGGGCGCCAATCTGGTCCGACGCCTGATCCGCGACGGCCACCGCACCGTCGTCTACGACGTCGATCCCCGCGCCGTCGAGGCGCTCGAGCCGGACGGCGCGACGGGCGCGTCCTCGCTCGCCGATCTCGCGGCCAAGCTCGACCCGCCGCGTGCGGTGTGGCTCATGCTGCCGGCCGCCATCGTGGGCGCGGCGCTCGACGAGCTCGTCGACGCGCTGGAGCCCGGCGACACGGTGGTCGACGGAGGAAACTCGTACTACCGGGACGACATCGCTCGAGCAAAGGCGCTCTCGGGACGCGGCATCCACTTCGTCGACTGTGGGACGAGCGGCGGGGTGTGGGGCCTCGAGCGTGGCTACTGTCTCATGATCGGCGGCGAGGACGCGCCGGTTCGCAGGCTCGACCCGATCTTCGAGACGATCGCCCCCGGTCGCGACAGTGCTCCGCTCACGCCCGGCAGATCGCGCGAGGGCGGGACGGCGCCCGACGGCTACCTCCACTGCGGACCGAGCGGCGCTGGCCACTTCGTGAAGATGGTCCACAACGGCATCGAGTACGGGATGATGGCCTCGATCGCCGAGGGACTGAGCATCATCGGGCACGCCGACGCGGGCACGAAGCCCCAGGAGACCGACGCAGAGACCGCGCCGCTGCGGGACCCCGAGGCCTACCGCTACTCGATCGACGTCGCGGAGGTGGCAGAGGTGTGGCGGCGTGGTTCGGTGGTCGGGTCGTGGCTGCTCGACCTCGTGGCGGACGCGCTCGCACGCACAGCCGAGCTCGCGCAGTTCGCGGGCCGCGTGTCGGATTCGGGGGAGGGCCGCTGGACGGTGCTCGCCGCGATCGACGAGGGCGTGCCGGCGCCGGTGATCACCGCATCGCTCTTCGAGCGGTTCGAGTCGCGCGGCCGCGGAGCGCTCACGGGAAAGCTCCTCTCTGCCATGCGCAGCGAATTCGGCGGTCACGCCGAGAAGCCTGCCGGGCCGTAAGCCCGTGCACCACGAGCTGGTCGTCTTCGACGACCTCGACGCGCTCTCACGAGCCGCTGCCCGCTTGGTGGTCGACCTCGCCCACCAAGCGGTCGACCAGGACGGCACGTTCCAATTCGCCGTGAGCGGCGGCACGACGCCCTGGAAGATGTTCGCCGTGCTGGTCACCTTGGACATGCCCTGGGAGCGCACGGTCATCTGGCAGGCCGACGAGCGTGTCGCGCCCGGAGACGACCCCGACCGCAATCTCGCGCACTTGCGCGAGGCGCTGGGAGACGAGGTTGCAGAGGTGCGCCCGATGCCGGTGGAGGAGGCCGATCTCGACGCTGCTGCCGCCCGCTACGGGGCTGCGCTGCCGCGGCAGCTCCACCTGGTGCACCTCGGCCTCGGCCCGGACGGCCACACGGCGTCCCTCGTTCCGACAGACCCCGTCCTCTCGGTGCAGGACCGCCCGGTCGCGCTCACCGCCACCACGTACAACGGTCGGCGGCGCATGACGCTCACCTACCCGGGGATCAAGCGTGCTCGTCGCCTGCTGTGGCTCGTCAGCGGCGCCGACAAGCGCTGGGCTCTCGAGAAGCTTCTCGCAGCAGACCCCTCGATCCCCGCAGGGCGAGTGGAGGCAGGGTCGTCGGTCGTCATGGCCGACCGCCCCGCTGCCCCGGGCAACGGCTGACCGTCCGACCTGCTCACCACCCGTCGCCCCCGGGGCGCACCGTCTCGGCACGTCCGCCCCGGCCCACGATGACGTCGCTGACCATCTCGGGAGGGAACAAGCCGTGCTCCACCACTCCTGGGACCCCGCGCAGCGCGCCGGCCAGCCACGGCGGGTCGTCCGCGGCGCCCAGGTAGTCGCAGATGACGCCATGGTCGGGGCTCCGCCCGGCGTCGCGCCGGCGCACCGGCCCGATGGCCTCGATCCGGCGGAGAGTGGAGGCCAGCGCGAACGCGACCACCTCGAGGGGCACGGGCGGACGGAGCGCGCGGACCAGCTTCGAGGAGTCCACGATCACGACGAAGCGGTCAGCAGCTGAGGCCACGAGCTTCTCGCGGGTGTGAGCGCCACCACCACCCTTCACGAGCCACCCGTCCGGAGCGACCTGGTCGGCTCCGTCGATGGCGATGTCGAGGTGCGCGACCGAGGAGAACCGCTCGACTCGCAGGCCAGCCTCCCGAGCCAGGATCTCGGTGCGCGGCGAGGTCACGGCGCAGCGAACGTCGAGGGCGCGGGCAGCCAGCGCCGGCACGAGGTACGCGACGGTCGTGCCGGTCCCGAGCCCGACGGACATCCCGTCTTCGACCAGCTCGGCCGCGGCGTGCGCCGCGACACGCTTTTCGAGTTCGGCAGTGGTCACCGCCACCCATTGTCCCATGCCCCCGGAGCGACGCCGGGACCGGGAACCGGCGGAATGGTGCGCGTCACCGGCGCTGGTGCGGTGCCTTGCGGCCCGGTGCGACGAGGAGCGTGCACGCCCGCGCCGGGGCGCAGAAGGGCTTCGACGGCTCGACATGGGAGCCGACCACGAGCTCCCCGGCGGTGTCGAGCGCGACCGTCCAGCCCGCCACCCGGTGGCGCGGAAGGCGCCAGTCGATCGGCTCGTCGTGCGCGTTGAGCACGAGGAGGAACCGGTCGTCGGTCACCTGCCTGCCACGCTCGTCGCGGTCAGGGATCGCGTCGCCGTTGAGGAAGACGGCGACCGACTTGGCAAAACCCGACTCCCAGTCGGCGTCGTCCATCTCCGCCCCATCGGGTCGGAACCAGGCGATGTCGGGCGTGCCGCGGATCGGCCTGCCTTGGAACCACCGGCGTCGCCGGAAGATCGGGTGCTCACGCCGGAGGGCGATCACGTGGCGGGTGAAGGCCAGGAGCTCGTCGTCCGCGCGCAGCCAGTCGAACCACGACACCTGGTTGTCCTGGCAGTAGGCGTTGTTGTTCCCGCGCTGGGTGCGCCCGATCTCGTCACCGCCGAGCAGCATCGGCACACCCTGGGAGAGGAACAAGGTGGCGAGCAGGTTCCGCTGCTGGCGCCTGCGACACGCGAGGATCGCGGCGTCGTCGCTCGGGCCCTCGACGCCGCAGTTCCAAGAGCGGTTGAAGCTCTCGCCGTCGCGGTTGTCCTCACCGTTCGCGTCGTTGTGCTTCTCGTTGTAGGAGACGAGGTCGGCGAGCGTGAACCCGTCGTGAGCGGTCACGAAGTTGATGCTGGCGACCGGGCGGCGCGAGTCGGACTGGTACAGATCGGAGCTCCCGGTCAGCCTCGACGCGAGCTCGGGGAGGGTCGCGGGCTCGCCGCGCCAGAAGTCGCGGACGGTGTCGCGGAACTTGCCGTTCCACTCCGACCAGACCGGGGGGAAGTTGCCCACCTGGTAGCCCCCCTCTCCGAGGTCCCAGGGCTCTGCGATCAGCTTCACCTGGCTCACGATCGGGTCCTGCTCGATGAGGTCGAAGAATGCCGAGAGGCGGTCGACCTCGTGGAATTGGCGCGCGAGCGACGCGGCGAGGTCGAAGCGGAACCCGTCGACGTGCATCTCGGAGATCCAGTAGCGCAGCGAGTCCATGATCAGCTGGAGGCTCCGCGGGTGGCGGACGTTCAAGCTGTTGCCGGTGCCGGTCGTGTCGTAGTAGTGCCGCAGGTCGTCGGGCACGAGCCGGTAGTACGCGCGATTGTCGATGCCCTTGAACGAGAGCACCGGGCCGAGGTGGTCGCCTTCTGCGGTGTGGTTGTAGACGACATCGAGGATCACCTCGATGCCTGCGTCGTGGAGCGCCCAGACCATCGTCTTGAATTCCTGGACCTGCTGACCGAGGTCGCCCGAGGCGTACTCGTTGTGCGGCGCGAAGAACCCGATCGAGTTGTAGCCCCAGTAGTTCCGCAGGCCCCGCTCGACGAGGGGGGCGTCGTGGACGAACTGGTGCACCGGCAGCAGCTCGACCGCCGTGACGCCGAGCGCGCGCAGGTGGTCGATCGCCACGGGGTGCGCGAGCCCGAGGTACTTGCCTCGCAGGTGCGGAGGGATCTGGGGATGCCCGACCGTGAAGCCCTTCACGTGGACCTCGTAGATGACGGTGTCGTGCAGCGGAGTGCCGGGCGGACGGTCCGACCCCCAGTCGAAGTACGGGCTGTGCACGACGCTCTTGGGGACGTGGGGGGCGCTGTCACGGTCATCGCGCGCTTCGTCGTCGCCGGGCACCGAGCCGAAGCAGGCGGGATCCCAGTCGACCGAGCCGGCGATCGCCTTCGCGTAGGGGTCGATCAGCAGCTTGTTCGGGTTGCACCGCAGGCCCTGCGCGGGGTCCCACGGGCCGTGGACACGGTAGCCATAGCGCTGGCCGGGCCCGACACCAGGCAGGTACGCGTGCCAGCAATGGGCGTCCACCTCCTCGAGGGGCACGCGTAGCTCCTGCCCGTCGTCGGCCACGAGGCACAGGTCGACCCCCTCGGCGACCTCCGTGAAGACCGAGAAGTTCGTCCCCGCGCCGTCGTAGGTCGCCCCCATCGGGTAGGCACGGCCAGGCCACGCCTCCACGTGGTCAACCACAGGACCTCGCCGCTCCTCGCATCCTGCTCAGGCGTCGAGCGCGCGGCGGTACGCCCGCCGCGCGTACTCCTCGACCATCCGGTGAGCCGAGAAGTAGGACGCGTTGAGCGCGATGGCGTGGCGCCCGACGGCCGAGAACGCGTCCGGGTCCTTGTAGTACAGGGGAGCGACGATCGTCTCGAGGGTGCGGTAGATGCGCTCGGCATCCTCGTCGGGCGGGCCGGCCTGCTCGCCGGGGTCCTCCCCGATGCCCTCGGGCGCGTCGATCGCCCACCCCGTGACGCCCTGGATCCACCCCTCGAGCCACCAGCCGTCGAGGGTGCTCAGGCTCGGGACCCCGTTCAGCGCCGCCTTCATCCCACTCGTGCCGGACGCCTCGTTGGGAGGGGTCGGGGTGTTCAGCCACACATCGGCACCCGCGCAGAGCAGGCGGCCGAGGTCCATCCCGTAGTTCTCCACGAACGCGATGGTCACCCCACGCGGGGCATGCGCGGCGACCGACATCACGTGGTGGATCATCTGCTTCGCCTCGTGGTCACCAGGGTGCGCCTTCCCGGCGAAGACGACCTGGAGCGGCGCGCACTCGGCGATCGCGGCGAGGCGGTCGGGATCGGCGAGCACCAGGTCGTTGCGCTTGTAGGTCGCGAACCGACGTGCGACGCCGATGGTGAGCACGTCCGGCCGAAGGCCGATGCCCGCGCGCCGACGAACCTCGGCGCACATCCGGCTCTTGCTCTGCTCGTGTGCCGCGCGCAGCTCGTCGAGCGGGATGCCGGACGCGCAGCGGAGCCGCTGGCTGTCCTGGCGCCAACCCGGCAGGCGTCGGTCGAAGAGCTCCGCGGTCGCAGGCGCCGCCCACGAGACGCTGTGCACGCCGTTGGTGATCGCCTCGACCGGCTGCCACGGGAACATCTCGTGCGTCACGTCACGGTGCCGGAGGGACACCCCGTTCACGAAGCCCGCACTGCGCATGCCGAGCACGGTCATGTTCAGCGTGCCGTCGTCCTCGAGGCACCCCAGACCGGCCAGGGCGTCGAGCACCGGTCGTCCGAGCACGGCGTCGGCGACCTCTCGGGAGAACCGGTCGTGCCCGGCGGGAACCGGCGTGTGGGTGGTGAACACGCACCGTCGCCGGATGGCGTCGAGGTCCGCCTGCGCTGCTCCGAGGAGGGAACCCGCCAGGGCGCCGGCGGGATCGAACCCCGCGACGCGCCGTGCGAGCAGTGCCACGGCGACGAGCGAGCCGTGCCCCTCGTTCAGATGATGGACCTTGATGCCCTGGTAGCCGAGCGTGTCGAGGACGAGCGGACCACCCAGCCCGAGCACCGCCTCCTGGCGCAGACGCTCGTAGGGGTCGCCTTCGTACAGCCGATCGGTGATCTGCCGGTCTTCGGGTGCGTTCTCCTCCACGTCGGCGTCGAGGAAGTGGACCGGCACGCGGTGGCCGTCGATGCCCTCGACCATCGTCCGCCAGACGCGCAGCTCCACCCGCCTTCCCGAGATCACGACGGCGACGCGCACCCCCAGCTCCTCGAGCTCGGACGACGGGGACCACTCCACGGGCGCTTCGTGCTGGTCGCCGCCTGCGGTCGACTGGTCGAAGAACCCGTGGGCGTACAAGAGCGTCACCGCACCGAGCGGCAAACCTCGATCGGCGGCGGCCCGAACGTGGTCGCCGGCCAGTACGCCCAGCCCGCCGCTGAACGTCGGCAAGCGGTCGTCGAGGGCAATCTCCATCGAGTAGTACGCGATGGTCACGGGGGGCTGGTCCAGACGTGCCACGACGCCCGACGCTACCGGACGCCGCGCATGGCGCAGCGACGCTGCCGCGGCCGCAAGGTGCTCCGCGGGCGCCGCGCACGACGGCCGTGGCCGCTCCGTGCGACGTCGGAGCTAGTGTCGGCGCATCGGTGACCCCTCCGTAGCGACCGTTGCAGGTCCCCAGAAGGCCGGGCCGGCTGGGGCCGGCGAGCCGCATCCGTCCGACGGCGCCGCGCTCGCCTCGCGAGGCGAGCAGCCGGCGCGCAGGCGTCCGGTCCACCTCGTCACCATCCTCGTCTGCACCGTGGGCGCCGTCGTGATCGCCTCGCTGGCCTGGCTGAGCGGCGTCGTCAGCTCCCACACGCAGTCGCACCTCTTGAGCATCCAGACCGACGCCGCAGGCGTGCTGCTCGGCGAAGGCGTGTCCCTGATCCAGACACCGCTCACGACGGCGGCCGCGGTGGCTCAGGCGAGCCACGGCGACGTTGCCGCGGTCGAGCGATCCATCGGCACCGACGTCGGCGCGCAGCCACGGCTCTTCCGATCGTTCTCGTTGTGGGAGCTCACTGCTCGAGGCCCGGTGCGGCTCATGGAGCTGGGCCAGCGCACACCTTTGAGCGCCAGCGCGACGACGTTCGCGCCCGTGGCCTCGAGGATCCGGGCCCCACAGGAGCTCACCGTCCTCCACCTCAGCAGTTCGCCTCTCCGGCTGGACTGTGCCCTGGAGGCTGTCGGCACACCGACGTACGTCGTGCTCGCAGACGTGGCCCTCCCCCTCGGACGGCACGCGATCGTCCCACGGTCGCCGGCGTTCCGCGACCTCGAATTCGCCCTCTACCTCGGCGCCCGACCGCGCCCGAACCGCTTGCTCGAAGCGACCTCGCCGCCGGCGCGCGGGGCGACCGCCAGCGTGCGTGTGCCGTTCGGCACGACCGCGCTCGACTTCGTCGCCTCGGCACGCCGTCCTCTCGGCGGTGGCCTCCTGCCTGCGCTGCCGTGGATCGTCGGGGCCGTGGGGGCCGCCCTGTTGGTCGCCGCGGCCATCACGACCCAGTGGCTGATGCGACGCCGCCAGACCGCTGAGCTCCTCGCCCGCGAGAACCTGCGTCTCTACGCGGAGCAGCGCTCGATCTCCGAGGTGCTTCAGGACGCCCTCCTCCCCAAGCTCCTGCCCTCCGTGCCGGGGATCGCGTTGGCCGCGCGCTACGTGCCGGGGGACTCCACGGCGGACATCGGCGGCGACTGGTACGACGTGGTCCGCTGCGACGACAGGTCCTTCCTCTTCGCGATCGGCGACGTCTCGGGCCGCGGGGTTCCTGCCGCGAGCATCATGGCCTCCCTGCACTACGCGATACGGGCCTACGCGGCGCAGGGCGACCACGCAGCAGCGATCCTGCACAAGCTCACGTCGCTGCTGGACGTGGCACGAGACGGCCACTTCGCCACGGTCCTCCTCGGTCATGTGGACGTTCCCGGCCACCGGCTGACGCTGGTCAACGCCGGTCACCTGCCGCCGCTCGTCGTCTCGGCCGGAGGTGCCCGCTTCGTCCACGTCGCCCCGGGCGCCCCCATCGGCGTCGTCGAGGGCCTGCGGTACGTGCCCCAGACCGTGCACGTCGCGCCGGGCGCGTCGGTGCTCGCCTACACCGACGGCTTGGTCGAGCGCCGGGGTGAGCTCCTCGACGCAGGAATGGCTCGCCTGCAACAGGTGGTGAGCGTGGTGCCCGAAGCTCCCGAGCGGCTTCTCGACCGTGTGATCCAGACGCTCACTTCCGACGCCGCCTTCGACGACGTCGCCCTGCTCGCGATGCGGTGGACGGAATGAGCGGCGATCCGACCTCCTCGCGCCGCGTGGCCCGCTCCGCAGACCCCCTCAGCGGGCGACCTTCACCTCCCCGCTGGAGTAGTCGTAGAATCCGCGTCCGGTCTTCTTGCCGAGGAGCCCCGCGTCCACCATGCGCGCGAGCAGCGGCGGCGCGGCGTAGAGCGGCTCTTTGAACTCCTCGTACAAGGAGTTGGCGACAGCCATCGTCGTGTCGAGGCCGATGAGGTCGGTGAGCGCGAGCGGGCCCATCGGATGCGCGCACCCCTTCACCATCCCGGTGTCGATGTCTTCGGGGGTCGCAAAGCCCGACTCCATCATGCGGATCGCAGAGAGCAGGTACGGGATGAGGAGCGCGTTGACGATGAAGCCCGCGCGGTCCTTCGAGCGGATCGCGTGCTTGCCGAGCGCGTCGACCGCGAACTGCTCGGCACGGCCGATGGCCTCGTCCGAGCTGAGGAGGGAAGCGACCACCTCGACCAGCGGCAGGATCGGCACGGGGTTGAAGAAGTGGAGCCCGACGACCTGCTCGGGGCGCTGGGTCGCCATCGCGAGCTTCATGATGGGGATGGACGAGGTGTTGGAAGTCAGCAGCGCGTCGGGCGCCTCGACCACCTTGTCCAAGGCTTCGAAGACCCGCACCTTCTCGGGCTCCGCCTCGATGACGGCTTCGACGACCAGCTGGGCGTCGGCGAGGGCGCCGATGTCCGTGACGAGCTGCATGCGCCCGAGCGCCGCCTCACCCTCCTCCTCGGAGAGCTTCCCGGCGGAGACCGCTCGCCGAATCGACGTCTCGATGCGGCTCCGCCCGCGAGCGAGGGCGCCGGGGTCGAGCTCCACCACGGTCACCGACCGTCCCTTGCGCGCGCACACTTCGGCGATGCCCGAGCCCATGAGCCCGCAACCGACCACGCCGACTCGCTGGATGCTCTCCGCTCCCACCACGGTCACCTCTCTTCTGTCTCGGCCCCGTCCGTCTTCTGTCTCGGCCCCGTCCGGCGCTCCAGCCTGCGTTCGGGCGCTGCGGGCGGTCCGGGCGGTCCGGGCGTGCCGTTTCGACCTCGAAGGATGCTAGCGGTGCGGCCATCGCCAGCCCACTCGGGCGACGGGGCCGAGAGCGGGTCGGAGAGCCCAGCGGGTATCTTCCGAGAGGCCCATGACCCTGTGCCGACGACGCGAAGGAGGTCCAACGATGCCCCTCACCGGAGAGTACGAGCCGTCGACGTCGGAGTGGGTGCGCGACCAGGTGGCGGAGTACGAGCGTTCCGGAGGGACGCGCGCCAACACGCTGCAGGACACCGGCCTGCCGGTCGTCATCGTCACGTCGAGGGGAGCCAAGACGGGCAAGCTCCGCAAGTTCGCGCTCATGCGCGTCGAGCACGACGGTGAGTACGCGCTCGTCGCCTCGAAGGGGGGCGCTCCGGACCATCCGCAGTGGTACTGGAACCTGAAAGCCGACCCTGCGGCGCTCATGATCCAGGACGGCCCGGAAGCCTTCGACTACGTCGCACGCGAGGTGACCGGCGAGGAGAAGGCCGAGTGGTGGGCTCGGGCGGTCGCGGCGTACCCCCCCTATGCGGAGTACCAGGAGCGCACCACTCGGGAGATCCCGGTGTTCGTCGCCCGCCGCGCGGACGGCTGAAGGGAGGGGCGCTCGCCCTGACGCGGATGGGCGCTCGAGCCGCGGCGCCGCGCCGCCGGGCGTCCGCTTGCCTCACCCCCCTTGGTCGTCCCGGACCTCGTCGTCGCTCACTTGGCCGGGATCCGCCTCTGCCTTCCGCTCCTCCTGCTCCTGCTCCTCCTGCTCCTTCTCCTCCTGCTCCTTCGACGACTCATGAGACGAGTGGCCCGCGTGCTCGTCGTGTCCCCCGCGGTGCATGAGGGTGGCCGCGATGCCCGTGAGCCGCGCGGGCGTGGGCGTCCTGTGCTGCACGACGACCAGTGCCAGGCTGCCGATCCCGGCCATCCCGAGCGTGGTGACGAGCCGGTAGATCACCGTGGCCACGACGGCGTCACCCGGCGGGGTCCCCGCGAGGGCCAGCGCGCCGATCATGCCGCCTTCGACGAACCCGATGCCTCCCGGCACCGGTGCGAGCGCGCCGGCGATCTGCGCGACCGCGTATGCGAACAGCAGCGCTCGCCACGGCACCGGCAGGGCCACGATCGCGAACCCGGTTGCGAGCACCACGACGTCGAGCATCCAGTTGAGGACGCTGAGCACGTACACCTGCGCGCCGCCCGACACCGTCGCTCGGAAGTGCGAGACGTCTCCGGCATGGTGGACCACGCGCCGTGCCAGGCCCAGTCCGGGCAGCCGCCGCTCTTGCTCGAGCCAATCTCTGACCGCGGAGAGATGGTGCGCGATGGCGACACCCGCAACGGCGGCGCCACCGAGAAGCACCAGCAGGCCGGCAAACGGGCCCGGGCCCAGCAGCCCGGCGACGGCAGCGCCGACCAGGCAGAGGAACAGCACGGAGATCCCCGCAGCGAAGCCACCGGCGAGCACGGTCCACAGCGCGAGCGGGAGCGGCACCCCGTGACGGCGATACTGGCTGACGAGCCACCCACTCGAGGGCGCGATGCCACCCGGCACCAGGTTGGAGATCCCCGTCGCGGCAACGGTCAGGCTCACGACCGTCCGGCGCGTCATGTGCGCCCCACCGGCCGCGAGCAGCCGCCGCTGCACCAGCGCATAGGCGAAGAACGAGACCGCTTCTGCGACGAACGCGGCGGGCAGCCACACGAGCCCGGCGGGGCTGATGCGGTGGACGGCCGTGTCGAGATCTCCCCGGATGCGATAGAGGAGGAGCCCGAAGGCAACCACGATCACGACGAGGAGGAGGGCTTTCGGCGGTGGCAGCCAACGCGGCCAGCGCCACTTGCCGACGTGGTGGCCCGGGGCCTCGGGGGAGCCCGGCGCCTCGCCGTCCGCACCGCCGTGACCCGTCGGTGAGACCGGCACCGTAGGGAGGAACGCGGGCTCGCCGACAGCCATCCCCGAGAGTATTCCCCGCTCTCGCCCAGCCCAGGGGGTACGCCCCGGACGGCGACCGAAGCTACTGGCCCGGGGGTGGGTGGAGCGCCGCTGTCAGCACCGCCCGCATGATCGGTCCCGCCGTGGTGGCTCCGTAGGTGCCCGACGGCTGGAAGGGCACCATGACGCAGACCGCCACCTCGGGGTGTGTGTACGGCGCGAACCCGATCATCCAGTCGTGGATGTCCGCTGTGAGGTTCGGAAGGCCGGTCTGCGCCGTGCCGGTCTTCACCGCGACCCTGAGCGACGGGGGGAAGATGCCGTACGCGGTCCCGTCGGGCGCGGTGGCGACCGTCTGCATGAGCCTGCCGACCTCAGCAGCCGCAGAGGCCGTCATCGCGTGCTCGTAGACCGTCGGGTGGTAGCGCTTCACGACCTGGCCGTTGGCATCGCGGATGACGGAGAGGACGTGGGGCGTCATGAGGTTGCCACCGTTGGCGACCGCCGCGGCGACCATGGCCTGCTGGAGCGCGGTCGCCTTCACGTCCTGCTGCCCGAAGGCGGAGTACGCGAGCCCCGGAGGACCGAGCTTTGTCGGGGCGAATGTCCCCGGAGCGGGGAAGGTCGACGTGGCGACGAAGTCAGGAAGGTCGATCGGCGGCCTCTGGTTGTAGCCGAAGAGCTCTGCCTGGCGAGAGAGGACTGTGCCGCCCAGGGCGAGACCGAGGTTTGCATAGCCCGGGTCGCACGACGGCGGGAGCATCTGGGCGATGGTGCCGCCGCACGGCGTGGCGCCAGCCGGACTTGTCGCGTCGTTGCAGAGCAGCTTTGTCGAGTCGGGCAGCGTCGTGCACCGGTGCGTCGGATAGTTGAAGCTCTCGAGTGACGGCTTCAGGTTGTACACGGCAGTGGTGGTGACGACCTTGAAGGTCGAGCCGGGCGGCTCCGGGTCGTAGGTCGCGACCGGCGCAGCCGGATAGAAGCCCTCGTGATCGGGAACTGTGAAGTCTGCATGGCCCGCCGCCTTCTCCGTCGCGATGTTCGGCGAGACGAGCGGGCTGGGTGTGTAGGTGGGGTTCGAGGCCATCGCGAGGACCGCCCCTGTCTGCGGCTTCAGCACGACGATGGCGCCGTCCTTGTTCGCCGAAGGGATGGTCGTGAGCTCGTGCGCGGCGAACGCCTGCAGGTAGGGCTCGACCGTGAGAGAGACCGAGTCCGTGGTCGGAGGGGGCGGTGTGAGGACCTGCCCCAGGTTCTGCGGCGACTGGGCATGGGGAACGAGCCACTGGTTGTACTCGCCCTCGACGCCGTTCGTGCCGTAGTAGGGGGAGTCGTAGCCGACGATCTGGGAGAACAGCGATCCCGTCGGGTACTGGCGCAGGTACTCGTAGGGGCCAGAGCCCTTGGGAGCCTTCACCGAGCGGGCCAGGATCTCGCCGTTGGCAGCAAGGATGTCACCACGCAGGTTGTCGTACTGGCTCGCCGCGACCCGCGGGTTTGTCGGCGACGCGTCGAGGGCGTGCGCTTGGCGCATCTGGATGTTGACGAGCTGGGCGAGGACCAGGCCGAAGCACACGGCCAGCACGACCCCCAGCCAACGGATCCGGCGCCCCAACTAGCTTCCTCCCCAAGCCGGCCTCGCCGGCGCGACGATCCCCGGCACCAGGAAGAGGCTCTTCTTCCGCCAATCGGCGAATGCCTCCGTCACGGCTTCCGGGCAGCCAGGCGAGACACGCTCGCATCGTAGAGCACGTCGCCGCCGTGGCTGGGCGCGACCTGCAGGCTGGGCCGCATCGACCTTCGGACCAGCGCTCGGGAACGGCGAGGGCGAGGTTTGGAACCGGCGCGCGCGGGTCGACCAAGGGCTGGCAGACGCATCGGGTTCGTCGCCCGTCACGCCATGGTGACCAAGGTGCGCGGCTCGTTCGACGAGCTCCACGGCACGGGGTACCTCGACGCCGAAGATCCCGGGAATTCCCACTTCCAGCTCACGATCAAGGCGACCAGCATCGACACTCGCAACGCGGATCGCGACGCGCACCTGCGGAGCAACGACTTCTTCTCGATGGACGAGTACCCCGAGATCACCTTCGCCTCGACCAATGTCGAGCCGTTGTCGGAAACCTCCTACCGGGTCACCGGCGATCTCACGCTGAAAGGCGTGACCAAGCCCATCACCTTCGACCTGGAGCACACCGGGAACGTCATCGACCCCTGGGGCAACGCCCGGATCGGCTTCGAGGGGTCGACCTCGGTCAACCGAAAGGATCGGGGGGTCAGCTGGAACCTGGCGCTCGAGGCGGGCGGCGTGCTCGTGAGCGAGAACGTCACCTTGGAATTCGAGATCTCGGCGGTCCGCATCCCACGGGTGGCATTTGCGGCCTGAGGAATCCTGCGCTGCGGCCTCGGGAATCCTGCGCGCCACGGCTACCTGGAGCTCCACAGGGCGACCGTGCGGTCACCCCGTGACCGCGCTCTCGGTGCTGCGATCGTCCCGGGCACAGCGCTCGACCGCCCGCCAGCAATACCACGCGACCACTGACCGGTATGGCCGGTAGGAGTCGCCGAGCGGGTCCAGCTCTCGGGCACTCGGCCTCGGCACGTTCCACGCGAGGCCGTAGCCGCGGCGGACCCCGAGGTCCCCCGTCGGCCACACGTCGAGGCGGCGGAGCTGGAACATGAGGAACATCTCCGCCGTCCACTTGCCGATGCCCCGCACGCTGGAAAGGCGTGCGATGAGCTCGTCGTCACCTTCTCGGTCGAGCTCTGCGCGTTCGAGCCCGATGGTGCCGTCGAGCACCTTCGACGCCAGATCCCGCAGCGACGCCGCCTTGGCGGCGGACAGTCCCACCGAGCGCAGCTGCGCGTCGGAGAGCTCGAGCAGCCGCTCGGGCTCCGCTCCACCCCCCAGGCACGCAAGCAGCCGGCCATGGATCGCCGCGGCGGCGGAGCCGGCGAGCTGCTGGTAGACGATCGCCCGCGCCAGCGCGTCGAAATGACTCCCGAGGGGCGGGCGCAGCCGCGGCGCCCCGACCTCTTCGTGGAGCCGGGCGATCACCGGGTCGCGCCCGGCGAGGAGACGAGCCGCCCCGGCGTACGAGATGCTCATCCCGCCATCCGTGCACGGGCGAGGTCGACTCGGCCATCGCGCAGCGGCACGCCCTCGCGCCGCAGTCGAGCACGCTGGGCATCGCCCATGGGGACCGACCCGTCCGCTCGGACCACCCGGTGCCAGGGCACGCGCTCGCGCGTCGCAGCGAGCACGTGCCCCACGAGGCGCGGGGCCCTCGGATCGACGTCTCCGTAGGTGCGCACGAACCCCGGCGGGATGGCGCGCACCGTCGCGAGGATCTGCGCGGCGCGCCGGCCCGCCACCGACGGCACCTCCCCCGGCGAAGTGGCGCAACGCTTCCCCTCGGAGCAGCGTTCGCTCGTCATGTGGAGGGAGTGTAGGAGGCCGGCTGAGCTCGCAATGTGACCGGGTCGAGCGCAGCCAACCGATGGCCGCGGGCTTCGGTGCGGGGTGGCGCCCCAGCACAGGGCCGTTCGACCCTTGTGTCGATACCCCGAAAGGGGCAAATCTCATCGCATGCCCGCCGTGACGACGATCGCCGAGCCTGCTGCAGCTTCAGCCGCAGCGGGTCGGACGCTCGCTGTCGAGGTGTCGAGCCTCGTCAAGCGCTACGGCGTCGTGGAAGCAGTGAAGGGGGTCTCCTTCGACGTCGGTCGCGGCGAGATCTTCGCCCTGCTCGGCCCGAACGGCGCAGGAAAGAGCACCACCATAAAGATGCTCTGTACCCTCGCCCTCCCCACCGACGGCACTGCGAGGGTCGGCGGCTTCGACGTGCGCCGCCAACCAAAGGCGGTCCGCCGTCGGATCGGGCTCGTCTTCCAGGAGCAGACGCTCGACGACCAGCTCACCGCCGAGGAGAACCTCCGGTTCCACGCAGTCCTCTACCGCGTGCCGAGGCACGAGGTCGATGCCCGCATCGACCGGGTCCTACGGCTCGTGGCGCTCGAAGGGCGCCGGAAGGACCTGGTCTCGACGTTCTCCGGCGGGATGGCCCGGAGGCTGGAGATCGCTCGGGGCATGCTCCATACCCCCACCGTGCTCTTCCTCGACGAGCCGACCGTGGGTCTGGACCCCCAGACGAGGGCCCTCATGTGGGACGACGTCAAGCGGCTTCGCGAGGAGGAGGGCGTGACGATCCTGCTCACCACCCACTACATGGACGAAGCCGAGTACGCGGACCGCATCGCCATCATCGACCACGGCCAGATCGTTGCGCTCGACAGCCCGGACGCGCTCAAGCGCAAGGTGGGTCAGGATACGGTCGAGCTCACCACGGCGGACAACGCGCTGGCGGCGTCGCGTCTCGCCGCCGCCGGGTCCCGGTGCCAGGAGGGCGGGGAGGCGGTCGTCGTGTTCACCACCGACGGAGAGTCGCAGGTCGCACGGCTCATCGAGATCGCAGGCGTCCCGGTCAGCAACGTCCATGTCCACCGGCCCACGCTCGACGACGTCTTCTTGCACTTCACGGGCCGTCAGATCCGGGAGGACCAAGGGGAGCGGGTGCCGTCGATGGCCGTGCGCGCACGAGCAGGACGGCACTGACATGGCGACCGCACCTCTCCCCCTGCATCCGTCCACACCGAGGCTGCTGGACGAGCGCGGTGACCTCGGGGCGGAGCTCCGAACGATCGGCATGGTGTGGGAGCGTGAGCTGATCCGGTTCGTCAGGACCCGGACTCGGATCCTCTCGAGCTTCGTGCAGCCGATCTTGTTCCTGTTCGTCCTCGGCTACGGCATGACGACCCTCGTGGGGACGACTGCGGGCTTCACATTCAAGAAGTTCGTCTTTCCCGGCGTCGTCGCGATGTCGGTCGTCATGACCGCGATCTTCTCGGCGATCTCCATCGTGTGGGACCGAGAATTCGGCTTCCTGCGCGAGATGGTCGTCGCTCCCGTGAGCAGGTCCTCGCTCGTCATCGGAAAGACGCTGGGGGGCTCGAGCATCGCGACCGTGCAGGGGACGATCATGCTCGTGCTGGCACCGCTCATCGGAGTGCACCTCACCGCCGTCCTCGTCGGGCAGGTGATCGGCCTCGAGCTGCTCATGGCAGTGGGCTTGACCAGCTTCGGCGTGTTCGTCGCCAGCCGCATCCAGCGGATCGAGGCCTTCCAGGTCGTGATGCAGCTCCTGCTCCTCCCGATGCTCTTCCTCTCCGGAGCGATGTTCCCTCTGAAGGGGCTCCCCACCTGGCTCGCCGTGCTCACCCGCCTGAACCCCGTCACCTATGCCGTCGACCCGCTCCGCCGCGTGGTCTTCGCGGCCCAGGCGATGCCGCCCGCGGCCGCCGCCCGCTTCTCCACCGGGATCAGCATGTTCGGCACCACGCTCTCGCTCTCGGCAGAGATCGGGATCTTCTGCGTCTTCACGGCCGTGTTCCTCGCCCTTGCGGTCGTCGGTTTCGGGAAGCCCGAATGACCGCGGGCGCTCCTCGCACCGGGCCAGGCGATGCCGACGACCCGCGCCCCGAACGCGCGACCGGGACGATCCCTGCGCCTCGTCAGGAGCACGAGGACGAGGACGAGCGGGAGCTCGAAGAACAACGGGTGCGGCGACCGGGCGAGCTCTGGAGGATCGAGGGATCGGTGTCTGCAGTGCGTGCGGAGATCGGCCAGCTCACGTCGCTCGACGACGAGGCCTTGCGCACCCGCATCGCGGAGCTCGAACGTCGCTGGCGTGCCGAGCTCATCGCCGTCCTGCCCGAGTCGGTCGTCCCCGAGCTCCACGAGTACTTCGACTGGCTCGGCGAGGTGCCCCCGCGCGTCTCGGAGCTTCGCATCGGGCTCGCGCAGCTCTCGGGTTGGCTGGACGGGATCATCGTGGGCCTCGGTGTGTCGATCGGCACCGAGGGATCGGGGGACGGAGGTCTACTGGGAGACAAAGGGTCCCCATGACAGGGTGCGGGGACGCTGCACGACACGACGAGGAGGTCCAGTGGCAGTGCGAAGCGCGCTGGTAGTGGTGGACATGCTCAACGACTTCATGGACGGCGTTCTCGGCAACCCTGCTGCGGCCGGCATCGTCGATCCCATCCGCCAGCTCGCCGCCCGCGCCCGAACGACAGCCGACTGGGTCGTCGTCTATGCCTGCGACGCCCACGAGCTCTCGGACGTCGAGCTCCGGGTCTTTCCCCCGCATGCGATGGCAGGGACGCCGGGAGCAGCTGTCGTCGACGAGCTCGAGCCCCAGCACGGCGACGTCGTGGTGCCGAAGCGTTTCTACTCCTCCTTCACCGACACCCGCCTCGAAGACGAGCTCCGCGCGCACGACGTCGAGCGCGTCGTCCTGGTGGGCCAGCACACCGACTGCTGCGTGCGCCACACCGCGTACGACGCGTTCGCCAGGGGATTCGAGCTCGCCGTCTGTCCCGATGCAACCACCGTGTTCGAGCCTGGCTCAACGGAGCCCATCGCACAGCGGCAAGATCGTGCGCTCGACTATTTGCACACCTACTACGGAGCCCGACTTCTTGGTTCACGTGACGTGGATTGAGTGGATCGACGGGTGAAGTCGGTCTGGCATCACGGAGGAAGAGGGAGGGATGGACCGATCCAGTCGGCGAGGAGGAGACCATGAGGAGACGTACGCGTTGGATGGTGGCGGGGGCAACCGCCGCGATGGGCGCTGCAGCAGTTGCCAGATGCCGTCCTGGCACCCCGCTCTCGAAGAGCTGCGGTCGCGCGCTCGCGCGCGTGCGCGGCCGGCTGCGGTACACGGAGGGGAAGATCGAGGGAACGGTCTACCACCTGCGCGGCCGTGAGCCCGATCCCGCGGTCACAGACCTCACGCTCGCCGACCGCATCCGCTCCAGTCTCGGCGAGACCGAACGCAAGCTCGACCTTCCCCACGTGCACGTGATGGTCGAACACCACGTCGCGCTGCTCCACGGGGCAGTCGGCACCGAGCACGACGCGGAAGAGATCGAGCAAGCCGTCGCCGGTGTTCCTGGCGTCGCCGGCGTCGAGTCGTACCTTCACGTAGGACTTGGCCCGTGGGACACGCGGCCCTCGGCGGGACGCGGCGTCCACCGGCCGTCAGCGGCGATGGACGCCCTTCTCGGCGCCGCCGAGAAGGCAGGCGTTCCGTCCACGGCGGCACCCTTGGTCGTGCGGGGCGTGCTCGCGACGTTCGCGGATCGGTTGCCCCGGGCCCAACGCGCGCATCTGTCCTCCAACCTCCCCGCGGACGTGCGCCCGCTCTTCACACCGCCACGGCGCCTGCAGGGAGCACCGCCCGCGCGCTCCTTGCGCGACCTCGTCGGCCGCGTGCTCGTGACCACTTCGGACATGCCGCTGGATCGAGCCGAGGACGTAACGGTGCACGTCGTCCGAGCTCTGCGTGACCTGGTCCCCGGTGACGTGCGGGAGATCGCGGCCGTGCTGCCCCGCGAGCTTCGAGAGCTTTGGGAGTCCCCTGGGAATTCCTGACGAAGCCAGCCGGCCTCGAGGACGAAGCACGAGGCCGGGAACCGTTCCACGAGGCCGGGAACCGTTCCACGAGGCCGGGAACCGTTCGAGGTCCTGAACGGCGAACTACCCGTAGATCCACACCCGCGTGCCGATCGGCGCCATCCCGTGTGTCCAGATCCAGTCGATTGCCTCGTCGCTCACCCGGACGCAGCCATGCGACACGGGGTAGGGCGGCACGTAGGAGTCGCCGTGAATGGCGAAGCCAGCGTCGAAGAACTTGGGTCGCCACAGCTGGCCGAGGTTGTCCGTCACCACGCCGTCGACCTCACGGAAGATGGTGAACACGCCGACCGGCGTGTCTGCAACGGCGGTTCCTGTGTACACGTAGCCGCCGCCGGTGGACGTGTTGAATGCCCACACTAGCCGCCCGGCTGTCACGAACATGAGGACGTCGTCCGCCAGGTCCACCTCGATGAGGTAGCCCTGGGCGGGCCGGGGTTCGGGCATGACACCTCGTGAGAGCGCCGCCTCGGTCACCGGTCCCACGAGGCCGTCCCGCTCGATGCTTTCCGCTTTCTGCAGCGCGTAGACGGCCTGCTCCGTGCTGTCGCCGAACACCCCGTCGGGTGTCCCGAGCCAGTAGTGCAACGCCACCAGGCGCTGTTGGAGAGCAAGCACCGCGGGGCCGCGCGAGCCGGGCCCGAGAACCGGAACGGTCGTCGGCGTCGTGGAGCCCGGAGGCGGGGTCGTCGTGCTGGTCGTGCTCGGCGCGCTCACGGGCGGGGTCGTCGTGCTGGTCGTGCTCGGCGCGCTCACGGGCGGGGTCGTCGTGCTGGTCGGACGGGTCACCGGTGGGAGCAGCGCGGGTCGTTGATTCGCGCAGCCGCTCAGCAGGCACACCGTCGCCGTCAGCGTGAGCGCACCCACCGTGTGCGAAAGGCCCCGGAAGCTCACGCCGACCTACGAGGGCGCCGCGGTGCGACCTGCCTGAACACCATCGACCTCGCCTCCTTGCCTCGCCCGGCGGCGACCAGCCGGCGCCGGATGCCGACGAGCACACCTGCTCCGCAGCAAGCCTCTCGTCGCCGCACTCGGCAAGACAGGGTCGAAGGTCCGCGTTGCCGCATCCCCGCGGGTGGGCGTGGTCTTTGGGCCCTACCGAACGAACCGATCTGCGAGGAGCATCGGGGAGAGAAGAGAGAAGAAGGACGGAGCAGGCGGAGCCGCAGAACGGCGAGGACGATGGGCAAGGACACCCCTCTCTCGCGGCCGACCGAGCGCGCTCTCGGCGCGATGGGTCATGCAGCGCAACGTGCTCGTGGATCCGGGGAGGACGCTGACGTCCACCCGCGGCCACCGAGCCGGCCGAGCCGGCCGAGCCGGCCGAGCCGGCCGAGCCGGCCGAGCGCGAAGGCGCTACTGCAGGCGAGCGTCGTCGTGGTGGCTGCGCTCGATCTCGGGTTCGGAGGCGCGCTCGCGGCGTTGGAGCTGCGCGAGGTACCGGCCCTCCCATCACCGACCCTCGGATCCGGCCAGCCCCCGCGTGACCCCGTCGCGGCGCCACGTTCGCCCCGCCCCAGTCGGGCGACACACGCAGGAAACCAGGCCGCGTCCCCGACCTCGCCGCCGCTCTCGGCGACCTCCTCATCAGGCTCTGGGTCGGCCACCGCGCCGTCGAGCCCGGTGCAGGCCGAGGCACAGGGAGCACTCGCTGGCTCTGGACCCCCCCTCTTCGCGATCAGCCCACCCGTCGCGAGGGCCGGACAGGCGCTGACGATCTCGGGCGTCAACTTCTACAGCGCGAACGGGCTGATCCAGGCGTTCGTGGGCGGTAGGGGCGCTCCCACTCGCTGCCCGACCGAGACCGTGTGCGTCGTGACCGTTCCGCAGGGGCTGGGGTCGCCGCGGAACCTCCCACTGTCGATCGTGACCGAGGCCGGGACGTCGAACACGCTCCCCGTCTCCTACGCCGAGTAGGCGAGATGCGCACGCGGGCGCTTCGCCCCCGCAGGTCCGAAGCAGAAGGAACCCGATGAAGCAGAGCGCTCGAGCCGGGACCGTTCGCGGGATCGCGGTGGACATCCACTGGAGCGTCCTGCTCATCGTCGCTCTGTTCGCATGGGAGCTCGCCGAGTACCAGCTCCCGACGCACCCGGGCCATCCTGACGCAGCCGACTGGGTGGCCGCGGTGGTCGGGGCGATCGTCCTCCTCCTGTCGCTGCTCGCCCACGAGATGGCACATGCGCTCGTCGCCCGCCGCGACGGGATCCAGACCCGCTCGATCACCCTGTTCGTGTTCGGCGGAGTGACCCAGCTCGAGGGCGAGGCCGACAACCCGAAAGCCGACTTCCGCATCGCCGCGGTCGGTCCGGCGACCAGCGCCGCGCTGGCGGGGATCTTCAGAGGTGCCGAAGCGATCGCCGGCGTGGCGACAGGTCACAGCCTCGCCGTCGCCACGCTGGCGTGGCTCTGGGAGGTGAACCTCCTCCTGGCGGGCTTCAACCTGATCCCGGCCGCACCGCTCGACGGAGGTCGGATCCTGCGTGCCGCCTTGTGGCGGCACTGGGGAGACCGCTCACGCGCCGCGGTCGCTGCCGCCAGGTCCGGACGGTACTTCGGCTTGGCGCTCGTCGTTCTCGGTGTGCTCGGTCTCTTCTACGTTGGCATCACCGCGCTATGGGCCGCGCTCATCGGCTTCTTCCTGTACTCCGGCGCCGTCGCCGAAGAGCAGGTCGCACGGCTTCAGGGCGCTCTCGTCGGCCTCACCGTCCGCCAGGTCATGACCCCTGATCCGCCGGCGGTGCGCGGCTCGGCGACGCTCGTCGCCGTGCTGGCGATGTTCGAGTGGCGGCTCCGCACCGGCACGCTGGTCGTCACGGACGCCGCAGGGACCCCCACGGGCGTCCTGACGGGGCAAGCCGTCCGCAAGCCATCAGCCGAGCAGCGCCAGGAGATGACGGCGGACCAGGCTGCGATCCCGATCGCCCTGCTGCCGACGGCCCGGGCCGACGAGCCAGCGAGAGTGCTGGTCGCTCGGATGCTGTCTCACGATGGCCGGCCCGCACTGGTCTTCGACGGCGCAGGCCGCCTTGTCGGCGTGGTCGACTTCCACGATCTGGAGCGTGCAGCTTCCTACGCGATCGGCGGGAGCATCGAGGGATGATCCTCGCGCCGGCCGTGCCGTACGTGCCGCTCACGCCGCTCATCGCATTGGAGCCGGGCTGCCTGCCCCTGGGATCCACGAGGCAGCGAGCCCAGTGGGCGCAGCCCCCGCAGGCGACCTGGCTCGAGCCCGACCCAGCGCAGCTCGACCCCGGCGTGGCGCGCCATGCGCTGGAGATACGCGAAGGTGTTGGCGCCGTCGACGTCGGCGACGCTCAGACCAGCGACGTCGATCGTGACTGCGACAGCCCCGCCCGAGAAGAGCAGCTCTGCCGCCTCGAGCACGTAGTGGCGTGTCCGACCACGAAGCGTCCCTGCGCACTCGAGCGACGCCGGTCCCAGGGACAGCTCCAGCACCGGGGTGACATCGTCGATGTCGCGGACATGTTGCACGAGCACGACCTCCGGCATCGTTGAGCCGGCGGGCGTGGCTAGGGGGGCTCGGGGGCCACGCCCGCCTTCTTCGACCGACCGTCGTTTTGCAACGGTCTCCATAGAAGGTAGGGATCTCCGGCCCGCAGGGCCAGGGACCAACGTCCCTAGTCTTTATTGCAATTCCGTGGCAAGCCACTGCAACGACGACTGCCGACCGCTGCGCCCACCCTGCAGCGCACGTGACGGGCGCGTCACGGCGTTGCTCGACCTCGACCCGGCTCTCGTCCCGGCGGCTGCGCGGGGGCCGGACGAGCGGGCAGCGCAGAGATCGGCCGCACCTCCTCGTGCTCGGCACGCAAGAGAAGCTCCTCGTCGTGGTGCCACAGCGACAGGTCGTCGCCCGAGAGCAGCTGGTAGCGAGCCTCCGAGGGGCGCACGTCGACCTGGAGCCGCCTTCCCTGGTACCGCATGCGGAACCGCAGCCCTTGCAGGCCCTCGGGAATGCGCGGGCGTACGACGAGCCGGGTGTTCTCGATTCGCACACCTCCGAGGCCTTCGACGAGCGCCGTCCAGGCGCCAGCGAGGGCCGCCATGTGCAATCCGTCGCGGGTGTTGTGCTCGAGATCGTCGAGGTCGATGAGCGACGACTCTGCGACGTAGTCGTACGCGAGCCCGAGGTGCCCCGTCTCCGCCCCGATCACCGCCTGGGTGCACGCAGAGAGCGAGGAGTCCCTCACCGTGATGGGCTCGTAGTAGGTGAAGTTGCGCTCCTTGTCCTCCGCGCTGAAGGCCTCGGGCCGCAGGTGCATCGCGAGCACGAGATCGGACTGCTTCACCACCTGCTTGCGATACAGGTCGAAGTAGTGGAAGTGGAGCATGAGCGGGTACTGGTCGACTCGAGTCCTTGCGAAGTCCCAGACCTCGTGGTCGGTGAAACCCTGGGCCTGCGGGTGGACCCCGAGACGCTCGTCGTAGGGGATGAACATGTCCCGGGCCGCGTCGCGCCACCACGAGATCTCTTCATCGCCGACGCCGAGCGCGGCTGCCTGCGAGCGGTGGCGCACACAGACGTCAGCCGCAGCATGCAGGTTCAATTGGGCCATGAGGTTCGTGTAGACGTTGTTGTCCGCGAGCGCGCTGTACTCGTCGGGGCCGGTCACCCCGTCGATGCGGAACGATCCGTCGGTGTGATGGTGGCCGAGAGACCGCCAGAGCCTTGCCGTCTCGACCAAGAGCTCGAGCCCGACCTCCGCTTCGAAGGCGACGTCGCCGGTCGTCCGGACGTAGCGGACGACCGCGTAGGCGACGTCGGCGGCGACATGGAAGGCGGCGGTGCTCGCCGGCCAGTAGCCGGAGCACTCCTGTCCGTCGATCGTGCGCCATGGGAAGGCGGCGCCTTCGAAACCGAGCTGGCGTGCCCTGGCCCGCGCACGTGGCAAGGTCGAGTGGCGCCACCGCAGCGCGTCCGCGACCGCCTCGGGGCGCGAGAGCCCGAGAAGCCCGAGCACGTAGATCTCGGTGTCCCAGAAGGCGTGGCCGTCGTAACCAGGACCGGTGAGGCCCTTGGCCGGGATCGGACGCCCCTCCGCCCTCGCTCCCGCCTGGAGCACGTGGAAGAGCGAGAAGCGCACCGCCTGCTGGATCTCCGGATCGCCGTCGAGCTCGACGTCGACACCGGACCAGTAGTCCTCGAGGAAGGCGCGCTGGGAGGCCGCGAGCCCTTCCCAGCCGATCTGCCGAGCGCTTTGGACCGCCCCCCTGACCTGATCGTGCAGCGCTGGGCGCGACCGCTGCGTGGACCATCCGTACGCCAGGAACTTGGTCACCCCCACGCGCTGCGAGGGCTCCAGCGTGGCCACCACCGTGACGCGAGCCACGTCCGCGGACGCCTCCGAGGACGTCGCGCTTCCCTCCGGGGCCTCGATGTCGTGCTCCATCGCCGCAGCAAGCAGGATGCCGCTGCGGCGCACCCGGTGCACCAGCAGGCCTCCGGCCGGCCAGGACAGGGACTCCTCGCCCTCGAGCGTCTGGTCGAGGCTTGCCGAGACCCTGGGGTCGTCCGCAGTCCGCGGCGGCAGCGGTTCGTTGGCCACCAGCTCCGACTGGAGGACCACCTGCACCGAGCGCTCCAGCGGCTCGACGCTGTAGCTGATCGCTGCGACGGCCCGCTCCGCGAACGAGACGAGCCTCGTGGACGACACCCGCACCAACGCCCCCGCCGGGCTCCGCCATTGGACCTCGCGACGCAGCACGCCCGCCTGCAGGTCGAGGGTGCGCACGTGCGACACCAGCTCGCCATAGCGAACGTCGAAGGGCTCGTCGTCCACCAGCAGGCGGATCACCTTGCCATTGGTGACGTTCACCACGGTCTGGTCCGCCTCGGGGTAGCCGAAGCCGGGTTCGGGGTACGGCAAGGGACGCAGCTCGTACACCGAGTTCAGGTACGTGCCCGGCAGCCCATGGGGCTCTCCCTCGTCGAGGTTGCCGCGCATCCCGATGTGGCCGTTGGAGAGCGCGAGGATCGACTCGGACTGGGCGAGGACCTCGAGGTCGAGGTTCGACTCGGTGACGGCCCAGGGTTCGACGGAGAACGACGGGTGGCGGAACACCGTGCCTCGATCAACCAGGCACGATCAGCTGGGCGAGGTCGGACACCACGACATCGGCGCCGCGGGCCACGAGAGCCTCGGCCTGCCCGACCCGGTCCACCCCCACCACGAGGCCGAACCCCCCCGCCCTGCCCGCTTCGACACCGGCGACCGCGTCTTCGAAGACGGCGGCCCGGGTGCGCTCGACGTGAAGCCGTCGTGCGGCCTCGAGGTAGGTGTCGGGCGCCGGCTTGCCGGCGAGATGCTCCTCCTTGGCGACGATCCCGTCCACCAGCGCGTCGAAGAGCCCCTCGAGCCCGGCAGCCTGCAGCACGGTGACGGCATTCGCGCTCGAGGAGACCACCGCGGTCTTGAACGAGCGGCGCCGCACCTCGGTGAGGAATTCGAGCGAGCCCGGGTACACGGACACCCCGCGTTGCTTCATGAGGGCCAGCACGAGGTCGTTCTTGCGGTTGGCGACGCCGTACACCGACTCGGCCCCAGGGGGATCGTCCGGGCTGCCCTCGGGAAGGTGGATCCCGCGTGACTCCAGGAACGCGCGGGTGCCGTCGAGACGCGGCTTGCCGTCTACGAAATTGTCGTAGTCGGCAACGGCATCGAACGGCACGAACTGCCCGTCGGGACCCGCGCGCCGAGCGAGCAGCTCGTCGAATGCCTGCCTCCAGGCGGCGGCATGCAGCACGGCGGTCTCGGTCAGCACGCCGTCGAGATCGAAGAGGCACGCCGAGATCGTCTTGGGGAGCCGGAGGTCCACGTCCCCGACACTACGAGCTGCCTCGAGGCCATGCCCGAACCCACCGCTCTTTGCCCTGCCGAGGATCCCGGGCAAAGATGCACAGATGACGGAGATGAGCGACCGCCCACCTGCATCGGACCTCGGGCAGCGGATCCGCCGGCGGCGTGAGCAGCTCGGGCTCACCGTGGAGGACACCGCCGCGAAGGCCGGCATCGACGCCGGGTACCTCGATTACCTCGAGACTGCGGAGAGCCCGGATCCGAGCCGTGGCACCCTGTTGCACCTGTCGGTCGCGCTCGAGACGTCCGCCGTCGCTCTGCTGGGAGGGGACCGGATGCTCCCGCCGGGCCATGAGCACGGGGTGCGACGGGCGACACTCGTCGACCTCGACGAACCGACCGCGAGAGCACTGATCGCACCGGGGGGTATCGGCCGAGTCGTCTTCGCAGACGCACGAGGTCCCGTCGCGCTCCCGGTGAACTTCCGCATGCTCGGGAACAGCATCGTCTTTCGCACCGAGAGCACCACGTCGATCGCACAGGGCAGCAGCGGTCGGCGCATCTCCTTCGAGGTGGACCAGATCGACGACACGTTCTCGACCGGTTGGAGCGTGCTCGTGAGTGGACTGGCGCACCGGGTGGAGGAGCCCAGCGAAGTGGAGGCCATACGCGCGCTGGACCTCGTGGCATGGGCCGGCGGTACCCGGGAGGCGTTCTTCCGCCTCGAGCCGGACACGATCACCGGCAGGCAGCTCCGAGCGCCCCAGTAGCGCCTCCTGTTAGCCCGGCTGGGGAGGTCTCGGTCGCCCGGGTGACGGTCTCAGTCGCCCGGGTGCGACAGGGCGAGCCGGAGCGCCCTCAGATCGAGCGGGCGGCGAGGCGGGCGCACCAGCCTGACGTCGACGACGGTCGCCTCTTCTCCGAGCTCGTCGGGCACCTCGATGGTCGCGAGCAGCGAGGGAGCCAGCTCGACCCGCCGCCCGTCCACGTCGACCTCTCCTCCCTCGACCTCGTCGGCGAGGGCCCTGAGGAGCCGCGCCACATCTCTTGCTCCAGCGACTTCGAGCACTTGCACCCCCCCAGGATCCGACTGGGATGCCGGCGCCGGTAGGGCCGAGAGTCCTCTCTTGTACCCTCGTCTCCGCTTCCCACGCCGCTCGAGCACCGTTCTCTCTCGGGCCGTCTCGGGCCGTCCTCGGACCGTCCTCGGAGACCGTCTCGGACAGATGACCTTGGGCCCTTCTCGACGGTCACGTCGCCCGCAACAGTGACCCTCATGGAGCTGACCGTGACAACCAACTCCGTCGGCGGGATCATGCACAGCCCGGTCGTCGCCGTGGACGAGAAGACGACGCTGCGCGAGGCGGCCCGGACCCTGCGGGACGCCGACATCGGCACGCTCGCCGTCGAGGACGAAGAGGCGATCGCGGGGATCGTCTCCGAACGCGACGTGACGCGCGCGCTCGCCGACGGCGCGGACCCCGACGAGGTCTGGGTCGCAGACGTGATGAGCCGCGAGCCTCGGTACGCGACCGGTGGTGACCAGGTCAGCACGGCGCTGGACGTCATGCTCGTCGCCGGCATCCGGCATCTTCCAGTCCTCGAAGAAGGTGAGCTCGTCGGGATCGTGTCGATGAGGGACCTGGTTCGCTCCGGCATGCGCCTCAACCTGCACGACGGTGACCTCGCGGAGCTGCGGACCCTGCTCGACGACGCGCTCAGAGACCTGAGCCACGAGATCGCGGGTACCGACAATGCAGAGTTTCGGGACATGCTGCGTCGACGACGAGAGCGGCTCCAGCGGGTGAAGGACACGCTCGGGAGCTGACGCCGCGCGACGTGCAGAGCCTCGAACGCAGGCTCGGTCGACGCCCGGTCCCCCTGCGTGATCCTCAGCCGACGGCGAAGAGGTCCCCGAGCCGCGCGACGCGCTCGAGCACCTCTGTGGGACCGCAGCGGAGCGAGAGGGGGTTGCGCTCCGTAGCGCACACCCGCACCTCGTCCATGGTGACCGGCGTGGACACCGACGGCACCTCGAGCGCGCGCAGCGAGTAGGCCGCGACCGTCGTCTTGGCCGGTGCGTTCTGGCTCCAGTCGATGAGCACCTTTCCGGCGCGCAGATCCTTGCGCATCGTGGTGACGACCAGATCCGGATGATCGCTCTCGACCTCATGGGCGATGGCCATTGCCTCCTTGCGTACCGACTGCCACGGCCACGGCGGCGAAAGCGGCACGTAGAGGTGCATGCCTTTCTTCCCACTGGTCTTGGGACGCATGATCGAGTGGCCGCGCCCAGTCAGGACGCCGACGAGGAGCTGGACCACCTCACAGCACTCGACGATGCCGGCGGGAGCGCCCGGGTCGAGGTCGAACACCATCTGGTCGAACTGCCCGTACTCGGCTGGCTGCTGGCTGCGCCACAGGGGCACGTGCAGCTCCAGCACCGCGAGGTTGGCCGCCCAGACGAGCGACGCGAGGTCGGCGATCGCCGGGGCGTGGATCGTCTCGGCATCTCCGCTTCGGCTCGACCGCGGCACGTCGATGACCTGCACCCAGCTCGGCGCTGTGCGCGGGATGCGCTTCTCGAAGAAGACGCCGCGGTCGACGCCGTTGGGAGACCGCACGAAGGTGACGGGGCGTCCTGCGAGGTGGGGAAGGAGCAGCGGCGCGATCTTCACGTAGTAGCTGATGACGTCCGCCTTCGTGAACTTGGCGTCCGGGTAGAGGACCTTGTCGAGGTTGGTGAGGGCGAGGCGGCGCCCCTCCACCTGCGTCACCGTCTGGCTGGCAGGGCTCGTCACGGCCGAGGTCCCACCCGGATCAGGGCTCGCGGACCACGTCCGTCGGCCGCATGTCCCGAAGGCCGAGCCATACGGGTTGTCGCAGCCGTCCTGCGCGCGTCCACTCGCTGAATCGCACCTCTGCGACGAGCTGGGGCTCCACCCAGGTCGTGCCCGCCGCGTCGGCCCTTGGCACGGGAGTTGCAAAGGGCGGGTCGGGTCGACGCAGGAGCTGCAGGCGAGATCGCAGCTCGGCGACCGCCTGCACGCCGAACCCGGTCCCGACCTTTCCCGCATAGGTGAGCCCATCAGGACCGGGGATGCCGACCAGGAGCGCCCCGAGCCCAGGACGCGTGCCCTTGGGAGCGCTGAAGCCGCCGATCACGACGCTCTGCGTACGTGCGAGCTTGACCTTCACCCAGTCAGGGCTGCGCTGTCCCGGGCGGTAGGGACTGCCAGCTCGCTTGGCCACCACTCCCTCCAGCCCTGCCGCCTTCGCCGCGGCGAGCACGTCCGCCCCGGGGCCCTCGTGCGACGGCGGGACCGTCCAGTGCTCACCGCTGAGCCCGAGCCCGTTGAGCACGCGGCGACGCTCGACGTAGGGAAGGCCGATCGTGGCGGAGCCGTCGAGGTGGAGCAGGTCGAACACCATGTAGCTGACCGGCACCGACGCAGCGAGGCGGCGCGCGCGCTGCGTCGTCCACGAGCATGCGCGGCTGGAGCGCCTCGAAGCTCGGACGGCCA
>JAKAQM010000124.1 GCA_021822565.1 Actinomycetes bacterium | reverse complement strand
GTCGAGCCCGGACGTGTGACCGGGTTCCTCGGCCCGAACGGGGCGGGGAAGACCACGACGCTGCGGATCCTGCTCGACCTCGCCTCGGCGACGTCGGGAAGCTGCTCGATCGGTGGCCGTCGCTACCGCGACATCCCCGAGCCCGCTCACCAGGTCGGGGCGGTGCTCGAGGCGACGAACTTCCACCCCTCGCGGCGCGCCCGCACGCACCTCGAGATGCTCGCGATCGAGTCCGGGATCGAGTTCTCACGAATCGACCCGGTGCTCGAGCTGGTCGGGCTCACCGCGGACGCGAAGCGGAAGGTCGGCGGGTACTCGCTCGGCATGCGCCAGCGGCTGCAGCTCGCGGGCGCCCTCCTCGGGGATCCCGGCATCCTCATCCTCGACGAGCCGTCGAACGGCCTCGACCCCCAGGGGATCGCCTGGATGCGCGACCTGCTCCGTCACCTCGCCGCCGAGGGACGCACGGTCCTCATCTCCTCCCACCTGCTCGCCGAGATGGCCCAGACGGTGGACGACGTCGTGATCGTGTCACGGGGACGGCTCCGGGTGCAGGGGCCGCTCTCGCTGCTCACGAGCCAGTCCCGCTCGTCGATGCGCGTGCGGACCCCCGAGCGCGACCGGCTTGCGGCGATCGCCCACGCCGCCGGGTACGCCCCCCGGCAGGTCGACGAGGACACCCTGCTCATCGACGGGGCGACCCCCGAGACCCTGGGACCGCTCATCGCGTCGAACGGCGTCGTCGTCTACGAGCTCATCCAGGTGAGCCAGGACCTCGAGAGCCTCTTCCTCGAGCTCACGACATCGATGACCGCTCGCAGGGCTCCAGCCACGGTGGCAGCGCTATGACGTTGTCGCCCCGGCTCGTCCGTGCGGAGCTCTTCAAGTTCCGCACCACGCCCGGCGCCTGGGTGTGCATCGGCGTGGTGCTGCTGCTCACGGGGCTCGGCATCACGACCTCGTTCATCAACGGCAGCAACGGCGTCGTGCACTTCTCCGCGCCGACGACGGTCGTGGGACTGCGTCGTCTGATGGGAGCCGGCTACACGGCGGCGATCGTGATGGCTCCCGTGCTCGGCGTGCTGTCCATCACCACCGAGTACCGCCATCGTGTGCTCACCTCGACGCTCCTCGCCCATCCGCGCCGTGCGGACGTGCTCGGCGCGAAGGTCCTCGCCTCGGCGCTCTGGGCGCTCCTCATGGGCGTCGCGTCGTTCGTCATGATCGCCGCCATGGGGATCCCCCTGCTCCTCACCGAGGGCGGCTCGGTCTCGGCGCTGCTGCACCAGGTCGGCCCCGTCCTGCCCGGCATGCTCGCGGCCTACGTGCTCCTCGCCGTCTACGGCATGGGGATCGGAACCCTGGTGCGCAACCAGATCGCCGGGGTGATCATCGCTCTCGGGCTCACCCTCGTCCTCGAGCCGATCATCGTTGCGATCTTCAGCTCGCTCGCGCACATGGACGTGAACTTCCTCCCGACACGCGCGACGGAGGCGATCGCAGGAGGGGTGGCCGCGCGCGGACCGGGAGGCGCCAGCGCCGCGACGACAGCCCATGTGCTCCTCAGCTGGTGGCTGGGGGCGATCGCCCTCGTCATCTGGGGCATCGGCACCGCGGTGATCGGCTACTTCACGACGTTCCGCCGCGACATCACCTAGACCCAGACGCTCCCGCCCGACCGGTCAGAGAAGCTCCAGCGTCTCGAACGGCGCGCACTCCACCACGGTCGCGATCGTGACGGCGCCGCGTGGGTCCCGCTGCCGGCGCACGTCGCAGGGCACCTCGGCACCGTCCGCGCGCACGCCGGCGGCAGCCTTCCCGTGGAGGACCACCCGTACCCGCTCGGGGTCGGGGTAGTCGCCCTCGCGCGCCCAGCGCAGCGTGCGCAATCCCCCCGCACCGGGCGTCACCGTGAACAGGTGGCGGCGGTGCGAGCCGTCGCCGTCGCCGGCGTCGTCGAAGAGGGTGCCCCGCGCGCGCCCGGAGCGGTCGGGGACGCAGTGCAACGAGAGGAGCCGAGGCTGGTGGCCGGGCCCGAGCACGCCGTCCGCGTACGCAGCGTCGTCGAGGGGGAGGACCGTCCCCCCGCGGACGAACACGGTGGGCGCGCCGAGAGGGGCGTCCGCGTGCACGGCGCGCTGACGCGTCGCGGTGCCGACACGGTCCCCGTCGCCTTCCAGGGGCGCCCAGGGAGCCCATTCCCCGTCGGGGAGGACCACTCGCCGTCCTCGCGCGCCGGGCACCGTGACCGGCGCGACGAGCAGCCCGTCGCCGAGCAGCAGCTCGTCGAGCGACGCCCTGGCGTCGACGTTCTCGGGCCAGCCGGGAGGTCGGACCAGCGGAGCCCCGGTCCGGGTCGTCTCCTCGGCGAGGGTGTAGAGGTACGGAAGGAGCCGATAGCGGAACCGCACGAGCGCGCCCGCGAGCGCTCGTGCGGGCTCGGCGAGCTCCCAGGGCTCGCGGGGCGCCGCGGTGCTGACGCAGTGCGTGCGGCACAGCGGCAGGAACACGGCCAGCTCGAGCCACCGCAGGTACAGCTCGTCGGTCGGCGTTCCCGTGAACCCGCCGATGTCCGGTCCGCTGAACGGGATGCCGGAGAGCCCGAGCCCGAGCACGGTCGTCACCTGCTGGCGCAACGACGCCCAGCTCGTCTCGGCGTCCCCCGTCCAGACCCAGGAAGAGCGCTGCAGGCCCGCCCAACCAGAGCGGGAGAGCACGAACGGCCGGCGATCGGGCCTCGCCGCACGTAGCGCTCCGGCTCCCGCCTCGGCCATGAGCAGCCCGTAGACGTTGTGGCAGCTGCGGTGGTCCCCTGCGGCGTGCTGGGCATCTCGGGGCAAGGTCTGGTCCCCCCACAGGGCGAAGGACGTCGGCTCGTTCATGTCGTGCCAGACGCCGCTCACCCCGTCGTCGAGAAGCCGGCCGTAGAGGCCGCTCCACCACCGTCGTGCATCGTCGTCGGTGAAGTCGCAGAACGCGGCGCGCCCCGGCCACACCACCCCGTGGAGCACACCGCCGTCTCGTGATCGCACGAAATGCGGCGCACCCTGGGCGTAGACGTCGTACGCGGGGTCGGCCTTCACCCCCGGATCGACGATCGCGACCAGCCGCGTCCCCGCCTCCGCGAGCTCCTCGGCGAGCCCTCGAAGATGGGAGAAGCGTTCCGTGTCCACGGTGAAGACCCGGTAACCGTCCATGTAGTCGATGTCGAGGTACAGCGCGCTGAGCGGCAACCCCTCCTCGCGGAAGCCCTGCGCCACTTCCCGCACGCGCTCGGCGGTGGCATAGCCCCAGCGCGACTGGTGGTAGCCGAGGGCCCAGCGTGGCGGGAGCGGCGCCCGGCCGGTGAGCGACGAGTAGCGCTCGAGCACCGCCGGCACGGACCCGACGGCCAGGTAGTGCCGGAGCATCCCCGAGGCGAAGCGTGCCTCCACACGAGCCGGCCCGAGATGCGACGGAGGCCCGGAGAAGATCTCCACCTCACCTTCGGCGGGGTTCTCGAAGAAGGCCAGCACGTTGCCCGTCGGGTGCACCCCTACCAGCACCGGGACGACGCAGTAGAGCGGATCGCTGCCCGGTCCCCATCCGCCGCCCGGGTCCCGGTTCCACAGCCGGTGCCGCCCGCCGAGCGCCAGCTCGCCGGCCTGCTCGCCCAGCCCCGCGAGCACCTCCGCGGCGCGCAGGAGGTGCCGGTGCACCCTGCCCTCACCCGACTGCAGGGGGGGCAGCTCGTGGCGGAGCACCTCACCAGCCGGCCCGAGCAGCAGGATCGAGCCGTCGGTGCGGACTCGCACGGTCAGCGCGACGGTCGCTGCGCTCGGCCCACGGGGATCCGTCGTCACCTCCACGTCCCCGAAGGGCCCCGGGGGCTCGGTGAGAGGATCTCCGGCGAGCGCCCAGGGCTTCGGCGGATCGCCAGGGCCCCAGCTGATCCGCACGACGTCGTCGGCGAGGAAACGGACCTCGACCTCGGCTCGCGCGAAGCGGCACACCACGCCGACGGGGACCGGCTCGCGCCGGCCCCGTCCGCCAGGACGCCGGCCGTGCACAGGGTCGGCCCCCAACAGCTCCCCGGGGTCCTTGGGCACCAGGGAACCGGCGGCTTCTCGACGGCGAGCCTCCGCCATCTCCACGGTGTTCGCGAGCACCTCGGCTGCCGTCCTGGGACCGAGCCCCGAGAGGATCCGAGCCGCAGCCGCGGTATGCCTGAGGGTGTGCAGGGCGCGGTGCACCGCCGGCGAGGTCAACGACGCTCCTCGACCAGGCGCCGCAGGCCCGGAGCGTCGGCGCCCAGCCCGAAGTCGGCGTCCGGCCATGTGGGATCCCCACCGCCCTCGGGCGCATGGTAGAGGTAGCCCGCGATCTGGGGCCCTGTTCCGGGGACGTCGGCCTCGAGCACGCCGGGGCCGAGCACGTCGGGCTCGAGCGCGCGGACCTGTGCTCGGATGTAGGAGCGGCGGTCCCAGCCGTCTGCGCGTGGGGCGCCGCCGCAGGTCGCGAACCCGTCCTCCACCCACAGCGGGAGCCCGGGCACGGCTCGGGCATGCTCCCGGCACCACGCCGTGAGCGCCCCGGGGTCCGGCACGATCTCCCACGGGCGCGCCCCACGTGCCACGAGGGCGGAGCCCGCCCGGCTGGGAAGGCGCACCGTGGCGCCTGGAGGGACCCATCCGACCAGCAGGGCGTCGAGCGGGTACCTCGGCCGCCCTGGAGCAGTGGACCCGTTCAGGGCGGCCGGCGCGGCACGTCGCTCACCGGCGAGCCGGTAGGCGACGTCCAGCACGCGCCGGGGCGAAGGACGGCGCAGCCACTTCGCGCCGAACGGCGACGTGGCGCCCGCCACGCGCCTCCATGCCAGGTCCCCGAGGCTCGCCGGCGGTGCCGCGGCGCCGTGGCGTGCGCGGCGCTCGGCGATCCACGGGTCGAGGGCGTCGCGCTCGATCCCGAGCGCCGGTGCGCACAGGAGGTCGACCATGAGCCGGTGCCAGTCGTAGGAGGGCGACGCCCGCAGGCCGAGGATGGCCTGGGCCTCGGGGTCGAGGTCGTGGATCGCACCGTACGCGAGCAGGTGCGCGCACAGGAGGTTGTCGACCACGGCCCATGCGTCCGCCAACGCGCCGATGCGACGAGGGGGGTGCCGACCGTCCACCCATCCCGCGAGGGCGACGAGGTTCGGCTGGCGCAGCGTCACCCAGTGGTGGCACGAATGGGCGAGGGATCCGACGAGCCTCGCGACGTGGTCGGCGAACCGGTCGGGGGACCCCGGGGTCAGCCAGAATTCCTCGCCGAGCCAGGCCGGGTGGGCGATGTCGCAGAGGACCGCGATCGGGGCGATCCCGCGGGCGGCGACAGACGCGAAGATCGCCGCGTACCGGGCGACGGCACCCTCGTCGACACGCCCGGGCGCGGGCTCGATCCTGGCCCACTCCACGGAGAGCGCCAGCGCGTCGGCACCCGCGGCGGCGGCCAGCTCGCATACGCGATCGGGGTCCGTCCACACCCTCGCGCCCACGCGAGACGCGGGGACCTTCCCCGCACGCTCCCACGCCGTCCACTGGTTCGCCGGCTCGCCATAGCCGTTGAACCCGCCCTCCAGCCGGAAGCCTGCGGCGCTCAGGCCGAAGAGGGGCTGGCGCACAGCACCGAAGCATGGCACGGACTCGGCCTGCCGACCGACCGCTGCCGATGCGACGTCTCGAGCGGCGCACGGGCCCTGCCCGGAACGGGCGACTAGCGTCCCCGGACGGCACGCAGCGCGACCGTGCGCAGCGCCGGCCGCACGAAGCGACGACCACGCTCACCGCGGCGTCGCCCGGAAGGAGAGCCATGGCAGACGAGGTCTTGAGGGAGCGGCGGGGCAACGTGGAGATCCTCACGATCAATCGCCCCGACGCTCGCAATGCGATCAACGGCGCCGTGAGCAGCGCTCTCGCCTCGGCGTTGGACGAGCTCGCCGAGGACGAGGGCGCATGGGTCGTCGTGCTCACCGGGAGCGGTGACAAGGCCTTCTCCGCAGGGTTGGACCTGAAGGCCTTCGCAGCCGGCGAGAGCGCGGAGGTCTTGAACGCCCCCGGCGGCTTCGCCGGGATCGCCCGCCGGAGCTTCCCGAAGCCAATCGTCGCGGCCGTCAACGGGGCAGCGCTGGCCGGTGGCCTCGAGATCATGCTGTCGTGCGATCTCGCGGTCGCCGCCGACCACGCGACCTTCGGGATCCCCGAGGTCAAGCGAGGGCTCGTCGCGGGTGCCGGCGGCCTCTTCCGCCTCCCCAGACGCCTGCCGCTTTCGGTCGCCCTCGAGCTCGCCCTCACCGGCGACCCGATCGACGCCGATCGTGCGTACACGCTGGGTCTCGTCAACCGCGTCGTGCCTCGGCACCAGCTCATGGAGGAGGCGCTGGTCCTCGCCGAGCGGATCGCCGAGAACGCGCCGCTGGCCGTCCGCTACTCGAAGTCCGTCATGTTGCGTGCCGTCGACGCCGACCAGGCCGAGGGCTGGCGCCTCACGGACGACGCGGTAGGGGTGGTCTTCAGCTCCTCGGATGCCATGGAGGGCTCCGTCGCCTTCGCCGAGAAGCGCAGGCCGAACTGGCAAGGTCGCTGACGCTCGGCTGACCGGCAGGCCAGCTGGCCGGGAGCTCCTGCCCGGAGCTCGCAACCTCTGCCCGAAGCTCGCGGGATGCCGAGGTAGGTTAGCGTTGTCCTGGCGGGTGCCCACCCGCCGAGAAGGAGACATCGATGCTGGCAGACATCTTCGGGCCTGACCTGCTCGTCGTCCTGCTCGTGATCGCGGTCGTGCTGTTCGGAGGCGCCGCGATCCCGAAGCTTGCCCGGAACCTCGGCTCGGCCAAGCACGAGTTCGAGAAGGGCATGAAGGAAGGGGCGACGTCGTCGGACTCGACCGCCACGTCTGACGAGACTGCAGCCTCCTAGCCCGTAGCAAGGCAGAGGCTTCCCCTGCCCGCCAAGGGCTGCCCAGGCTGCCCAGGCACGGACCGCCCGCGCAGCGTCCGAGCGGCCCCCAATTCGTCGCGGCCCCTCCCTCGCGCATGCAGGGGCGCGGGTACCACACGTCGGGGATCGTCCATCACGCACGCGGGGGCCGGGCCGTCCACAGGTTGGAGCGCCTTTGACCTGCGACTTCGAATTTCCGCGGCGGTTTGGCTAGTCTGCCGGACCGTGGATCAGTCGCCGTCCGGCAACCTCCCCGCCGCGTCCGCGCCGGGACCGACACCCGCGCCCACCGGCTCGTCTCCGCAGCCCGCCCGGCGCCGCCCGCGCTGGCTCGTCGCCCTCGTGGTGACCGCCGGCGGGCTGCTCCTGGCGGGGTGCAACCTGCCCACCTTCGGCGCGCACAAGCCGATCTCCACGCAGGGGCAGGACTCGATGAAGCTGTGGCAGGGCTTCTTCATCACCGGCGTGACGATCCTCGTGATCGTCTTCGCGCTGATCATGTGGGCGGTGCTCCGGTACCGGCGGCGCTCGGAGGCGATCCCGAGGCAGTTCCAGTACCACACCTTGATCGAGATCATCTACACGGCGATCCCGGTCGTCATCGTGCTCATCCTGTTCGGGTTCACCTTCGTGACCGAGAACAACGTGGACGCGCTGCCCAAGCCGAAGATCTCGGTGACCGTCACCGGGTTCCAGTGGGGCTGGCGGTTCCACTACACAACAAAGCACGTCACAGTCATCGGGGTCGAGCTACAGGACCCCGAGATGGTCCTCCCCCAGAACGAGACGGTGCGGATCTACCTCGAGTCCCACGACGTCATCCACGGCTTCTACGTGCCCGCCCTCATCTTCAGCCGCTATGCGCAGCCCGGCATCGTCAACAAATTCACGCTGAACCTCCATACGCTCG
>JAKAQM010000123.1 GCA_021822565.1 Actinomycetes bacterium | reverse complement strand
AAGCCCTTCGAGGTCCTTCCCTCGCAGATCCTCGGAGAGGTCATCGGATCGATCCCCCTGGTCGGCTACGTCTTCTTGTTCTTCGGAAGCCTTCCTGGCGACGTCGTGCTCGCGCTTCTCGCTGGCGCAGGCACGACCTACTTCCTCACGCGACGCCGGACCGGGCGCCGGCCGAGCTTCGGGGGCGCGGTGGCGCTCGGCGAGCTCATGGCGCAGGTGCAGGAGACGGGCAACCAGAGCCGGGCCAGCGCCGCGACGCTGCAAGAGCTCGTCGGAGCAGTGCGCGAGTACGGTGCCCACCTGCGATCGCACACCGCAGTGCTGCGGCACCTCGCCACGACCACTGAGCAGCTTCAGGTGGCCGCGACCCGGCTCGCGGACACGGTGGCGGCGGGCCACACGACGAAGCTGACCCAGCCGTCGCCAGAGCAGCGGGCCCACGCTTCCGGGACGCCCGAGACGGCAGGGCAACCCGAGGCCGTACCTCCATCTGCCGTACCTCCATCTGCCGTACCTCCATCTGCGGTACCTCCATCTGCGGAGGTGCACGGTCAGCTGCACGGCCAGCACGGCCAGGGCACACGCCGGCTGGTGATCGACGCGGAGGCCTGGCGCGAGCCGTTCACCGCGTCCGAGCTGCGCCACCCGAACCTTTCTCGTACAGCCAACCGCTACGTGGCCGACACCGTCGACCGGCTGCTCGACCGCGCCGCCGACGCGCTCGACCTCGCCGAGCGGGAGCGCAACAGCCTACGGGACCGGCTTTCCGTCGTAGAAGCGCGTCTCGCGCTCCTGGCTGCACGCCGAGAGAGGGACATGTGGGCGCGGACGGGGCAGGACGAGGAGGCGGTCCGCTTCACCCATGCGCCTCCCTTCCCGGGTCCCTCTGCTCCACCCGATGCCGGTGCCCCCCCTGACCCCGGAGGATCACCGTCGGCGCCCACGAGGCCGGGACCATCCCACATACCGCCGGTCTGGGAGGTGAACCCCCTTCCGACACGCTGAGCGGCACTTGTGTGACCAATTTCCCTATCGCCCGGGTTCCAGAACGGTCATCGTGCTCTCATGGGAAGGATCGTGGTCGGAGTGGACGGGTCGGCCTCCTCGACGGAGGCGCTGCGCTGGGCTGCAGACGAAGCGGAGCGGCGCGGGGATGTCCTCGAGGCCGTCCTGGGGTGGGAGAACCCGTACAGGGACATGTGGATCCCGTCCAATCCTCCGGGCACGGACCCGCTGGCGCCCCTGCGTGCCTCACTCGACCGGACGGTGACCGCGGTGCTCGGCGAGCACCCGGCCGTGAAGGTCGAGACCGCGGTCGTCGAAGGCCGGGCCGCGCAGGTGCTCGTCGATCGAGCACAGGGTGCGGACCTGCTCGTCGTGGGGAACCGGGGCCACGGTGGGCTCGCCGGCGCCTTCCTCGGCTCGGTGAGCTTCAACTGCGCCGCGCACGCCCCATGCCCCGTGGTCGTGGTGCGAGGGCAAGCTCCAAGCTGATGGCTGCTCCGGGCCCCGTGTCCGGCCCGCCCGCCACTCGGGGCTGGTGGCTGCTGCGAGCCGGGTGCCCGGCACGCCCAGCCGGCTCGTGCGCGCTGGCGATCAGGCCGGGTGGGAGACCACCCGTAGGCGCACGGTGACCTCGAGCGCCTCGAGCGCCTTCACCAGGTCCGCAGGAGGCTCGGCCGAGAGATCGGTGACCACGTAGCCCACCTCGCCGCGCGTGCCGAGCAGCTCTCCTGCGACGTTCAGGCCGTGCTCGGCGATCAGCGAGTTGATCTCGGCGAGGACGCCCGGGACGTTCTGGTGGACGTACAGGAGACGGCTTGGTCCGGCGGGCTCGGGGACGTCGAGCGGCGGGAGGTTCACGCTCAGCGACGTGTTGCCCTGGCCGAAGTAACGGACGAGCTTGCTGGCCACGAAGTTGCCGATGTCCTGCTGAGCCTCCTCCGTCGACCCGCCGACGTGCGGCGTCAAGATGACGTTGGGCAGGCCCTGGAGCTCGGAGACGAAGGGCTCGGAGCTGCTGGAGGGCTCGTGGGGGAACACGTCGACCGCAGCTCCGGAGAGATGCCCCGAGACGAGGTGCGCCCGCAGCGCCGAGTGGTCCACCAAGAACCCGCGGCTCAGGTTCAGGAAGAGGCTTCCCGGCCGCATGCGGGCGAGCTCCTCCTCGCCGAACATCTCGCGATTCGCGGGCCTGCCGTCCACGTGCAGGGTGACGATGTCCACCGACTCGAGCAGCTCCTCCAGGGTGCCGCACGAGCGAGCGTTGCCGAGGGCGAGCTTGTCCGCCGTGTCGTAGAACAAGACGCTCATGCCGAGGGTCTCCGCAACGACCGACAGCTGGCTGCCGATGTTCCCGTAGCCCACGATTCCCAGGCGCCGGCCGCGGATCTCGTGGCTCCCCACCGCCGACTTGTCCCACTTGCCTGCGTGCATCGCCGCGTTCTTGTCGGTCAGGCGCCGGGTGAGGGCGATCATCTCGGCGATGGCCAGCTCCACGACGCTGCGCGTGTTCGAGAACGGCGCATTGAAGACCGCGATGCCCCGGCGGGTGGCGGACGCCAGATCGATCTGGTTGGTGCCGATGCAGAACGCTCCCACGGCCAGGAGGTGGGGGGCCGCGTCCAGCACGGCGTCGGTCACGTGCGTACGCGATCTGATGCCGATCACGTCGACGTCTGCCAGCCGCTCCCGCAGCTCGTCCTCGCCGAGGGAGCGGCTTGTCGTCTCCACCTCGAACCCCGCCGACTCGAGCACGGAGACCCCGTCGGGATGGATGTTCTCGAGCAGGAGGGCACGCCGGCGACCGCGGTCGGGCGACGACGAGGAGGACGAGGACGGGGACGACGACGAGGGGCCTGACGGGGAGGGTGACGGGGAGCTGGACATCACTCTTCGACCCTACCGTGCTGCTCCGTGCCCTCGGCCACGATCCAGGGCACGGACGTCACCTGGAATCGTCCCGGTTGGTGCGCTGAGCGTTGTCCGCCGCGCCGATGATCTGGGAACGCAGCCCGGACAGCCACCGATCGGCGTCTCGCCACGCGGCGTCGGCCTCTCGGCGGCGTTCCGGCGCGTGCCGGCCGCCCGCCGGATAGGACCCCAGGAACTTGACGTCCGCAAGGCTCGCCCGCAAGTCTCGCAGGCAGTCTGCGACGACCTCGTCGGCGACGTGCCCCGCAAGGTCGATGGCGAAGCAGTACTCGCCGAGTCCTTGCTTGGTGGGACGCGACTCGAGCCGGGTCAGGTTGATGCCTCGGGCCGCGAACTGGCCGAGAATGCCGTGGAGGCTTCCGGGCCGGTCCGCGTCCTGGAAGCAGACGATCGTCGTACGATCGTGGCCGGTCGCCGGCGGGATCCCGGCGTCTCCCACGGCGACGAACCGCGTCTGGTTGCCCTGGAAGTCCGCCACGTCCTCGGCGAGGATCACCAGGTCGTAGAGATCCGCCGCCAGGCGCGGGGCGATGGCCGCAGCATGCCGGTCTGGGTGCTCGCCGAGCTGGCGGGCAGCATCCGCCGTCGAGTTGGCCGCGATCGTCTCTATGCCTGGCAGTCGCTCGGCGAAGAAGCGTCGGCATTGCGCGAGCGCCACCGGGTACGAGACGACCCTGCGAACGTCTCCGATCGCCGTCCCTCGCGGCGCCATGAGATGCAGGCGCACGTCGAGGACCACCTCTCGTTGGATGAGAAGGTCGACGTCGAAGATCAGGGCGTCCAGGGTGTCGCGGACCACCCCGTCGATCGCGTTCTCGATCGGCACGAAGCCGATGTCCACCCTGCCCGAGCTTGCTGCCTCGAGCACCTCGCCGATGGTCCCCATCGGCTCGAGCGCCGCCGCTGCGTAGTCCACCTGCGTGAGCAGCGCCTCTTCGGTGAAGGTGCCCAAGGGACCCAGGAACGCGACCGATGAAGGAGGGCGGGACGCAGGGCAGGACATGGCAGGGCAGGATAGTGAACCGAGATGGACGAACCCCTCCTGCGCCAGCTGCTCGTCGACGTCTCGAAAGGGGACTGCGACCCCGACGAGGCCGTGAGACGCCTGCGGCACCTCCCTTTCGCCGACCTCGGCTTCGCACGGGTCGACCATCATCGGGCATTGCGGCAGGGGTTCGCCGAGGCCGTCTACGGCCCCGGCAAGAGCCCCGAGCAGTGCGCGTCGATCGTGGTGGAGCTGCTCGGCGCTGCCTCGGGTCCGGTGCTCCTCACCCGCGCCACGCCGGACCAGGTCGCCGCAGCCTCGCGAGCCGCGTTGGACGCCGGGTACCGCGAGGCGACGGTCACCGCGGCGGGCGGCCTCTCGCTCGCTGCGTGGCGGCCCGCGCCGCGCCGCCCCGGCCGCGTCCTCGTGGTCACGGCGGGAACGGCGGACCTGCCGGTGGCCGACGAGTGCCGCGCCGTGCTGGACGCGCTGGGCTTCTCTCCGACGCTCCTCGCAGACTGCGGCGTTGCGGGCGTGCACCGGCTGTTGGGCTCCGTGCAGGAGCTGCAGGACGCGGACGCTGTGGTCGTGGTCGCCGGCATGGAGGGGGCGCTCGCGAGCCTCGTCGGTGGCGTCACCGCCGCACCTGTCGTTGCAGTGCCGACCAGCGTGGGCTACGGAGCATCCTTCGAGGGGGTCACCGCGCTCTTGGCCATGCTCGCGTCGTGCGCATCGGGGATCACCGTGGTCGGGATCGACAACGGCTACGGCGCAGCGTTCGCGGCGGCGCGGCTCCTCCGATCCCTCCAATGAGCGGCACGATCGCCTGGTTCCATTGCTTCGCCGGCATCGCCGGTGACATGGCGCTCGGGAGCCTTCTCGACGCGGGCGCCGACGAGGCCGAGGTCCTCGCCATGCTCCAGCGCCTGCCCGTCCACGGTTGGGAGCTCCGAGTCGAGCCAGTGCTCCGAGGGGGGATCGCCTGCACGCGCGCGATCGTGCACGTGGGCGGGCACGGGGGCGCGAGCGGGGACGGGGAGGTCACGCGCGCTCACGCGGAGCTCGCCGCAGCGGTCCGCGACGCCAAGCTGCCCGAGCGGGTGGAGCACCGGGCGCTCGCCACCTTCGCGGCGCTCGCGGAGGTCGAGGGCCTGCTGCACCGCACGCACCCCGACGCCGTGCACTTCCACGAGGTGGGGGGGCACGATGCGCTCATCGACGTCGTGGGGACCGCTGCGGCACTCGAGGTGCTCGACGTAGAGACGGTTGCGGTGTCTTCCGTGGCGGTCGGCACCGGCACCGTGCGCGCCGCACACGGCACGCTGCCGAACCCGCCGCCCGCCGTCCTCCGGCTCCTAGAGGGGTTCCCCACGTACGGGCGCCCGGTGCCGGTCGAGCTCACGACGCCCACGGGTGCAGCGCTGGTACGCACGCTGGCGGCACCTGGCACGGCCGGCCCGATGCCGGCGATGACGGTGCGCGCCTCGGGCTACGGGGCAGGGGCGGCAGAGCTCGACACGCTTCCGAATTGCACGCAGGTCGTGCTCGGCACGCCGGCTGCGGCGCGCACGGGCCAAGGGCAGCCGGTCACCGTGGTCGAGGCCAACCTCGACGACGCGACCGGCGAGCAGCTCGCCCTGGCGGTTGCGGCGTTGCTCGACGCCGGCGCGCTCGACGCCTGGATCACCCCGGTCCTGATGAAGAAGGGACGCCCCGGCCATACCGTCCACGTGCTGTGCGATGCGGCGCGAGCCGAGGCGTTGGCGGACGTCCTCCGCCGCACGACGGGCAGCCTCGGCGCCCGAGCAGTGCGCGCGGAGCGCTGGCCGGAGTCGAGAGCGCTCTACGAGGTTCTCGTCCGAGGCCGTCCGGTGCGCGTCAAGGCTGGCATCTCGAGGGTGAAGGCCGAGCCTGACGACGTCGCCCGAGTCGCGGCGGCAACCGGCCTGCACCCCGACGTCGTGGCCTCCGCTGCAGAGGCGGAGTGGCGGCGTGGCGCGTCGAGGGGCGCCGGGGGCGAGGGCGAGGGCGGGGGCGAGGGCGCCGGGGGCGAGGGCGCCGGGGGCGAGGGCGCCGGGGGCGAGGGCGGGTTCAACGACCGTTGATCGCCGCGCCCCCTACGGCGTCGCTTCAGCAATCGCGTCAGCGCCCGCTTCGATGCCTCGGCCCCTGCCTGAGTGCACCGTGACCCCGCGTGCCACATCGTCGCGCTGGTGTCCCGCACCGGCACCGCCACCAGCGCCGCCACCGGCCCACCGGCCCACCGCCCAAGGCACCGCCCACGGCACCGCCACCGGCCGCGGCACCGCCACCGGCCGCGGCACCGCCACCGGCCGCGGCACCGATGTGCTGGAGGTGCTGGAGGTGCTGGATCAAGGTGGCGCCGAACGCCACGTTGAGCATCTGGATGCCGCGTCAGGTCCCGAAGAGCGGAACGCCAGGGGCCATCGCCGCCTCCACCAGGGCGAGCTCCCAGGCGTCTCGTTCCGACTCGACTGTGCCGCACTGCGGCAAGCGGTCCTGCCCGTAGCGGGCGGGGTCCACGTCGGCACCGCCACTCAGTACGTTCCCGTCGACCCTCTCGACGATGACGCTCACGCGAGCATCGACGGGAGTGTCCCGGCTCAACCCGACTGGCAGCCCACCTGCAGCTGCGACGGCGCGGGAGTAGTAGCCGGCGAAGTGCAGGTCGACCTCTCCGACCCGAATCGGTGCGGCCACACGGTCACCGAGGACGTCTGCAGGCCACCGCCGCCCAGTGGTGCCGATACGCGGTGGTCTGCGGACGGTCTCTCGACGTGTCCGGTCGTCCGAGCCACGTCGCGAGATACACCACCCGCCGATCGTCGCGATGACGACGGAGAATGACCGAGCTGGGCTGGTGTGGAAGGTGTCGCCCCCTCTCGGTCGGTGTCGAGTGGCCAACCAATCCGACGGACTCGACAATCAACCCGCAGGGAGCACTCGAGATCTTGTCTACAGTGCCCGCGATGCACGTCCTCGTGCTCCGCCATCACGAAGAGGACTCGCCCGGACTCGTGGGCGACGCCTTCGAGTCGCGTGGTGCCACCGTCGAGACCCACCTCTACCCCAATGAAGGGCCGCTCCCGAAGCTCGACAGCTATGACCACCTCGTCATCCTGGGGTCGAACGCGTCCGTCTACGAGGCCAAGGACTGGATCGCAGCAGAGCTCGCCTGGCTGCAAAGAGCAACGCTGCCGGTTCTTGGAATCTGCTTCGGCGCCCAGCTGCTCTCTGCAGCGTTCGGCGGCAACGTGGAGCGCGCACCGGTCTACGAGATCGGCTGGGTGCGCATCGAACCCGCACCCCGAATCGCGCCCCACGATCCCGAGATCGACCCGGGGCCGTGGTTCCAATTCCACGGGGACCGCTGTGTCCTGCCCTCGTCTGCGCACCTCCTCGCGTCCAACGACGTGGGGGTCCAGGCGTTCACGATCGGGAGGCATCTCGGCGTCCAGTTCCATCCTGAGCTCGACACTGTGCAACTCGAGCGCTGGTTCGAGAGCGGGAGCCGGGAAGCCGCGATCCACGCAGGAAAAGATCCCGAGACCCTGTTGGAGGAAACCGCACGCCAGGAGCCGGCGGCCCGGAAACGGGCTCAGCAGCTTACGGACGCGTACGTCGCGCACTCCTCGCTGTGATTGTTCGGGGAGTATCTACTTGACGCACCGGGGAGCGCAAGGGCTCGGTCCGGCGTTAGGCGCGATCCGGCATCCCTTCGACGACTGCCACGACTGCCCGGACACGGTCCCGGTCCTGCAGGTTCAGCCAGACGTGAACACGGGGTTAGGCCCAATACCGTTTCCTTTAGGTCGTCGAGGTGATGGCCTCCTTTTCGGGAACCCCGACGACGACCACGGCTTCGTTCGCGGTCTTCGTCGGCTGGGGCCAGTTGCGATGGTGCTGTCGCTTCACCGGGA
>JAKAQM010000122.1 GCA_021822565.1 Actinomycetes bacterium | reverse complement strand
GAACCGAAATCGCCTGCAGGTAGGGGTCTGGCATCCCCCAGCTTCTAGCAGGGCGAAGCCGGCACGCGCCAGTACCGGGTGCCCTCCCAGGCCAGACCCGGTAGCGCCTGACTTTGTGGTCGCCCTGGCCACGAGGTCATCGAGCGTCGTGCGTCGCCGTCGAGTCCGTGGCGGGAGGCCTGCGCCGATCCTGCGCTCGTTGTCGGTGCGTCGTGCCTCGAAGGCGTCGACGATCTCGAGGTTGCGGACCGCGAGCACCGCGGCGAGGAAGAGCGTCGGGCCGACGAGGCCCATCAGCCGGCACCAGCCCTTTGCGATGTCGATCGTGGGGGGATCCTTGATCCGGGCGTTCGAGCGCTCGACGCCGGTGCGGCGCGCGTAGGAGCGCCGCCAAGCCTTGGAGGGATGGTCGTGCTTCTGGCGGGTCTTGGCGTTGACCGATGGTGGCACGGTGATCGTGACCTGGGTGCAGCAGGTGGGCGGATGCTCGGGCGGGGCGAGGACCTCGGGACGGGTGTAGTCGAGGGCCATCGAGGCGGGACGCAGTGGGCAGCGGAGCTTGCCGGCGACCGCCGGGCAGCCGACGCGGTGGAAGCCGTCTTCGTCTGTGGCCGTGAGGCGGCCGAGCTTGTAGCGGGCGAGCTCGGTGGCCTGCTCGTCGTGGGCGGCGACCTCCTCGACGCCGGCGTCGCGTGCGAGCGGGGAGAGCTCGAACAGCTTGGTCGGGGTCCGGACCGGGGTCCGCCAGGCATGACCGAGTTGCAACGGATAACCGATTGTTCGTACAATACGTGCGTGACGCCGCTCGACTTCGTGGTTTCCTTGGCCCTCATCTCGGTGGCGGCGGGGGTCCTCGGGTCGCTGATCGGGCTCGGTGGCGGTGTGGTGATCGTCCCGGTGCTCACCCTTCTCTATCACGTGGACATCCGCCTGGCCATCGGGGCGAGCATCGTCTCGGTGATCGCCACGTCGAGCGGGGCGGCAGCCGCCTATGTCCGGGAGCGGATGACCAACCTGCGAGCCGGGATGTTCCTCGAGATCGCCACCACCACGGGAGCGGTGAGCGGCGCCTACCTCACGACGGTCTTGCCTGCCCGCTTCTTGTTCATCTTCTTCGGGCTCGTTCTCGGCTACTCGTCGTTCGCCACGTTCCGGCGTCGTCACGTTGCCGAGCCCCTAAGCGTCTCGAACGACCGGATCGCCAACTACTTCGACCTGCACGGCTCCTACTATGACCCCGCTGAGCACCGCGAGATCCCCTACAAGGTCGTCGGCACGAAGCTCGGGCTCGCGCTCATGTACGTGGCCGGGCTGGTGAGCGCGTTGCTCGGCATCGGCTCAGGTGCGCTCAAGGTGCCGGCGATGGACAGCGCCATGCACCTCCCCATGAAGGTGTCCTCGGCGACCAGCAACTTCATGATCGGGGTCACCGCAGCGGCGAGCGCCGGCGTCTACTTCATCCGTGGCCAGATCGACCCGATCATCGCGGCGCCGGTCGCCGCCGGCGTCTTGTTGGGGGCGACCTTTGGCGCGCGGGTACTCGGCCGCGTGACCAGCAAGACCGTGCGGCTCGTCTTCGTCGTCGTCCTCGTCGTCATCTCCTTGGAGATGCTCCAGAAGGGGATCTTCCCATGACCGACATGCACGCAGAGGGCGGGGGCCCTCGGCAGCCTCCCTCCGACGCTCTGCCTTCGGAGGGCCTCGCTCGGTCGGGCCAACGCCGGCAGCTCAGTCCGGAAGAAGCGGCCCAGATGGAGGAGAAGATCCGCAAGGTCGAGCTGGCGATCAGCCTCGTACTGCGGATCGGCGTCGTCGTGAGCGTGGCGGTCATCTCCGTCGGCCTCGGGCTCATGTTCGCCCATCACGGCTCGTACGTGTCGGTCGGAGGGCACTTCTCCTACAGCAAGCTCACCTCGAGGTCCACGCCGTTCCCGCACACGTTCTCCTCCCTCGGGCACGCCATCGGCCGGGGAGAAGGGCGCGGGATCGTCGTGCTCGGTGTGCTGATCCTGATCCTCACCCCGGTGCTGCGCGTGGCGGTCGGCGTGCTGTCCTTCGTCTACGAGAAGGACCCTCCGATGACGATCGTCACGCTCTACGTGCTCGCCGTCCTGATCGGCTCGTTCTTCCTCGCCGGGGTGTGAGGTGGTGGTGCCGACGCTCGACCGGTCGAGCGGCTGCGGAATGCAGGTGCTGAGCCGGTGGCGTGGGGCCGGTCCTGGCTCCTGCCGCTCGCACTGAGGCCTCGCGCTGACGAGCCGTTCAGGAACAGCTCAGCCAACCCTGCGAGGCTCCAGCGATCCAGGCGATCGCCGTTCTCATCCGCGCCCCGACGAGACCGCGACCGAGCTCGTGGCAACGCCGACGTTCGCGCCTTGGACCAGCACGCTCGAAGTGCGGATTCTGGACGCTTTGGGACGCCGGATCCTCGAACCGAGGGAACCGCCAGCGGGGTAGTCGAGCGTCGGTGCGCTGCGGAGGTGATCGGCTCGGACGCCGTGCCAATGCATCGTCGCGCCCGAGTCCTTCACCATGCGCTGGACCCGGGTGAGGGTGTTCGCGGCCACGGTGTCTGCCACTTGCAGTTGCTCGATGTCGATCGTGACGTTGTCAGGTCGCGTGCCAAGCATCTCTTCGATGACGGCGACCAAGTGCCGGTGGTCGTGCGTGTCGAGCGTCCCGACACAGCGTACGGTTGTCGTCGGATCCACGGTCAGCACGAGCACGGGGTCGACCGCCGCGATGTCGGAATTCTCTGCGCCCATCGAAATCAGTCCTTTGCACCCTGCCCCAGAGCAAGCGTGGACCCTCCGCTCGAGTGAGAAAAGGGCCAAAGGTCCAGATCGAGGCCAAGCGTTCCTGGAGCGGGGGACACGCGCCGAGAGGCGTGGGACGATCCGGACCGGTCGGACGCCGACCGCTCCGACGGCGCTCGAAACGAGAGAGAGGCGGCGAAGCCGCCTCTCTCTCGTATGACTGCATATGACCAGGCGGAGGGGGGTCCCGCCTGATGCCCCAACATTGGCCCTCCTCGAGGGGCGGGAACAGAGCCGAAAGTCCTTGAACGTGGCTCGACGCACGAAACGGCAGCTGCAGAGTCGATGGTCACGCTCGCCGGTGCAGCTCGATCAGGTAGCGCTGCTCCTCGCTCCCGTCGACGAAGAACCGCTCGATGGAGTGGAAACCCTCACCGGCACGAAGGATACGTTCGGCGACCGCCAGGGCCTCCGCGAGCGCCCGAATCCCCGACACCTCCGCGAGCTCCTCGGCGCGCGCGTGGAGGTCGCCGGTGACGCTCGGGTCGCATGCGAGCGCAGCGGCGAGATCGGCGACGATTTGCTCGTACCTCGGAGGAGGTCCATCCGGCATGGTTGCCACTGTTGCACGCTCCGGCCAGCTGGCCGGCTGGACAGCCGCACGGCGAGTCCGCGGCACGCGGTCAGGCGAGCACTCGACCCGAGCTCAATGTCCGCGACGCGCCCTTGGTGGGGGGCCGTGGCTGCGACCGGCAACGGGCACAGCACGTCTGGTCGCGCCTGCGAGGTCCTCCAGCGCACCGGAAAGGATCGGTTCGGGTGCCACAGGTGTGCGGATCGCTTTGGCGGCGTCGCGAAGCCACGAGAGGTCGCAGCCGATCCGAGCCCTGGCTTCGGCGATCGACGAGCGGGGGCGGAGCCGTCGGCCGTTCCGCATGGCCGGCTGGAGGAGAGCTTCTGCTCCGCGGGGGCCGGGTTCGCCGCGGCAAGCCAGGACGTCGTCCAGCTGCTCTGCCCGCCAGACTTGCTTTGCTCCCGGAAGCGTTTCTTTGGCCGTCGACAGCTTCATGACCGGCCGGCCACCCACCTCCACGAGCTTGTAGGCAGAGTCCACGTAGGGTGCGTCCGACGCCGTTCCGAGCCGGGTCCCGACGCCAGCCGCGTCGATGGGTGCGCCGGCGGTGACGAGGTCCTCGAGCCGGTACTCGTCGAGCGAACCGCTCACGAAGATGCGCACGTGCGCAAGCCCTCGCTCGTCCAGCATGTCACGCGCTGCACGTGAGAGCGCGCCGAGGTCTCCGCTGTCGAGGCGGATGGCCACGTTGTCGGTGAGATGGAGCTCGTCGATGACCTGTGCGGCTGCTGCAACGCCCGCGAGCGTGTCGTAGGTGTCGACGAGGAAGGTGTAAGGAGGTGGAAGGTCCTCGACGAACGCGCGGAAAGCGGCTGATTCGGTGGGGAAAACCTCGACATAGGAGTGCGCCATCGTTCCCGAGGGCGCAAGACCGAATTTTCGTGCCGCTTCGACGTTGCTCGTGCCGACGAAGCCCGCCATCGCCGAGAGTTTCGCGACGGCCATTCCGGCTTCGGTCCCGTGCACGCGGCGCAGCGCGAAGTCGATCAAATCGATGGGTCCGGCGGCGAGACGGCACCGTACCGCCTTGGACGCGATCGCCGTCTGGAAAGTGATCTGGTTCAGGAGGAAGGTCTCGACCAGCTGTGCCTCCGGGAGCGGAGCGGTGACCTCGAGCACCGGCTCTCCGGCGAGGATGATCCTCCCCTCTTCGACGGCCTCGACGTCACCGGTGAAACGCATGTCGCGAAATGCATCCACGGTTCGGGCGGAGAAGCCGTGGAGAGACAGCCATTCGAGGTCCTCTTGCTCGAAGCGGAAGGCCTCTAGGAAGTCGAGGCAGTCGTCGACGCCTGCGGCGACCAGGAACCCGCGACAGGGAGGCAGCTTTCGCACGAAGAGCGAGAAGGTCGCCCGTGTGGTCATCCCGCGGTGCAGGTAGCTCGCGGCCATGTTCAGTTCGTAGAGGTCCGTGGCGAGTGCATGCCCCATGGTGGGCTCAGGCTACCGATCCCGGAGCATGGGTCGGTCGGGGTCCTGTCGCTCTTCCGGCCGTCCGCTCCGTAGACTCCCGCCGTGGTACCGAGCGACCCGACGATGCCGGTGCCGGACTTGTGAACATCACACACCTCGTTCACGTCTACGGCTACGGAGCGGTCTTCGTGCTCGTGGCGGTCGAGAGCCTCGGCGTACCGCTTCCCGGAGAGACGGCCCTCATCGCTGCGGCGACCTACGCGGGGACCACCCACGCACTTTCGATCGGCCTGGTCTTCGCCGTCGCTGCGGCGGCGGCGATCCTGGGCGACACCACGGGGTACTGGATCGGCGACGTAGGCGGATACCGGCTGCTCTACCGCTACGGGCGCTACGTGCGGCTCGACGAACCGAAGATCAAGGTCGCGCACTACCTGTTCGAACGTCGAGGTGGTGCGGTCGTGTTCTTCGGTCGCTTCGTCTCGGTCCTGCGCACGTACGCGGCATTCCTTGCCGGTACGACCCGCATGCGGTATCGGCGCTTCTTGTTCTTCAACGCCTCAGGAGGCATCGCCTGGGCAGCCCTGTACGCGTTCTTGGCCTACTACGCGGGGACATTCCTGTCGAAGGCGTCCACCTCGTTCGAGGTCGGCTTCGCGTCGGCGGCGGTCGTGGTGATCGTGGTGGGGCTCCTCGTGTTGCGGCGGCAGATGTCGGTGCTGGTCGAGCGTGCGGAGGCTGCCTACCCGGGTCCCCTGGTCCCTCCCGGGGCACACCGTGCGCGCGGTGAGCCGGACGCGCGCGACCCATCCACGAGCATCGGGGCGCGGGATGAAGATCGTGCAAGTCAGAAGGCACCGCGCCCTGGTGCGCCAGGACGGGCAACTCCGGATGGCGGGCACGGCGGCATCGCAGCGGAGAGCGGCCCAGCGGGGGAACGGGGCGAGCCCTCCTCGAGATAGAAGCGAGCGGGCACCCCTGGCTCCTGCCGGACGCGGCCACGTCGTTCGAGCAGCGCCACGTGGGCGAGCGTCTCGCCGCCGGCGGCGCGCCGCATGAAGGCCGAGAGCTCCGCCCACTGGCGCGACCATTCGAGGCTGGTCGCGAGCTCCCACGCGGTCGAGCCGGGTTGCCTGTCGAGCGCGTGCTCGATCTCGGCGAGGCGCGCTGCGTGGTGACGCTCGATCTCGGCGACGCGCGACCGCAGGTCCGAGAACCGGTACTCGTGGCCAGGCAAGATCTCGTCAGGTGCGAGCGCTCGCATCCTGGCGAGGGACTCGAGGTAGTTGCCGAGCGGATTGGGGACCTGCGGTGAGTGGAAGGAGATGTTCGGCGTGATCCGTGGGAGGACGTGGTCGCCCGACAGCAAGAGGCGCTGATCGTCGCTGTAGAGGCAGACGTGCCCAGGGGAGTGCCCCGGAGTCCAGATCACGCGGAGGTCCCAGCCCGGAAGCTCGAGCATCTGCGCATCGTCCAGGAGGACGTCGGGCTGCGCCATCGAGAGGAGGGTGTGGGCCTGCGTGGATGCCTCGCTCGGATCGGGAAGTGTGTGCTCGGGCACGCCCGCATGCTCCAGGAGCGCGCGCATCGCCCTGATCAGCCCCTCGGCTCCGGCGGGTCCGTCCTTCAGCAGCGCAGCGTCGGCAGGATGGAGACCGATCCACGCACCGGAGGACCTGCGGACGCGGTCCGCGAGACCGTAGTGGTCTGGGTGGACGTGGGTGACGACCACCGCGCGCACATCCCCAGGCCTCGCCCCGAAGACCGCGAGGCCATCTTGGAGGGCGCCCCAGGCTTCATCGGTGTCCCATCCGGCGTCGACCAGCCCTACGCCGCCGCCGGACAGCTCGAAGGCGTAGACCAGGACGTAGCGCAGCGGGTTGATCGGGATCGGGACCGGGACCGACCAAAGACCCGGACGCACCTGCTCGACAGGTGGCAGGACCCCCCGGTCCCACGAGGACTTCTGCGCGGTGCCGGTGATGGTGACCATCTGTTGCACGGTAACCCGTGGTCGCGCTGACCATGCGAAAGCAGCGTGCTGACCTGGGACCGAGGCCTGCCCCTCGACGTGCCGGAGGTCGCCCTGTCAGGTGCTGCCGGATCCCAGATAGGCCACTGTGACGCGTGAACGAGGTGAGACGACGTGAAGTGAGACGACCCGACGAGACGAGTCGGGGAGGGGGGATTCGAACCCCCGACCTCGTGCGCCCAAAGCACGTGACGTCCATGGCATGCTTCGGGAGAGCTGTCATATCTGCCCAGGTCAGTGCCTGTACCTTACATCGATGTGCTCTTCTCGCGTTGACTCTGGGAGCCTATTCCGCCTTTGGCGTGATGCCCGTCCGTGAGCATCCGTGGGCGTCCGTGGGTTCAACCCCGCCCACACGCCCCCCGTCGCTTTGCTGGCGTGGAGCGGAGCGCCTCGACCGTGCCGCGCCCACGCTGCGGCGCTGCGTTACGTCGGCAACCGAGGGGACTCTGCGCGGGCCTCGAGCGCTCGGCGCCAGTGGGGCGCCCCGGGCCATCCGGGATGGCCGTCGGGCTCCTCGCACCGCCCCGTGACAGTGGCCGAGGGGCAATGACTGCCGCAGTGATCCTGGACCCTCGGTGCTCAACGGCTGCGTTGGCCGTGGTAGCCGCAATCGTCCGGCCGCTTCGGCAACCTGTCCGCGTTGCGGCCGATCACCTGCCCGTCGATATGCACCGTGACAACCGTGCTGTCCGCCTCGACGCTGCAACCTCCGATGACGGCGGTCGATTGCCGGCTCGTCGCCGATGCCGACCGTCCCAACGCCACGTCCATGGGCACGAGATCTGCGCCTATCGACCCACGGGTGGAGCAGGGGACCCGGAAAAGTCCAGCGGCGGCGGACCAGCGCGCGATGGCAGCAGAGGATCGTCTCTGGGGGTGGGTGCCATCCCACCCGCCGCCAGCGCCCCGAGCCTCAGGCTCAAAGCAGACGGCGTAGCTCCTCGGCGTCGATGCCAGCGTCGCGAAGGATGCCCGCGAGCGTGCCCCGCTTCAGTTCCCGGTGGAGGGGCACGACAAGCGGAACGGGCCAGGTTGGATGGCGCAGCCGA